>CAIQIR010000119.1 GCA_903871875.1 uncultured Schlesneria sp.
GTCGAGATAGGCGCCGCCCAGATTGTTATGAAACTCGGGGACATTGCCTTTGATTTGGATGGCGCGGCTGATCAGTTCGACAGCGACGTCGTGCATTCCGACCTGGCGGGCGATGACCCCGAGTAAATGAATGGCGTCGTAGCAATTCGGGTCCGCCTGCAGAATCTGACGATAAATCTGTTCCGCCACCGGCAGCCGACCGCTCTGGTGATGCTCGATCGCGATCGACAACGCTTCGGAAAGTGGGGACATGATGGGGCCACGCCATGAGGACGAAGAACCGTCCCTCCCGAATCGCAAAATGAAAAAAGCCCCGAATTTCGGGGCTGAGGGTGACTAACCGGGCTCGAACCGGCGACATCCAGAACCACAATCTGGCGCTCTACCAACTGAGCTATAGCCACCATAGAGGATGCGTGAATTGTATCGGCGGACGGTCCTGATGCAAGCTTGTCATCACGGGGCAATTTCGCCGCCGAATGTCACCAAATCAGAACTCGCCATGATCGACCCACACAGGAGGGACATCCGTTATCCCCCCTGCGGTCGATACAATTCCTATTCAACGGGACGTCAGTCGAGTCGTTTCACTCGAATATTCTTGAAGTGAACGGTGCTGCCGGGATCGTGAGCTTGCAGGGCGAACGTACCGCTGCCGAGCACGCGGGTGCAGTCGCCTTGGGGCTTGACGTCGGCGGGTTCGTCATAGTCAACGACCACCTTGTCATTGATCTTGATGGTGATTTTCTTGCCCTTAACGATCACCGTCTCGGTATACCATTCGCCGTCGGGAACGTAGGTTTCCAGAACGTTGACCACGTTGTACAGGCTTCCGGTTCGCTTTGGATCGCCATGGCTGTTGTTAACTTGAGCTTCGAAGCCCACTTTAGGCCAGCCTTCGTCCTGATACTTCGTATGGAAGTAGATTCCACCGTTTGACTTGGGTTCCGTCTTCGCGTCGACTCGCAGCTCAAAATTGACGAATGGCTTGTCATCGCCAACATAGTAAATGTGGCTACGCAGGCCTTTGCCGATAATCTCGCCGTCTTTCAGTGTCCAGCTTTCGGGATGCTCGCCCACTTTCCAGCCCGTCAGGCTTTTGCCGTCGAATAGTTGGACGAACCCTTCTTCCTTGGCCGATTCGGCCGCCAATCCTATCGCGGAGACGGAAACAAGCGCAAGCGCCATGACGGTCAAAAACTGTTTCATCGACAATCCTATCTGCACGGAGGTCAAATCGAAGGCACACTGATCGGATTGGCACACGCCTGACCGATCCCCAACACAGTTTGGCAAATGAAAGTGTGCCTGTAAATGGCGTCGACTGCGCGAGACGCCGGAAGTCTATGGTCAAATGAACAGATCAGTCTTGCTCGCCTTTAGGTTCTGGCAGGAAGCACGACAGGATCAAGTTCGTCAAGAACAGGACAGCGGCCACGCCCGCCGCGACATAGGCCGTTTTGGCTTCGGGCGAAGCGCCGGGAACAAACCCCTGCAGCGCCAAGTACTGGGTGACGGCAGCGAAGGGGGTGCCGATCATCCGGCCGCCAATATTGGCGGCGAAACTTTCGCCCGTCCCGCGCAAGTGCATCGGATAAGCGTGCGGCAGATAATTTCCCCAGAAACTGAACTGGGCCACCGTGAACAATCCCGCGATGAAAATTCCGATCCCCAGCAACGACAGATGAAAACCGTGAAATCCAGGGATCCAGCTGATATCGGCGCTGAAGAACGTGATTTCCTGCCCGCGAGCAAACCCAATAAAAATCAGCGGTGTCAGGATCATTCCGGGAATCAGAAACACTCGCAGCAGCTTGCGACGACTGGCGAAATACACGACCAGCGCGGCCAGACCGAAGCGACCGACCAGACCGCCGATTTCCTGTGCCTTGGTATATTCCGCGGCTTTCTTCTGTCGAATTTCACCAGCGACTCGACCGGCTACGGCCTTGGCCTTTTCCGGGTCTTCTTCTTTCTCTTTGGCGATCTTTACCTTTTCCGCCGTTTCGGCTTTCACCGCGTCGATCCCGCCGACGATTTGCGGCATCTGCTGAATCGCTCCAAATGCCACTCCGTAGCTGCAAGCGAACATGAGGGTCGTGATGATCGTGGTCATGCGCAGTTCGGGCGAAAACAGTTCGGCAATGCTGGGGCGACGCAATGTTCCCGCTTGCTTCTTTTGAGCCCATTTCGGTGATTCAGGCAAGAAGGGGCGAATGACAATCAACGGAATGGCCGGAATCAAACCGGACATCAGCGTATACCGCCAGGCGGCGTGCGGAGCGGAGATCTGTCCACCGAACAGATTCAAGAACGCCGGCAGGCCAATCTCAGGCAATAAATTCGCATATTGCAGAATCAATCCGTTCGCAACCGCGACCAGCAATCCACCGATGGAGGAGAACGCCTGCGTATAGCCCAGAACCTTCTCTCGCTGTGTCGGGTTGTCGAACAGTTCCGCCAACCACGCGACCGCGGCGACGAATTCGACACAGACACCGATGAAGGTGGTCGTGCGGAAGAACAACAGCATCGGCAGGTTGGTTGAAAATCCTGCCGCGAAGGCCGACAGCGCATAGAGCAGGATACTCCAGGTCAGCACCCGTCGACGTCCCAGGCGGTCGGTCAGGTAGCCGCCCAGCAGCCCGAAAATGCCGCCGCAGACTGCCGGCACATAAAACATCAGGCCAAACCAGAACGCAAACAGTTCTTTTTTGGCCGGTGTAATGTCACCCAATTCTTTTAAAGCCGGCCCAATCACCAGCGGCAGCATCAGCAATTCGTAGATATCGAACGCAAAACCAATCGATGCGATCACGCAAATCAGCCACTGGGTGCTGGTCAGCCGAATCGGTGCAGCGGGAGACGGGGCAGGTTCACTCATGGATGATCCTCTGAAGTTGTCGATCGGCGGGATGCAGACGGCGGGAACACGAGGCCTGAAGAGTTTAGGCCGACCTCGCGTCATCGACAACCATAACGCGGGTTGGCCACGACTTAGGACGTGACCCGTTTGCGGAGATTCGGTTTGAATCGTCGACGAATTTCGGGCATCAGGCCGTAGGCGAGTGCCAGCATCTTCAAGGGATGCAGCGTCGGTATGGGTGATTGCTGCTCCATTTGCAGCTTGCAACTACTGCACTCCGTCAAACCCAGATCGATTTGATCAGAACGCATTTGTTCGATCAGCTGGCGTCCGATGGCAAGCGATTCGTCAAAGTGCTCGCGCGTCAGGCCAAATGTGCCTGCCAATCCCGAGCAGCCGCGGTCGACGGTCGTTGCCTGAAACTGCGGAATCAGCCCACACAATTCAATCAGGGGCGTATTTCTTCCCAATGTTCGCAGATGACAGGGGGTGTGGTAGTTGGCCCGGAATGACAGGGGGGCGAAGTCCGTTCGCAATTGATTCGCTGCATGTAAACGGGCCAGAAAATCACCCGCTTCGATGACATGATCGGCGACGAGGCGCACGTCGGGATGATCGATGATCTGTGGGTATTCCAGTTTCAGGCAAATCGCCGCCGCGGGTTCGGTACAGACGATCGGACAACCTTCACGAGCAAATTCCGCTAAGATGCGAATGTTCTTTTCCGCCAGCGATCGAGCCGCGTCGAGATCCCCTGTCGAGATAAAGGCCATTCCCGATCGTACCTGCGTCGGCGGGACATGCAGTTTTCGTCCCTGGTGTTCGACAATTCGGCCGAAGGCGTACGCCAGTTCCGGATCATGATAGTTGGCGAAATGGTCAACAAAATAGATGACCGGATGAGGTTCTCGCAGGGATGCCGGCGGTGACAGCCACTCGCGCGGGGCGCTTTTCAAAAAAGGGCGTCGTGCGAAGGGGGGCAGTTTCCGTCGCCGGGCGATCCCAAACAGACGGTCCAGGGTCCAACGGAAGCTGCTGGTGTTGAGCAGCGGATTGATCAACCAGGACAGTCGGCACAGTTGGTCGCCCCAGGCATGCACGCGCGAGAGAAACCATTCGGAGGTTCTCGGTCCATTGGCGGCGACGTGCTGGGCTTTCGCTTCGAGCATCAAATGGGGAATGTTGACACTGGTCGGGCATTCCAGTTCGCATTGTTTACAGTTGAAGCACAGGCTGGATAACCGCTGCATGTTTCCCGAAGCCAATTCGTGCGCAGGAAGACGCCCATCGAAGATCGCCCGGATGGCATTGGCCTTTGCGCGAGGTGAATGCGATTCCGCCGGTGTCACGTGAAAGAAGGGACACATGCGGGCATCGGGTTCCCGCGTGCGGCAGGCACCACAACCGTGACAAGCCGTGGCCGCCGCTCCAAATTCGGCGGGAGACCAGTTCAATTGCAGTTCCACCAGCGGTGATGGGTCGATTGGCAGCGGTCGAAGGTGATTGATTGTCAGGTGCGGATCGTCACTCAGCACTTTGCCTGGATTTAACAGCTGATGAGGGTCGAAGATCGCCTTAATCTGCTGAAAGACACGATACAGTTCGCCATATTGCGATCGCAGAAACGCCGTCCGGGAAATTCCCAGACCATGTTCACCACTGATCGATCCGCCAACAGACAGCGCGGCGTGATAGAGATCCCGCGCCATATTCTCCATGCGTCGGGCATTGAGTGGTATCGGCAGGAATGGCCGGATGTGCAATTGGCCCGCGGCGGCGTGGGCGTAGAGTGACGCCGTGATTTCGTGCTTTTGCAGGACTTTCCGGGCCCGGGCCACAAAATCGGGTAGCGCATCCGGCGGAACGGCAATGTCTTCCACAATCGGTAACGGCGATGTTTCGCTACGAGCGCGATTCAGTAGTGGTACAACCCGATAGGGTAATGACCACAGAAATTCGATCTCGTCAAAGGTCGTCGCTTCAAACAACGACCGACCGGCGTCGGGTAGATCCTTCATCCGCAGCATCAAGTCATGCACCTGCAAGGTGATTTCGGTCTGACTGAAGCCCGTCAACTCGACAATCAACGCGGCTTCGGCGGCGGGGGGAATCAAGGTGGCAAAACGTGGATCGACGTCTCGAGCCAACGTCAACAAGCGACGATCCATTAGATCACAGGCGCTGGGATGTTGCTTGGCGATGGTTTGAACGGCCTGCACGGCCGATTCCACGGATTCAAACAGGATCAGCAGGGCACAGCGATGGGCGGGTAAGGCCGATGTTCGTAACGTGGCCGCGGTGAATAGGCCCAGAGTGCCTTCGGAACCAATCAACAATCGTGGAAACGAGACCTTTCGTTCGGAAAGAACCCCGCGCAACATATAGCCAGCGCGATTGCGAAATTGCCGGGCAGGCTGCTTTTCTTCAATCAGCTTGGCATGTTCCGTCAGCAATGTGGCGAGGCGACCGGCCAGCATCCGTTTGAGAGCCACGGTTTCTTCGAGTGGAGAATCGGCGTCCGCGACGGCCAGGCTTTCCAGCGATTCGTTCGCCGCTTCGAAGACCATGCCGTTGGCCAACACGACTTCGATGCTGATGACGTGGTCCCGTGTTGAGCCGACCCGAATTGAGTGCGAACCGGCCGAATCCAGTGCCAGCATGCTGCCAATGGTGGTGGTTGCGGTATTCGAAGGATCGGGCGGGAAATAACGTCCTGATTCCTGCAGAAGTCGGTTCAATCGGCTATGGACTACTCCAGGTTGTACTCGAACGGTTTGGGAACCGATTTCTTCGATCTTGTCCATGTGACGTGAGAAATCGACGATGATTCCCGATCCCAGCGCTTCGCCGCCGACGCTGGTGCCCGCACCGCGAGCCACGATCGGCAAACGCTCTTCGGCCGCGTAGCGCATTAACGTCAGAACGTCTTCGCGATTGCGGGGGCAGGCGACGCCAAACGGCGTAATTTGATGCAGACTGCCATCGCTGGCATACAACGCTTGCGAAAGGGGATCACAATGGATCTCCCCTTGAAAGATGCCCGCCAAATCTTCAATGAGTCGCGATTGACGAGCGCTCACGGCGAGGAAAACTTTCTGAGTAGGGACAAATCAAGCAACGGACAGCCTGGAGTCTCGATGGGGACAGGCAAAAAACAATGTCACCGTCGTGACCACCCTGATTCTACGAAGTCCGGGCAACGTCGTCGTCTGTCAAAGTGCACGAATAGCGGGGAATTGTCGACTTCGATTCGGCGAACTGCTTTGCTACTATCTGCGCCGCAAGACCCCCGACCCGCCGACATGTCAAATCCTGTTGGTGGGTGGTGACGGAAGGAAGGGCATTTGTGGCAGTGAATTCAGTGAACGCGGTGTCGGCCGCGACGACCTCGTCGCAAGGACAAGGCCAGTGGGCTTTGATTTGGCGAGAATTTCGCAAACGCCGACTCGCGCTCTTCGCTTCCGTCGTGATTCTGATCCTGATCACCGCCAGCGTCTTCGCCCCGCTACTGGCGAATGCGTCTCCGTTGTACTACTTCGGATTCAACCGATTTGAGTACCAGGAAGCGGCTCGAACGTTGCGAGCGACGCTGACCCAAGTCATCGAGTCGCGTGCCGGCGCGCCGACCAAAATTGATTCCGTGCGATTCCTCAAGACGATCGCGCTACAGGTCAACATCATGGCGGACGCTCTGCCGGTCGAAAAGGCGACGTTGCTACGGAGTATTGGTCAGCAGATGTTGGCTGCCGCCAAATCGCCGGACCAATCCAACTCGATCGAAGAACTCAAACGGCTGCAGCGCGAACTGCGTTCAGGATTCGATGCCAAAGAGGTCGCTCTGGTTTCGCGAACCCATTGGCCCGTGTTCGCGTCATTGAATGGTCTCGACATTGTTTTTCTGTGCGCCACGTCGTTGTTTTTGCTGTCACCGGCCTGGACTTGGCTGCTACGCCGCCTGCTTGCGGCACGGCAGGAAAGTCGTTCGCTGTGGTGGCTGGCCGGGATTCAATTGGTCATTCCCCTCCTGGCGGGCGGTCTCTGGTGGTGGTGCGTCCCGGCTCGTGTGGATCGCACCGATTACAAAAGCGGCGTCTTCGCCGCGGATGAGACGGCAGCGAAAGCGCCCGTCGTCTTCGATTCGGTGATTTGGCCGCCGATTGTGTATGGGTTGGACGAATACGATCTCGCCGGAAAATCGGCACCACCCGCCTGGTATCCGGCGGCTTGGCGTCCTGCCGGAAAAGAAGCGGCGGCCACGGCGGTCACTTCGCGTTGGAGTAGCCAGCATTGGCTGGGAACCGACGAGTCGGGGCGTGACGTGTTCTGCCGTCTGATCTGGGGTGGTCGCGTCAGCCTTTCAGTGGGACTGGTGGCCGTGGCGATTTATGTTTCGATCGGGATCGTGGTGGGCGCGTTGGCCGGTTATTTCCGGGGAGTTTGCGATCTGATCATTTCACGCCTGATTGAAGTCATGATTTGCTTCCCCACGTTCTTCTTGATCCTGACCATTGTGGCCTTTTTTGGGCCCAGCATCACTCACATCATGGTCATCATCGGCTTGACCGGCTGGACGGGCATCGCACGTCTGGTGCGAGGGGAATTCCTGCGATTGGTCGATCAGGAATTCGTGCTGGCGGGGCGGGCGTTGGGTTATTCGCCGGCGCGAATCATCTTCCGGCATGTGCTGCCCAACGCGATGGCGCCGGTTCTGGTCTCGGCGACATTTGGAATTGCCGGAGCCATTTTGACCGAAAGCGCATTGTCGTTTTTGGGACTGGGGATTTCCAAGCCAACCCCTTCGTGGGGCGGCTTGTTGGCAGATGGCCGCGATGCCTTGCAGCACGCACCCTGGCTGATTCACTTCCCCGGTTTCGCCATCTTTCTGACGATCACGGCCTACAACCTGATGGGTGAAGCCCTACGCGATGCGTCCGATCCGCGCCTGCGCGGATCGCGTTGATGTGATCGGTTGTACCGAATCGGCGGGAAATTCACGCGCCCCTCTCGGCCGCACATTTTTTTCCTGCAAATCCATTTGACCCTCCGCCAATCCGACCTAGGTTTGCGATGTACCTATTGGAGTGCAGAGGTGTTTCGTGGTCGCCGCAGTGTAGTGACGACAGATCGAACGTCTCAGTTTGATAAAGGCTTGGGTTCCTGGTGCGGGATTCGGGCTGCGTGTTGACAGAGAGGGAAACTAATGAACAAGTTCATGACCAGTGTTAAGAA
>CAIQIR010000120.1 GCA_903871875.1 uncultured Schlesneria sp.
CCAAGACCGAGACCCCAGTCCGTTCCTGATTTTACGCTCAACACGCTCGCCGAGAACGCCAGCCGTGAGCGAGCATGTGCGCAAATTGGAGATCGCGAAACCGACGCGCTGATCGAGAGGACTTGTGAGACATGCAGGTTAAACGATGGTGAAGACACTTGGCCCCGTCAGCTGTCGCGAACTTCAGCAGTTGAAGTGCTCGATGCATCACAACCGGGCGCCACGCTCCGATCGGCTCGACGTCAGAATGCGCTCCTCGCCAATCGGCCGGGCCTGGTTGTCTTGGAAATCGGTGGCAACGACCTGCTCGAAGGACTGCCGGTCGCACAGTTTGAGGACGACCTGAACCAACTGTTAACCGAAGTCGTACACCCGGAACGGACGGTCGTGATGTTCGAACTACCGTTGCCGCCTTTCTGCGCGGCCTACGGTGCCTCGCAAAGGCGACAAGCGGCTCGCCACCATGCGAATTTGATCCCGAAGCGCCTGTTTGCGAATGTTCTCACGACTCGCGGAGCGACCGTCGACGGAATCCATCTGTCCGCAGCAGGCCAAGCACAAATGAGCGTCCTGATGCAAACATTGCTGAGGGATTCGCTGCACGCCGGATCTGGTAAGTACCAACGATTAGAACGATCAGGGCTACCGTGAATCGGTCCGAGCGGTTAGCCGGCACGTGCAGAGTGTTGACCACGCCTGGACGGTGGCCTAGAGTTAAGCGTCCTGCGGTGGCATGTGCGACCGCGATGTTTTGGGCTGCGGTCGTTCATCGCACGCAGTCAGTTCGTCAGGGTGTTTCTTAGCTCATGTCCAAGCCCGAACCGAAACGACCGTCCGATTGGCCCGAGCCCGGTAACAAGCGTCCCGATAAGGGCAACTCCAGTAACCTTTTCTGGTTTCTGATGATCGTCGTCGTGGTCGGGGCGGTCGTGTTTAGTTTTTCCTCGAAGTGGCGGGGAGAAACGCTGACCTACAGCGAATTCATCAAGCGACTGGAAGAAAACACGCTTGGCCCGAACAATGTCTACGACCTGCGTCGTGGTCATACGACGATCACATTTCAAGATCAGCCACGAAACGCATTCGTGTCGAAATCCAGTCCCAACCCCAAGCAATATACGGTCTCTGTCGGCAGTATGAGCGATGCCGAAAAGGCGCGACTGGACGATCTGCTTCGCAAACAGAAGATCACCGACTGGGGTTATGACGAAGGCCCCTCGCCCTGGCGAGATGTGATCTATTTAACGCTGTTCACGGGCATCTGCCTGGGCTGTTTCTGGCTGATGTTTCGCCGCATGGGCGGTCCTGGTTCGGCCATCGCCTTCGGACGCAGCCGGGGAAAACTGTTCGCCCAGGAAGAGATTGGTATTACCTTTAACGACGTGGCCGGCATTGACGAGGCCGTCGAGGAACTGCGCGAGATTGTCGATTTCCTGCGTAATCCGGGACGGTACCAGGCACTCGGCGGTCGCATCCCTCGCGGCGTGCTGCTGGTCGGTCCGCCCGGGACGGGGAAAACGCTACTAGCGAAGGCCGTGGCAGGCGAAGCCGGCGTGCCATTCTTCGGTTTGTCGGGATCGGACTTTGTCGAATTATTTGTCGGGGTGGGGGCCGCGCGTGTGCGCGATATGTTCCAGCAAGCCGGTCAGCGGTCCCCGGCGATTATCTTTATCGACGAACTGGACGCGATCGGAAAAGTCCGCAGCCATGGTTCACCCGGTGGCGGAGAAGAGCGGGATCAGACGCTGAACGCGCTCTTGGTCGAAATGGACGGGTTCGGATCCGATCAAAGCGTGATCGTCCTGGGAGCCACCAATCGCCCCGAGACCCTCGATCCGGCGTTGATGCGACCCGGTCGATTCGACCGGCACATTCTTGTTGACCGGCCCGATATCCGTGGTCGTGAAGCGATTTTGAAAGTGCACGCCGCCAAGGTCAAAATGGATGATAAGGTCAACCTGAAGCACTTGGCCAAGCTGACCGCAGGATTCGTCGGCGCCGATCTGGCAAACCTGGTCAACGAAGCAGCGCTGCTGGCCGCCCGAAAAAATAAAACCTCGGTCACCAACGATGAATTCGAAGAAGGTTTCGATCGTGTCGTCGCGGGACTCGAGAAAACGGCTCGCGTCATGCCCGAGGAAGTGAAGCAACGGGTCGCCTGGCACGAAGTCGGCCATGCGCTGGTCGCCTGTTCGTTACCGCATGTCGACCCAGTTCATAAGGTGTCGATCATTCCCCGCGGACTGGGGGCCTTGGGATACACCCTACAGCGTCCCGAAGAGGATCGGCAATTGATCACCAAAACGGAATTGCAGAACCGTATTTGCGTACTGCTGGGCGGGATTGCCGCGGAAGAGATCGTCTATCAGGAAAACTCAACGGGCGCTTCCAACGACCTGCAGCGGGCGACGGACCTGGCGCGTCGCATGATCACCGAATTCGGCATGAGTCCCAAACTCGGCCGCGTCCATTACAGCGAATCGCGGAGCAGTCCGTTTCTGGCTGGCGGCGCGGCACCGGTAGACTATTCACACAGTGAAGAGACCATTCGCGAGATTGATCTCGAAGTGCGACGAATCATCGATGCCGCCTACGATGCGGCATATGAAGTCCTTTCGAACCGCCGCCCCGTGATGGAACATATCACCCGGGAATTGCTCGAGAAGGAAGTCATCGACGCCGTCCATTTGCAGGCCATTTTGGACCAATACAAAACCGGCCCACAGCTTAAGCCCGGCACGTTCGTGGATTCGTCACCATTGCCCATTCGCGAAACCGATGACCCCGCCGAACAGGGCGACGTCGCTCAAAGCGGTTGAGGGGACTCAAACGCTCGGCCTGGCGAGTGATCCCAGACGGTTTAACCGTTCAGCAGGCGAAGCATTTGCTCGCCGACGCTCAGGTCGGTCGCTTCCTTGGCGGGAAGATTTAATCGGCGGAGTATCGCCTCCGCCTTTTCGAACGGACAATAGCGTTCCCAGCGCGTGACCAGTTGCTGGAACTCCGCGTCCCGCAGCGCATCGGCCAATGTCGCGTATCGACGGGCTCGATGAGCCGGATTCGACGCGATCAATTTGTGCTGGCAACAAGCTGCCACCTCGGGCCAGCCGGCGCGGCACGCTTCGACCCCCGCGAGCAACAGGAAGCGATCCCGGACCTGTGGTTGTCTCTTCTGGTCGGAAATGACCGACAGTTCCACATAAACTCGCATGGCCGTTTCGTGGTCTTGCATTTCACCACCGCCTGATTGGATTGCCGCGAATCAACGTGCCACGCCTCAGTAAGGAATTCGCAATCCATCGTAAGCCAGCTCAACACCCGATGGCAGCCGGGCGTTAGTCGACACGTAATCGAGATGATGCGAAATGTGTGTCAGATAGGCCTGTTTTGGCCGCAATCGCTCGACCGCCTCAAGTGCTTGTGGAATCCCAAAATGGGTCGCATGAGGCGCATCACGCAGGGCGTCGATGATCAAGACGTCCAGCCCCTCCAGTAGCGGCCATGTTTCATCGGGAATCAGGCTGACATCGGTGCAAAAGGCGACGTTGGCAATACGAAAACCGAGCACACCCAGCCGGCCATGAATCAACCGGACCGGCTGTATTGTCTGCCCCAAAAGTTCGAATGGATCGAGACCGATTCGACGGATTTCCAACATCGGGATCGCCCCATGATGCAGGTCGGGCGAGGGCTTGTTGAAGGCATACGAAAACGACGCCAGAATCTGTCGTTCGACATTCTCTTCGCAGTACAGCGGCACGGCATGTTCAAGTCGATAGCCAAACAACCGGAGATCGTCGAGCCCGAACAGGTGGTCCGCGTGGCCGTGCGTATAGATTACCGCTTTCACCAGATCGATCCGCTCGCGCAAGAGCTGCAATCGCAGTTCTGGCGACGTATCGATCAGAAACACCCCTTGCTCGGTATTCACCGCGACACCAGTTCTCGTTCGATTGTTGCGCGGGTCGCTCGATTCACAAACAGGACAATGACAACCGATGACCGGGACACCGTGACTGGTTCCGGTTCCCAGCAAAATCATCTCGCGAACTGACGAAAACGGCATATGAACATCAACTTGATGGAGGCGACAAGGCAGAAGTACTCAATAGCAGCGATTCTCTACCGGCGTTCCCTTGCATAGCGAACAAGGCAACCACGGGGAACGGTCTCTTTCACCGCAGGAACCTCCTTTTTCAACGTTGCGATCACCGCTTCTTCGACAAATCGCTGAGTGACTTTCGGCGCATCGGTCGCATCATCCATGGCGCCCATGTAAACAATCTTACGCTCCTTGTCCAACACATAAAATTCTGGCGTGCAGAGCGCCCCATAATCCTTGGCGATTTTTTGCGATTCGTCATACATGATTGGAAAAGCCAACGACTGCTGCCTGGCATGTTCGGTCAGTTTATCGAGTCGATCAGCGGCAATCCGATTCACGCAGACGGCAACGATTCCAACCTTCCCGTTGGGACCGCCATATTTTTTGGCCAGATCATTGATCCGTTCTTCGTAATCCGCGGCGGTGGGACAACTCAAACAGGTAAACGCCAGTACGATCGCCTCTTTGTCCTTCAGTTCGCTCAGAGAATGATTTTTTCCGTCAGTCCCCGGCAGATTTTCCCAAGCCGGAGCCGCATCACCAATATTCAGCGTTTGATTGAATTCACCCGCCATCAGCGATGACGACGCCAGCCAGGCGGCGATCATGATTGTCATCAGTTTGCCGTAACGCATGGGGTAATCCCTATCGCAGATTCGTTTTCAGCTAGTGGCGCTGCTTGCCCCAAGGTAGCCCAGCAGTCGCATCTCGATTTTCACTTTAACAAAACACTAAGCCCCCTGCTTCTTCTGGATTTTGGCCCATTCATCCTTCAAGGTCACCGTGCGGTTAAAGATCAATTTATCGCTCTTCGAATCTTTGTCGACGCAGAAATAGCCCAATCGCTCAAACTGGCAGCGGTCACCTGGCTGGGCGGTGACCAACGAACGTTCCAGCTTCGCCGCCGGAACGACGACCAGCGATTTCGGATTCAGGTAGTTTTTCCAGTCTTCCCCCTCGGGAATATCCGCCACATTGGGAATCGAGAACAGATGATCATAAAGCCGAACTTCCGCATCGACGGCGTGGGCGGCCGAAACCCAGTGGATGGTCGATTTCACTTTACGACCATCCGGAGCGTTGCCACCACGCGTTAACGGGTCATAGGTACAGCGTAGTTCGATAATCTCGCCCGTTGCCGGATCTTTCACCACGCTTTGACACGTGATCAAATAACCCCACCGCAAACGAACTTCACGGCCGGGTGATAGTCGGAAAAACTGTTTGGGCGGTGTCTCCATAAAGTCATCTCGTTCGATGTACAGCACCTTGGAGAAGGGAACCCGTCGGCTGCCCGCGGATGGGTCTTCGGGATTGTTGATCGCGTCCAGCTCTTCCACCTGATCGTCGGGATAGTTTTCCAACACGATCTTGATCGGATGGATCACCGCCATGACTCGATTGGCCCGTTTGTTCAGATCGGCGCGAACGGCATTTTCCAGCACGACGATTTCCGTCAGGCTGTTGAACTTCGTCACACCGATCTCTTCGCAAAACGCCCGCATCGCTTCCGGCGTGTAGCCCCGACGCCGGATCCCGGCAATCGTCGGCATCCGGGGATCGTCCCAGCCGGTCACCGACTTGGTTTCGACCAATTCCAGCAGCTTGCGCTTACTCATCATCATATGCGTCAGGTTCAGCCGGGCAAATTCGATCTGTTGCGGGTGGTATAGCCCCAATACGTCGATCAGCCAGTCATACAGCGGACGATGATTTTCGAATTCCAGCGTGCAGATCGAATGCGTCACACCTTCCAGCGAGTCACTGTAGCCGTGCGTGAAGTCATAGAGCGGGTAGATGCACCATTTATTTCCGGTCCGATGATGCTCGGCATGACGAATTCGATAGAGCAGGGGATCCCGCATATTCATATTGGCATGGGACAGATCGATCTTGGCCCGCAGCGCATGAGCGCCATCGGGAAATTCCCCCGCACGCATCCGGCGGAATAGATCGAGATTTTCAGCCGCCGATCGATCGCGATAAGGACTCGGCTTGCCCGCGTGCGTCAACGTTCCTCGCAATTGTCGGATTTCGTCCGTGGTGCAACTGTCGACGTACGCCAACCCTTTCTCAATCAGTTGTTCGGCGTATTGGTAGATCGTTTCGAAATAGTCAGAGGCATAAAGCAGGTTGTCCCATTGAAAACCCAGCCAGCGAACATCTTCCTGAATTGAATCGACGTATTCGACATCTTCCTTGGCGGGATTCGTGTCATCAAAACGCAGATTGCACTTGCCGCCATATTTCAAAGCCAGTCCAAAATTCAGGCAGATGGACTTGGCATGACCAATATGCAAATAGCCGTTTGGCTCGGGGGGAAAGCGAGTGTGAACGCGTCCACCAAATTTTCCGGACAGATTGTCGGCATCGATGATTTCGCGGATGAAATTCGTCGGGGGGGCCGGTTCGGGCTTCTCTTCCGTGGACATGACGAAGTCACTCTACTGCATGACGACACACCGGGGGGGAACGAGCGAACTCCCACGGGTATGCCATCGGGTGATGGACAGAAACAAACAACAATGCCTTGTAGCCGGACAGCCTTCAACCCGTCAACCGGTTTTCGTACGCGTCGCACGACCAGATACCGGTCGCCGGGTCGTTCGTGCGATGCCGGTCATCAATGCGGATTGCGCCCACCCGGCACGAAGCATCCAACGAAATTCGCTGGGTAAAATCGAATGAGTCCGTCCTGACTCGTCTGACGATGGAAACGAATTGGCCACCAAGTCGGCACATCAGGCTCTGTTTCGAGGACGACATGCCTATTTCTGACTGGGTTTGAGCACGACGGTGGCCGAGATCAGCCGATGGTCAGAACCGTCCGACGTACCGATCTGACACTGTCGGATGGTCCATTCGTTCGAGCCCAGGATATGGTCGATGCGAGCCCAGGGATAGTTGTCCGGCCAGACGCGGTTACCCTTGCAGGGCGACGTGTATCCGTAGCCAAACCCCGCCACATCAAATGAGCTTTGCAGATCACCCCAATGCTTTTGAAACAGGCTGCTCGAAGCCGGTGTGTTGAAGTCACCGCAGACCAGCAGCGGTCGATCGCCACGCGCGGCCTCAATTGCTGCTCGAAGATCGATCGATTCGAAATAACGTTCGCCTTCATAGGCTTCCAGTTCCCTGGCGCCGTCACCATTGATCAGCGTGTTGCGATTGAGTTCCTTCAAACCAAATCGAGCCGTCATCTGGTGGATATCGCCCAGGACGATCGGCCCACCCGGCGTTTCGATTTCCACAATCATGCCGGCCAACCGACCACCAAACTGCGTCACCTCGCAATCGGCCAGGAATGACAGTGGGTAACGCGAACCGACCCAGTAATGTCCGTGCCGTAGCGTATGCCAGTCACGAAAGTATTCGTCCAGTCGGGGATCGCCGCCAGCCGCCTCCTGCAAAGCGACGATGTCGGGGCTAATGGCCGCGATTTCATCGAGAATCTTTTCAAAGTGCGGCTGAAATGCTTGCACGTTACAGCTCACAATCTTCAGCGAGACTTCGCCTTCGGTTTTGGCCGAGCCGTTCAGCCACAATTCCAGCGGCAGCGAAAGTCCCATCACGGGAACCAACACGATCAGCAACGACACCAGATTGATTCCCAGCGACTCGCGATGCCAGATCAGTGACGCGACCAGCAACACAATTGTGGGCAAGAGATAAGGCATGCGGGGTGCGTAAGTGAGCACGGTGCCCACCCACCAGGTTTCCGAAACCGCGTACAACAGATAACTGACAACGCACAGCAGCGCCAGGTTCAGCAAAGACAGTCCCACCACCCATTTGGCCGCATTGCTCATTCGTCGCGGAGCAGGTCGAACAGCAGGTGGTGGCGTTTGTGACATAGAAAACTCTAAACCGAAAGCAGGAGAAGGACCCTCGTTTCCGCCGGCGCGGAAGACGCGGTGCGATTCAAATCGCCTTGTCCAAACCGAACGTGCCCACGACAAGGCTCTCCTTCAATAACGAACGAGCATGGGACAGCGGATGTTCGTCAATAACGCGAAATGCGCGAAGCGCAAATCCGGCAGTGGGACGCCATCGGTCGAGGCTGTTGAACGGCCCCAGCCAACCCACCCATCTAACCTAGACTGCGTGTCGGCAATTCATCAATCCAGATTAAGAATGCCCAACCAACGAAGCCTCTCGACCGCCCGAAGGGCAGCGCGGCTTAACGGGCGGACGCGGGGATGATCCCATCCGCTCGTTTTGGGCCGAACCGACGGTTATTCCGCTTTCTTCTTCGCGACGTCCGCTCCCGAAAGCACGATTTCGGTCGTCGACTCGTCGGCCGATCGCGTTCCGAGAATAACGAGCTTTGCATCACCCCGTTTCATTTCCACGACGGCGGCAATCGATGTCACCACCGAAAACTCGCGATTCTCGGTCCATTTCTCCTTCTGGTACAGCTCGCGCAGTTCCTCGACCGCGTCAACGATCGGCTTTTTCGTCTCGTAGTGAATCATCAGGGTCGAGACACATTTGACGTTCTCGATTCCCGTTGGCAATGCAATGTTCGGTTCGTGCGTTTCGGGCTGCGGCTTCGCGGGCTCGGCCTTGGGTTTCGGCTTGGAAAATTCGGCCTGCAGTTCGGCCGTCCAGACGCAAATGATCGCATGCGTCAATTCCGCATCGGTCCGCTTCAGTTCGGCGATGACCAGGTCGTGGTCGTCAGACCGATACACGACCACCGCCTCCTTGCCCGAAGGGTAAAGATAGATATTTCGCTTCTCGGTAAAGCCGATCTCGGGGAACGCCTGCTGGAAATAGTCGACGGCGGTCGACAGTTCGCCAGGAAGGTCGCACTGCAGATACGGTCGGTAATCGTCGAATTCCAGGTTCTGTGCGTCGGGCGGCGCGGGCAGTTCTGCGCGCGACATCAAGACGGTGTACTGAATCGCGGTCTGACCTTGCTGCGCTGGCGAGACGGTGGCCGAGGCGTTCAATTCGACCCCCTTCTGTCGGAATTGCAGTAATTCATGATCCGGAGACTCGGCCTTTTGCGTGAACGGCTTATTGAATTCCTGCCAGCCTTTCGCCGTCAGAGCTTGACGAGTTTCCTTCGCGGCATCGGCCACCGATTTCGGCGTCGTGTAGATCGCAGTGGTCTGATTTCCGAACAGCGTCTTGGCTCCCTCGACGCGAGGCAATTCCCTGACGTCGATATTCCCCTGGTTCAGCAGACTGAACGTGACCTGGCCGGCCTTTCCCTGCGGCATGACGGACAAGGCCAGATTGAAGCCGTCTTTCAAGACGGCGGCTTGCGCATAGTCCGAGGTGACCATCACGGCATTCGGCTCGGTACTGAGTTGGCATCCCAATTTCGCCAACTCGGCGAGAAACAATTCCGCGATCGGCTTAACTTCGCCCGCACAGTGTCCGGTCAGTTGTGTTGCCGAACGAGTTTGAAAAATCGGTTCCTTCAACATCACCAGTTTACGTAGATCGACCACTTGCTTCGCCTCTGCGACCGAGGCGGGGGCGGCGACCTTAGTCCCGGTCGATTTAGCAGCGCCAGGCTTGGGCGGTACCGATTTCGCTTTCGAGGCGGCGGGCTTCTCTTTCGATTGAGCGTCAACGACCAGTTGTCCGCCGATCAGCAAGGCCCAGCCGATCGCACAAAGTTCGATCAGGTTTCGTCGTGTCATTTCGCTCTTTTTCCCATTTTTGATCGAGGGATCGAACATCACCGCGGCAGGCCCAACCAGCATCTTGGCGTGACCGACCCGCAAACGAAAGCCCGAGCCAAGCAAGATTGGAAATCCGGCAAGTCCATGACCTTCCGGCCACTTAAGCCGTAAGACGTCCATTCGTTTACCCGGTTATGCCAATGGGTTCATGACGTTTCGAACAACGCCACGGAGTCCGTGGCGTTCTGCGCACCGATGTCATCAACCACTTGGAATCCCAAGCAGGCGGAGGATTATCGACTCGCGCAGCCCGCCACGCTCCATGGCCGAACTGTTCTCACTTCGCCTCGATCAGTTAAAGGCGATGCATGAAATCGACGACCGATTTAACTGCTCGTCGCCGACAAGAACTCGTCGATCGAATCAAAAACGACTTCTCTCGGGCCATGACAAATTACGGCGCAGATCGCCCCTAATGGATGACCCGATTGAAACGCCAACGCGTCAACTAGTCGCTGTGTCGCACAGATGACATGCGTTTGTTCGATGACAACGTACTCCACACCCACCAACGGCTGAAGATCGCCGTCCGAAAGTGCTCGGATGTTGTTCATCGATTCCAGATAAAACGATCGTTCGACATCCTTGTCGAGATCCCTTCCAGTCACCAGCCAACGTCCGCGTTGTAGCAACGGATTCAAGGGGACCGTCGTCTGGTCAAGCGGTTCGCGATGCGTGTCACGAATGGACGTGACGACGATCTTGCGATACTCGCTGTCGCTCGGCAGTTGGCGGTAATTGTGGCGGGGGTAATCGAACGAATAGGCGCAACCTGGCTGCAGAAATTCAGGACTCATGGGGGATTCTACCTCTTGAGGAATCCGACGCGATCTCGGGCATGACCTTCAAGGTCACGGCGCGTCACCCGTGAAAGAGTTCACGGTCCAAACCGAGGTATTATTGAACCCAGTCAACCACCGTTTGTCGAGACACAATCTCTTGTGGATCATCGTGACACAAGCAACAATTTAGTCGATCGCGTCTTAAGATTTCCTCGCCGAATACGCCAAGAAAAATCGATCCCTTGCACAGCCGATTTGGCCTGAAAGTCATGGAGTGCAACGAGATTAGGCCATCGGAATCAAGTGACTCTTCGTCGCAGCTTGGCGAATAACTCGCCTCACGCTGATTCACAGCAATGAAATCACGGTGAGGCACGGCAAACCCGTCCGTTGCCAAGGACGTCCCGACTTCTTCCCGAACTCAAGTCACTGCGAGATCTGGGCAGCGGGCAAGAGTTGCTTTGAGGCACGGTCTTGCAGTTCATTCAGCAGAGCGCGTTGACGCTGGGCGCCCCCTCCCGGTTGATTCTGGATCGCCGAACCAATGGCAGCAGGGTTCAACCCACCCGTCAGTTGCAGGCCTTGAATTTCGGTGACGACTTTATGCAAGTCGGTCAGCGCCTCGACATAGGCGGTCTGGCTATGAAAATAGTCTTGCCGCGCCTTCAGCACGGCACTGATGGGCTGCTCACCCGCAACGTAGGCCTCTTCCGTCAATTGCATATTTAATTTGGCACTCGGCAGGATCTCGGCCTTCAAACGTTCCGTTTGACGCAGATCGGTTTGATAGCGGCGGAATGAATCGGCCAGCTGATCACGCAAGACCAGCTGCACACGGCGGATCTCAGCCTGGGCGGCGATGATGTCCGCCGATGATTTGTCGATATTTCCCTGATTCTGGTTGTAGATCGGCAGCGGCAAGGCCACCAGAGTGCTGAACGTCGATGCTTGCGTCACCCGGTCATACTCGCCCAGCACTTGAACTGTGACGTTGGGAATCGCGGCGGCGCGCGCTTCGTTATAAGTAGCCCAGGCATGCCCCAAATCACATTCGTTGGATTTCAATTGCGGACTGCCGGTGAGTAACTCCTGCCAACGCGATTCCAATTCCATCTCTGGAATGTCGTCCGTCAGATTGCCGACAAGTGGTACCGGACCCATCGGCGGGATCCCGGCCACCGTCGCCAGTTGCTCCCATGCCGCCTTGTAGCGGTTTTCGGCATCGTCTCGTGCCAGACGGACCGTTTCCAGCTGAACCTTGGATTGCACGAAATCGATGCGTGAGGTTTGGTTCGCCTTGAAATTGCCTTCGGCCAAGTCGAGGCCTTTCTGCGCAATCTCGACCATTTCATTGGCAACGGCCATGGATTCCTGCGCGCCCAGAACTTCGTAGTACCGAATTCTCAAATCATTCAAGACGCGCTTTCGCTGCGATTCGTTGTCCCATTGATAACGTTTGATCTCTTCCGTCGCCGATCGTTCGGCCAGCCCCAGCTTGTTCGCGGTCACGAATTCCTGGCTGACAAACATGCCGTTGGACGACTTCACACCGGGACTGGATGCCGAAGCGTTGAAATAACCCACCTGCGGATTGGGATAGAGACCCGCTTGACGGTAAATCCCCTGCTCGGCCGAGATCGCCGCCTGAGACTGCAACAGCGTCGGGTTTTTCGCGAGAGCAATCGCCTCAAGATCGGCCAGCGTGACTCCGGTAGTGGGAATTGCGACCTCAACAGAATCGCTATCGATCGTGATCGAAGACGGCAAGGCGGCGACTTGTGGCGAATAGCCCTCTTCTGAGGGTGCTTGCTGATCGCCCACAAGCCGAATGTCCGATCGTTCGTCGCTCAGTTTGTCATCATTCGTGTCGGTCGCGGGCCGCTGTGATGTTTTGCTGACCTGGACCGTCGAAGTCGAAGAAGAATCGCTGCGTCGGGCACGAAACGGGTTTCCGACCAACGTACGTTTGCCGCCACCAGAACCCATGCATCCCAGGTTCAGGCTGAAACAAAGCAATCCGATCAACAATAAGAGCTTAGACCTTATTGAGAACGGGCAATCAGCAGTAGTCCAAAACGCAGGTTGCAGACCTACATTCCGGTACGGACGCCGGCACATCGCGACTCCATTCCCTGAATCTCCGCCAGGCGAAATCTCAGTATTCCTAGAACAGGCATCGGCGAACCAGCGTTGGCAAGTCCCGTACACAACTTGGCAAAGTGCGAACCGTTACAAACCGCAGACTCATGGACGGCCCGGCGGTGTGCCCAGCGGTATACCGAAGCGGATAGAACGAATTTGCGGGCTTCGTGGGGCTTTGGCTTCCCGTTTGCAATGACGTTGGACCGTTGACCTGAGGCCGGTTCTCAACCTGTCCCTGTTGACGGCGAATGGCACCCTTGATGCGAGCGGAAACGCGGTTTTCGAGACGAAAACGACCGCCGAGCCACATCGCCGAAGATTAATTGATCGATATGATTGTTTTTATGTCCTTTGGCTGACAGACGTTTGACTGAATGTCTCTACTGGCCGGCCCCAGGATTTCACGCATTAAACGTTAACATCTCGTTAACTGACTCAAGATTCAGGTTGAATCGCTTGTCTTTCCCAAGTTGTCTGACTAGGATCGGACAGAACGATATGGACGTTTTATGGAGATCAGCAATGTCGAAGTCGTCCTGGAGATCCTCGGAGTTGAGAGCCGAACGAGCCAATCAACGATTACGGGCGGAACGGATCCTTCAAGCGGAAATCGAGTTCATCGATAGCGACGAATTCGAAACGATGCTGGCAGCCAAAACGGCACTCACACAATTTGAGTCGGTTGCCCCCCGTCGTCGCCGTGCCGTTCGAACGATGGGCGACGGAAAACCGCTCGCCTGCCTGGCCCCCGCACTCAACGAACCCCTGTTGAGTTTCGCCGAGGAGCAACACGAATTCCGCCGGATGAACTATCTGAAATTCGTGGCCAGCCGCCTGCGATCAACACTGAATGGGCAACGGCCGTCGAGTCGCAAACTGGACGAAATCGAACGATCGCTGACCGAAGCGAACCAGGTTCGCGAACATATCATTCGAACCAATCTGCGACTGGTGATCTCCAACGCCGGCAAGTACTGCTCATCGAACTACGGCTTCGAAGACTTGGTCAGCGACGGATCGCTGGCCTTGATGGAAGCGGTCGACAAATTCGATTATCAGCGTGGATTCCGGTTCAGCACCTACGCCACCCACGCCATTCGTCGCAGTTTCTTCCGCAAGATCGAACGACGACAGAAAGATCGGCAACGATTTGTGGCGACCGACCCCAGCCTGATGACGTCCGCACCTGATCGTTTCGAAGTCGACCACGACGCCCCGGCCGAAAATCGCCTGATCGGCCACGTGGTCGGACGCCTGAAAGAACACCTGACCGAACGCGAACTGCACATTGTGGAGGGGCGATTCGGTTTAAATGGTCGTTCCGAGCCCCGAACTCTGATGGAATTGTCGGGTGAACTGGGAATCTGCAAAGAACGGGTCCGCCAAGTTGAAGGGCTGGCACTCAAGAAATTGCACGCGGTGGCCCTCAGCCATTCGAAGCCACAATCAGAACGGCTCGAATCAGCGCCCGCCTGACGAGACGAGCCCGGCCAGAACGAAATCTCTCAGCCATCGCCCCTGTGAAGTTGGGCAATCCGCCTTCGGCTCCAGGAACGAAACGTTCCCGTCCAATGAGCATAAACTCTTTGAACGCATCCCGTTTCGCTTGCAGAGCACCTCTAAATGACCTGCTTTCGATCCGTCCAAACGATGACTGAAGGGCTGGCATAATCTGTCTTTACAGACTGAATTCCAGGATTTGGGGCTGGCTTCAGCCGAATCTTGACGATAGAATCACTGCGAAGGACTGAGACTCAGTCTCAATACAAGTAGCTGCTGAATTCGTTTTCTCCGGAAGGCGGACCGTATGGCGAGTGTGGTTTCACAGACGATGCCTCTTGAGCTGTTGGAAGCGGGTGAGCGCGGCGTCGTTATTGATGTCGACGGTCGGCCGGAATTGGTCGTGCGGCTCGAGGAAATGGGACTGCATTCCGGAGTGCAGGTGCGCATGGTCCGTCCAGGATCTCCCTGCATCGTCGAAATCAATCATCAGCGATTTTCGATTCGCGTTGAAGATTCCGCCACGGTGCTGGTGGACGTTTCCCAATGACCTTGGACGAGTTGCGGGTCGGACAGCAGGCTCGCATTGTCGAAGTGCAAGGCAGCGATGGCATCGCGATTCGCTTGATGGAAATGGGTTTGACCGATGGTGAAGAGATTTCACTGATTGGATTCGCCCCGCTGGGCGACCCCATCGAATTCGAAATCCGTGGGTACCGCCTGTCGCTCCGCAAGACCGAAGCCATGCGCGTCACAATTGATTGCGCAGGGACTTAAGCTTCACAATATCTCTCAATCTCTCATGAATTTTGCCCTTCTCTGGCCAGCCTCGCTCGCATGAACAAACCGGTTCCTCCCGTCGTCCCCGCCGCCAGCCACCACGCCGGAGCGGATACGAACGTACAAAAGGAACGAACCGTTGCCGTGATTGGGAACCCCAATACGGGAAAAAGCACGCTCTTTACCGCTCTGACGGGCGTTCATTCCCGCATCGGCAATTACCCCGGCGTCACGGTCGAGAAAAAACTCGGTTGGTTTCACCACGAAGGGCGACAGATCCGTCTGGTCGACCTGCCGGGGACCTATAGCCTCTCGCCACGAACAATCGACGAAATGGTCAGTGTCGACGTGCTACTGGGCCGTCAACGGGAAGTGGGATCGATCGATGCCGTCGTCTGCATCGCAGATGCCTCTAATCTGGAGCGCAATCTGTACCTGGTCAGCCAGGTTCTCGATCTGGGATTGCCAACCGTGCTAGTCCTGAATATGTGGGACGTGGCCCAAAGTCGCGAAATCAAAATCGATATCGTCGAACTTAGCCGTCGCCTGGGAATTCCCGTGGTGGCCTGCGAGGCCCACCGTCGGAAACAGCTCGACGACGTCCGATCGGCCATCGTTCAGGTCAGCCAGATTCCACGAGCCCCCACCCCCGATCTTTTCCCATCGGTATTCCGGGAAGAATCGACTCGATTACGGGCAGAAATCGTGCAACTCGGTCATCCAGAACTGCCCGGGTATCTGGTCGAACGGTTGCTATTAGACGTCGGTGGGCAACTCGAAATCGAGCTGACCAAACAACATCCCGACGGGTTGTCGACGCGGCTGACGGAAGCTCGTGAGCGATTGAATTCCGCCGGTTGCCGGATCCCCAGTATCGAAGCGAAAGTTCGCTATGGCTGGGTCCGTCAGCTTCTGAGCGGCGTGATGACGACGCCTCGCGTTCGACCCGTCACTTGGACCGACACCCTGGATCGCTGGCTGACACACAAGGTTTGGGGACTGGTCGTCTTCAGCGTGATCATGTTTCTGGTGTTTCAATGCATCTCGACGATCGCCGAACCGCTGATGAAGGTCTTTGAAACGGGACAAAAGGAAGTCGGCCAGGCAGTGGGATCGCTGCTGCCATTCGGCCCTCTTCGCAGTCTGCTGGTGGACGGTGTCATCGCGGGTGTCGGCGGAATTCTGGTGTTTCTCCCGCAGATCTGCTTTCTGTTCCTGTTCATCGCACTGCTGGAAGATTGCGGCTATATGGCTCGGGCTGCATTCTTGATGGACAAATTGATGACCAAAGTCGGGCTGAGCGGTAAATCGTTCGTGCCGCTGATGTCGTCGTTTGCCTGTGCGATCCCGGGGATCATGGCCACGCGCACCATCGAAAGCCGGCGCGATCGGATGGTGACGATTTTGATCGCCCCATTAATGAGCTGCTCAGCGCGCGCCCCTGTTTATTGGCTGATGGTGGCCGCATTCTTCCCACCGATCTCCTGGGCCGGAGGTTGGCTGACCCTGCATGGACTGATGCTGTTCATCATGACGTTCTTCGGCGCGTTCGTCGCCGTACCGCTGGCCTGGCTCTTCAAAAAGACTCTCTTCAAAGGCGAAACACCGCCGTTCGTGATGGAACTACCGCTCTACAAATGGCCCTCACCCCGGATCGTGCTGCACCGCGTCTACGACCGGGCCAGTTCGTTCGTGGTCAGGGCCGGAACACTGATTCTGGCCACGTCGATCTTGATCTGGTTTGCCAGCTATTTTCCCGGCAGTCATGCGACGGAAGAACGAATCCAGACGAAAATCCAGCAGGCGGAAACTCTCTTCGCGCCTCAACTTAAGCAACAGGCGGAATTGACCCGCCAGCGCGAGGAACAAGCCGAAGCCGCCGAGCAAGTGGCGAAAATCGATGAACAACTGAAAGAGTTGGACGTTCAGTTGACGCCGTTGACCTTCCTGTTGGACGAGCGGAACAAGATCTCCGAGAAACTGCTTACCGGCAGTTATTTGGGGCAGTTGGGCCAATTGATCGAACCGGCGGTGAAGCCTCTCGGTTGGGACTGGCGAATCGGCGTGGGTGTGATCGCGTCATTCCCGGCGCGCGAAGTGATCGTCGCCACGCTGGGCACGATCTACAGCCTGGGTGGCGACGTTGACGAACACAGTTCGGGGCTGCAGTCGGCATTGCGATCGGCCACCTGGCCCGATGGTCGGCCGGTCTATTCGATCCCCGTAGCGATGTCGATCATGGTGTTCTTCGCGCTCTGTGCCCAATGCGCCTCGACACTGATGGTGATCCGCCGTGAAACCAACCATTGGGGCTGGGCCGCGTTTACGTTCACCTACATGACGGCGCTCGCTTATGTCGGGGCGTGGCTGGCCTTCCAGATCACATCGCTGATCGTTGGCTGAAGCCTGAGACGCGTTCCGGAACCAGGCCTTAATGGCCACAGTGGAACCTCCACACGGATCGGCGTCCGAACTTCTTTTCGACGCCAGAGACCGTTCTTCTCGCCATCCCGTCGAAGACAAACCAAACAGGCCTTCTCGGACGGAATTCGATCGCTTCATCAAGGTTTCAGGTTATCACGATAGACTAAGCCGTTTAGGAAAAGACTTGGCTCATGTCGTATGAGGGGCTGTACCTCGACGCTTTTCTGATCTTGGGCGGTATCGAATATGAGAGTGTTGGTGGTTGAAGACGAACCGGACGTTCTTCGCGCGGTCGCGCTCTTCCTGCGCGAAGAAGGTTATTACGTTGATACGGCCGAAAATGGCGACGACGGACTCTATAAAGGAGTTACCTGGGACTATGACGCGATTTTGCTCGACGTCATGCTGCCTCGACGAGACGGTTGGTCGGTTCTTAGTGAACTGCGGCGTCAAAAAAAGTCGACGCCCGTGTTGATGCTGACCGCTCGTGATGCCGTGAAAGACCGCGTTCGGGGGCTCGATACGGGAGCCGACGATTATCTGGTCAAGCCATTTGAACTGTCGGAACTGGTCGCTCGCGTTCGGGCATTGATTCGGCGATCGGCAGGGAAATCAGAACCGGTGATTGTGATCGGCAACGTCTCGATCGACACCACCTCGCGAACGGTCTCGGTGGATGGCAACCCGGTCGCTCTGACGGCCAAGGAATATTGCCTGCTCGAGTTTCTGGCCGTTCATCGGGGCGAATTGGTGACTCGGACGAAGATTTACGACCATTTGTTCGATGAATGCGATTCGTCGCTATCGAATCTGGTCGACGTCTACGTCTCCAACATTCGTCGCAAAGTGGGGCGTGAGCTAATTACGACACGTCGTGGAATGGGTTACATTATCGAGGGTTAGGGCTATTTTCCTCAAAGAAGTTGTTCATGTTCAAGTCACTTCGCTGGCGATTGCAGGTCTGGCACACCCTGGTGTTGCTGATCGTTTTGACCAGCTTCGGGGCGATCGTGCATCGACTGCATTGGCAGACGCGATTGCAACAGGTGGACGCGGAATTGGATCGGACAGCCGGTGATGTCGTCTCGCAAATCCGACGGCGAATGCCTCGCCCACCAGGACCGCGCATGGGCGGGCGCCGACAATTCCATCGCGATGACCCCAGATCCGAACAAGTTCCCCCGTCTGATCCTCATGGCGTGGCGAAGGCCGACGCGACAACACCCGACGGGGTCGTGCCGGAACCACACGCCGAATCGCCCGCCGATTTCGTCAATCCACCACCACGCGAGCGTCCCTATCTGGGAATCGATTCAGGCCCCCTGCTGGCCGAATTGGAACAATTGCTTCACGGCGACGAGGGTTCAGGCCTTTATTTCGTGATCTGGAACGAGAAGGGCGAACAAGTCCTCAAATCCAAACTGGCACCAGAAATCGATTATCCCCACCTGCAACTGGGCCCCAATGGGCGATCGATCGACACGGTCAGAGAACGACGTGGCCATCAGGTGTACCGCGAACTGATCCATGCCGGCCCGCACCGGGAAGTCAGGAACTTGTTGGTCGGTCGGTCGTTGGAACCAGACATGATTGCTCACCGTCATTCGGGCTGGCTATTGGCCGCGACGGGACTGGTGATCCTGGCTGCGGGAACACTGGGCGGAGGCTGGCTATCGGCGCGGGCCATTCGTCCGATCACCGCCATGACCGCCGCCGCCGAAGCCATTTCGGCTCAAAATCTGTCCGAGCGGATCAATGTACAAGAGACTGACAGCGAACTCGGCAAATTGGCGACCGTGCTGAATGGGACGTTCGACCGCCTGCAATTCGCGTTCGAACGGCAACAGCAGTTCACGGCCGATGCCTCGCACGAATTACGAACGCCGCTGTCAGTGATTTCGGCGCATACGGAATTGGCCCTGTCTCGCCCCCGTTCCGGCGAGGATTATCGTACGGCGCTGGAAACCTGCCAGCGCGCCTCGCAACGCATGCGGACCTTGATCGACAGCCTGCTGGTCTTGGCCCGATTCGACTCCGGAACTCCGGCTTTGAAACAGGATCGCCTCGATCTGGAACCCCTGATTCAAGATTCCGTCGCACTGGTGCAAACGTTGGCCGAGGCACGCGGAATTCATCTGGAATCGCAAACGCAGCCGTGCGACCTGCTGGGCGACTGGGATCGATTGTCACAGGTGGTGACCAATCTGTTGACCAACGCCATCCGTTACAACGTCGACGGCGGACAGGTGATGATCACGAACAGAATCGAAAAGGGTCAAGCGATCGTCTCGGTCAAGGATACGGGTATCGGGATCGCCACCGATCAGTTACCCCGCATTTTCGATCGGTTCTATCAGGTCGACAAAGCACGATCTCGCGCGGAAGGCAGTTGTGGGCTGGGCTTGTCGATCTGCAAGACCATTGTCGAGGCTCACGGAGGCACCATTTCGGTCACCAGCGAACCCGATGTGGGGACGACCATCGAGGTTCGGCTGCCTCTGCCCGACCGGCTGGTGGCCCAGGGACACCTGGCTTCGGACGAAGCGCAACTGGTCTCGGCAATGCCGGAACAGCCGGTTTGAAGTGGCAACGATTGATTGATTGTTGGTCGTTTGTTTTTGTTCGAAGGGTTTCCGCGAAAGTTCTTAGCCGCCCTCATTCGGCCGAGTCTGGCAGGAAACCAGGATCCTTAGTGAAAGGAAACAACAATGAGAATTAGCGCCTGGTTTTTGTGCTTGATCACAGCCTTGGCCGTTGCGACGACAGCCGAAGCTCAACCCGGCGGCGGCCGGGGCGGCCGTGGTGGCGGGGGCATGTTCGGCCGCGGCGGAATCTTTGGTTTGGTGACGAATGAGGCGGTCCAAAAAGATCTGGGACTGAGCACCGATGAAGCGGCCAAGACCAAAACGGTCGCCGACGATTTCAACACGGCCTTCCGTGAGGCCATGGGCGATTCCGGTGGCCGTCGTGGTTTCCAAGATCCAGAAGTGCGAGCCAAGATGCGAGAAACCGCCAAGGTCACGACCGAAAAGTTTCTGCCGAAATTAAAGGACGTCTTAACGGCCGCTCAATTCACTCGACTGCAACAAATCAGCTGGCAGGCCATGGGAACCGAAGCCCTGTCGGAGCCCGAAGTGATCAAAGCCCTGCCGATCGCGACCGAACAGCAAGAAAAGATCAAAACGGTGAATACCGAATACGACACGAAGCAACAAGAGTTGTTCGCCGCGGCATTTGGCGGCGGTGGTGGTGGTGATCGCGAAGCCATGCGCGAGAAAATTCAGACGCTGACCAAAGAACGCGAAACCAAAGTCAATGAATTGCTGACCAAAGATCAACTCGACAAATTTGCCTCGCTGAAGGGCAAAGAGTTTGACCTGACCCAGCTGCGGGGTGGTCCCGGTGGTGGAGGAGGAGGTGGCGCTGGCGGCGGTGGTCGCCCCAAGCGACCTCAACCCAAAGCCGAATGACCATCGGCTCGTGAAAGTCTGATCATTCTCCGCCTCGGCCTTCAGGGAAGACCGGGGCGATTTTTTACACCCGGCGCCAGTCGATCGATGATGAACTACTGGGGCGGAGCCGGCAACTCTTCATAACCGCGTCGACGAGGTGTCCGCGAAACCGATTCAATGTTCGACACAGGGATCGGCGAGCGGTCCGGGTCGGCCGGCTGAGTCACTTCGCCGCGGACGACTTCGATCGGTTGTCCAATCACCGCCCCTACGAGATGCGGCTGAAGCTTGGTCCAGGCCTGCTGCCAGTCACCATCGACACTCAGCCGAGTGGACAGCACGGCCGCTTCCAGCGTCCCATCCGCAAAGTCTTCCAGCGAGCCTGGACATTGTTCGGGATCCAGCGGTTGAATCGGCAGTTTGGCAGACCGCTCCAGTTCACTCGCGAGTGTCTTGGCCGAGCGGTTAAACACCACTTGCGAACGGCCCGTCGTCGTCGACAGATGAATCACGCGTCGAGGCCGAAAGTGATACAGAGTATCCAGCATCACGCGTGTCTCGACTTCGCCCGCCGGGACGGCAAACTGCGGCATATCGGAGGTCGGACGATACCGGCGACCGGGGAAATTGCGATTCAGCGGCACACCGCGCGCATTGTCTCGCACATGCTTCACCAGGCCATCGGGGTTTCCAGCACGGAACAAGACCACTTCATTGGTCTTGAGGAATTCCGGGTGCCGTTTCAGTTCATCGGCCAACAACTCTAACCAGCGAACCGCGGTCGAGTCCTTGCCGTTCAATCCCGCGATCACCAGCGTTCGCGTTCCTCCATCACCCAGATGCATCGAATGCATCGGACGTCCTTCAGTCGTTTTTCCGACAACCTTCCACTCACCCACGACAACGTCTTTGGCGTCGCGTTTGGTCGCTGCTTTGGCAACCGCCCGATTGGGCGGTGTCTGCGGATTAGATTGAGACACATTCGAAATCGGCGGGTTGGCAGCGGGGGCTTCGCCGGTTTCCACCAGACGGGGCTGCGTTGGCAGCGGCATCGGTTCGGGTTCCTGAGCCGTCGCCTGAATCGATAGCGGTTTCACCCCCGGATTGAACTCACTGGTCGTCACACCACGGTCACTTTCAACCACGGACGGGTTGGTCGCGTCACTGGGAGTTTCTTCCGTTGCGGACGGATCGAATGCCGTTCGCTGCAGTTCACTCAAATCGAGTAGCGCACCGCGTGCCGCTTTCTTTCCCGCTGCGGCATCGCCGCCGGGGGTTTCATAAACATTGGATGCCGCGACGACGGCCGACTGAGTCACCTGTCGCAATCGTTCAAAGGCATCATCGACCGGCGCGTCCGAATGACCGCCATGTTGACTGGCAAATTCATCCAGCACCGATCGAGTCTGCGCATGAATACGACCGACGAGATCCCTGAGAGGAACCTGCAGCTGGCCGACCTTCGAGGTGACCGTCGATTGCCAGTCAACCAGTCGCACAGAACCGGAGGGGGACGAATACGGTTCGCCCACCGCAGGTACCTGTTGCAGGTAAAAGTATCCGGCACCTCCGGCACCAAGTGTCAGCAACGTCATCAGAGTGCGCACGGATGTCATCTCCAGACCAGGCGTGGGGAACGCCGTCGAGCGATCTTAAGACTGTGATTGAAACTCCTCGAAATTGTGCAACGTGTGAACCGAAGGGCGCACGGCGTTGGCAATCTCATTCGTCATCAATGCCGAGTCGGTACTTGATTTGATCAAATTGTCGAACAAATTCTTCCGTCGACGAATGCACATGTTCGGCTTCGGTGATGAATTTGATCTCTTCATTACAGATCAGGCCGTAGTCGTCGAGAATGTCCTCGAAGTCCACCAGTTCCTGGCCATACATGATCAGCAGTTTGTGTTCGTCGAGTTGCACTTCCATCGGAATGTCGGGATTCAAAACCGCCATTCCCGTGCAGCCGTCGCCCAGCAACAGATCTTCGAAATCGTAAAGCGCGCTTTTCAGTACTGGCATATCGATGTCTTCGCGGTACAGATCATGATGACTGCCGCGTCGATCGTGACTGGTTTCCAGCACGACATCGACTTCATGCCCCAGCGGTTCGAGCAGGTCCAGGTAAAGATCCAGCAGGATCTCGCGACTGGCCGCCGCCATGATGACCGGGATTTTGATGCCCGATTCTTTGTCGTGATAAAAGTCGTGCCGATACCCGGCCAGCGGAACGACTTGCAGGTCGTAAGACGGCCGAACGGCGTCGGTCAGCATGAACTTGCCGTATCGGGCGATCTTCAGGTGAGTTTCGAGTTGATCTTCGCTGAGATTCTCAAAACTGCTTTGGCCCTGTTTTGGCTCGCCATCACGATACGTGTTCTTGAAGAAACGTTTCAAGAACCCCATGGCAGTCCCCTCTCGACGTGAGGTGTGGATCGTTGGTGAAGCGTCACCACAGACCCAGACATTAATCCAACAGCGTTTTCCGAAACCGACAGCCAGTTCCGGCACTACTCGAAATCTAGCACGTGTTTCTGGTCGTCAGTTGAATGACTCGCCCTGTTCGGTCACGAATTATTGCGAGTGTCCACCTGCGGAACCTGACGCAACGGTGGGGAAATGAGTGTCACGCGGGCAAAATCGACCGATTACGACTCTCAGGCAACCGGGCGAAGTTGAAACGAGCCCGAATTTGACGAATCCGCCAAGAACGGAATCCCTCAGCGATTGGACCCGGTCGCCTCAATCACCGGTCCGATGATGACGGCGGTCGCTCGAGTAGCAGTCATCATCATTTTCCAGAAATCTTCCGCGACGCCCCACAGTCGACGCATCATGCTCTCAACACATCCTTTGCCGTCGCCGTCCTCTCTTTCACCACGCATCGATCAGCATCCGCCACCCTCGCGGAACGTCAAACCCCTGGACTTTCCGAGCCGCACGTTATGATTCCCGTGCGTGCCTGGTTCGCGGTCCACCCTGACGGCGCGTCGTTGACCGGATTGGCGGGCCTGGACCTCGGCCGAAAACTGCCTATCTTGAACAGGTCTCGCCGTTATAATCCGCCCGCACGGAATCTCCGTTTCCTCAGTCGTCCCGGGAAGTCCTTCATGCTGGTCCCTAAGCACCGTCTGTTCGTTGCCACATTGCTCGCCGCGTCCACCTTGCTTCATTGCCTGACGCCGGTGTCAGTCGTCGCGGCAGACCCTCCCGCCAAGAGCCCCGAGAAAGACGATTCCTGGTCGGTGATCTACCTTGCCGGTCAACGCATCGGATATAGCCACTCGACGGTCGGACCGGTCGAACAAGACGGAAAATCGATCGTGAAGACATCGTCCGTGATGAATATGACGATCAAGCGGTTCGGCCAAGCGCTGGTGATGAAGCAGTCATTGGACACGGACGAAACGCCAACGGGCGATTTGTTGCGATTCCGATTGGAAATGGCCAACCCTCCGGCAGCCCCACAGGTCACCAAAGGCCGAGTTGAAGGCGCCCAATTGTTCCTCACCCAAGAGGTCAACGGGAAAGAGAAAACCACCACCCAGCCCTGGAAGCCCGGCGTCAAATCTCCCGCGTATCAAGATCGAGCCTTGAAAGACAACCCGCTGAAACCGGGCGAGACACGTTCGTTCGAATCGTTTTTCCCCGAGTTCGCCATGATCGGCACCGTCACGCTCAAGGCCGACGACTATCAAGAAGTGAAACTGCTCAACCAGACGTCGCGACGGTTATTTAAAGTCAGCAGCACTCAGTCCGTATTGCCGGGAATCGTCACCGACAGTTTCCTGGATGACGACAAAGAAACCGTCAAGGTGTCGTCCAGTATCCTCGGTTCGACGATGGAGCTGTATCTCGTTCCGCAGGCGGAAGCACTCAAAGCCCTTGCAGGCACCGAACTCGACCTGGCCATCAGCACGCTGATCAATGTCAAACCGCTGCTGAAAGTTCACGATACCAAACGCGTGGTTTACCGCGTCACCATCGTCGGCCAGAATCCGGCTGAAGTGATTCCTGTCGGCGACACGCAGTCGATCAAGAAAATCGACGACGAAACGGCCGAACTGACGGTCATCGCACTGCCGATCCCGCCGACGGCCACCGTCGGCCAGGTCGGTGCTGAATTCCTCGAATCGTCGCAATATCTGCAGCGAGACGACGAGCGAGTTCGCAAACATGCCGATCTGGCCGCGAAAGACGCCACCGATCCCGCCGAGATCGCCCGACGCATGGAAAAGTACGTCCACGAGAAACTCGATAAGAAAAACTTCTCGACCGCGATGGCATCCGCCGGAGAAGTCGCCCGAACATTGGAAGGAGACTGCACCGAACATGCCGTCCTGCTGGCCGCCATGCTGCGTGCGAAAGGCATCCCCTCGCGCGTCGTCGTGGGACTGGTCTATGCCGAGCGGCTGTTCGCGTTCGGCGGCCACATGTGGACCGAAGCCAATCTGAACGGAAAATGGGTTCCCCTTGATGCGACCCTCGGACAGGGCGGCATCGGTGCCTCGCATATCAAGCTGGCCCATTCGAGTCTGAGCGATAACGATCCGCCGGCCATCACCAGCTTTGCCTCACTGATGACCGTGATCGGACGCTTGAAACTCGACGTGATCTCGGCGGAATAATGACGTCGTTACCGCACCAGCAGTTTTGATAACGATTCGGCCAACCGGTCCAGCACCGAGGCATCCGGCAGTGAGAAGCTGAGTTTCGTCCGTCCCTGCTCGTCGCATTCGAGACAATCTGCCAATCCCTGCTTCAGCGATTGAGCCACCTGCCGCGAAGCTTCCGATTCCGGCTGATGAGGCAGCAGCTGACTGAGGAAGTCGACCGCGCTGGCCAGCAACTGACCACCCGCCGCCGCCATCCGTTCCTGACGAGCCAACCGCTCAGACTCGTCGATCACTCGACGTTTCGCACTGTCGTCGATCAACCGATCGGGCTTGGCCCCCAGCAAGACTTCCAACCGCCGCTTCAATTCCGCCAGACCGCTTTCGAGATGCACTTCGTCGACATCGCTGTCGACATCCAGCGCCGCTAGCGCCAGTTCCTGCTTGGCCGCCAGCGTGCCCAACATCCGTTCTTCCAGCGTTTCCTCGGTCACGAGAATATAGACATCGACCGGTCGCTTCTGTCCCATGCGGTACGCGCGGGCCACGCGCTGCTCCAGCACCGCCGGATTCCACGGCAGATCGACATTGATCACCGTGTTGGCCGCCTGCAAGTTGAGACCCGTCGATCCGGCATTCGACGTCAAAAACAACCGGCACTTGGGGTTCGTCTGAAACTGCTGCACCAACGCTTGCCGCTGCTTTTGCGGGACCGATCCATCCAGTCGCACGAACTCCAGCTTTCGCTGCTTCAGTAGCGGCTCGATCAGATCCAGCATCGTGGTCCATTCCGAGAACAGGATCGCCTTGCGTCCCTCTTCGGCGAACAACGATTCAAACAGTTCGTCCAGCCGTTCGAGCTTACTGGAAAAACCCGGCCGCTGTTTATCGACCAGCGTCGTACTATCGGCCGCCATCCGCGCCATCAGCAGTTCACGCTGCAGCGCCAGCAAATCCATCTCCGTCAAAAACTTCTTCGAGACAATACGAGACACCGCTTGCAGGTGCGCGTTCGACATGTCGCGCTGTTCGGGCGTCGGGGCAATGCGCAGAATCTCATCCGTGCGCGGTGGCAACTGCTGCTGCACTGACGTGCGGGTACGACGCAGCAGCACGGGTGCCAGCGTCGTCCGCAGATCGGCCAGGTTCTTGTAACCGCGAACTTTGCCCTTGTCGTCGACAATCCGGTGACGATGAAAAAAGCGAAACCCGGGACCCAGCCGGCGATCGTCGATGAACTGCACCACCGAATACAGATCGTCCAGGCGATTTTCGAGCGGCGTTCCGGTGAGCACCAGTGCGAACCGCGACCGCAATCCCTTGATCATCCGCGTCGTCTTGGCTTCCCAGTTCTTGATCCGCTGTCCTTCGTCCAAAATGATCAAATCCCAGGCGGCCCGCTCAATGTCCAGAATATCCCGCAGCACCTGTTCGTAATTGCAAATCGTGAAGAAGGCCTCGTTCGCATATTGGCTGCTGCGGTCGGCCGAAACGCCGCCCACCAGCTGCACGCTGCGGCCCGAAAACCGTTCAATTTCGTTTCGCCATTGCGATTTCAACGACGCCGGACAGACGATCAACACTTTTTTGATCTCGGCTTCTCGCGCGAACAGTTCGGCGACGCCCACGCCTTGAATCGTTTTGCCCAGCCCCATCTCATCGGCCAGAATCGCCCGCCCCGCACCCACGGCGAAGGCGATGCCATCCAGTTGATACGGCAACAGTTCGGTCCGCAGTAACTCGGTTCGCAACGGGTGAGCCTGTGGATTCTGGCGAATCGTCGCGACATGCTCAGAAATCTGTTCCTGAAACAATCGCTGCTGGATGAACTCTTCGGCGTCCGGATAGATCGCCACGCGTTGACCATGTCGTTCGAGATGCCGGATCCGTTTCAAGAGATCGCGCACGTCGTCGATCGGCTGGCCCCGCAGGCTGCCGACAATCGACGATGTTTCGTCGTCCAGATCGTCAGGCAACAGCAGCAGCAATTCCAACTCTTTGCCGTAATGTAGCGCGACACAGATCGAGTCACGACGATACGGGGCCATCAGGGCCTTCGGTCCCAACCGACGCCGCACCTTATCGAGCGTCTGCAGGATATGCTTGCAGGTTCCCAGGGTATTGGTCCGAAAGTCCGGACACGAACAATACGAATCGCCCGGTTCTTCACCGCGAAGGGCCACGCGATACGTCTTTCCCGACAAGGCCGAGGTCACGGTGTAATCGGTCCAAGGCGTCGAGCGATCCAGCGCCTGGACTTTCATCCCTTCGGTTTTCGCGCGTTCCCCCCGTTCGGCGAGTGCCAGCGACACCAGATCATTGTCGCTGACCGGCGCGAGAACCGGATCGGGCGCAGGAGGTGCGACGGCCAGTCCCAATGCCGTTTTCTCTTCGAGAATCATCGACAACGCCGCGCCGACATGTTCGCAGGGTTGCGAGCAGGCGGTGCAGTTCCAGTGCAGACGATCGACGGCCGTGGGCGACAACGTAATCGTCACGATGGCTTCGGCCCGCCGCCGGGGTCCGGAGATCGTCAGCCGGAACAGCTCGCTGCTCAGATAGACATGGTCCTTCGGCGAAAGTTCTCGCTGCGAACCGGCAATGATCAGCTTGGCCGCGTCGGGTCCTAACATCCGCTTCGCGACTTCGAGCGTCAGGCGCGCCAGATGATCTTTCAGATTCAATTGGTCGGAACGGTTGCTGGCCGGCGTGCGCCGTTTCGACACCGTTCTAATTTTGACCACCGGTTCCGAGGGGGAAGCAACGACCGTCGACTGCGAGACCGGGCGGGACCGACCGTTTGAGAGCGTCATCCAATGACCTTTGCGAACAAGACAATTACGACAATCCCTTAGGCGATAGGGTAAATCCCTGGCCGGTGCTCTGACAAGCAAGTCGAGGGATTTCCAGCACCGCTTCGCGCCGAACGGATTCAGTGCCAGGACACCGACGAGACATTCTTCGCGGAAGCCGATTTTCGCGGCCCCACCTGTTGGCCATCACGGCACGGGCATCGTCCATTCGTTCCGCACGGTCAGGGCGGATCGTATCCGCCGGGATAAAACGGGTGGCACCTCAAGATGCGTAACGTCCCCTTCCACGCCCCCACGATCGCGCCGTACTTATTCACCGCTTGAATGAAATAATTGCTGCACGACGGTTCGTAACGGCAATGTTTTCCCAGCCAGGGCCCGATCGCCAGTTGATAGAACCGCACACCGCCGATCAGGATCAGGCTGGGCAGCCTGGTCAGCGAACTGAGCCCGTTCATGACGACGTCTCGCTGGGATTCGCCGGACGATCCAACCGTCGCATTAAGCGACGAGTCACATTCACCAGCGATTCCTGATACGCGGCTAACGAGGCCTTGTCTTTCGCCAGTGGCACGGCGATTAAATCGAGACCCGGCGGAATCTGCTGCTGCATCAGCCGAAATGCCTCGCGCAACAGCCGCTTCAAACGATTCCGCACAATGGCCCCGCCATGCTTCTTGGAAACGCTCAGGCCAATCCGAGTCACGGCCGTGTCGTTGCGCGCCGCGAAGATCAACAGCACCCCATCCGCCGCTTTGCACTTCAGTCCGTAAACCCGCTCGAATTCTGCCGGACGACGCAGATGTTGGGATTTAGTGAAGGTGAAACCGGTCATTCCGGTGCCTCCGTTTCTGGTGCACGATGCGGCGGCTGATGCTGATCGGACAGTTCCGATTCCCCCGCCAGCGGCTTGGGTGGCTTCAAGAACCAGAAATCGTTGCCAGCCGTTTTCTGCGGTGGTCCCAGATCGCGAGCCAGCCGCCGCAGATGCCGAGCCCACAGCATCGTCACGGCGATCGCACCGATACCGAAAATGGCGATCCCGCTCACCGCCGCAAACAAAATCGTCACCTTGACCAGCTTCTCGTTATTCTCTTGTGCGCGCGGCGAGGGCACCGCATTGGCCGTCGGCTGCGGCGGATTCACCACTGCCGGTTCGACAACCGGTGTCTGATCGACTTCCGCAGCTTGATTGGCGGGAGCGACCGCCGACGGTGGCACGGTGGACTCGGTCTCTTGCGCGGCCAACGGGCCGGCCCCACAGATCCCCGACAGCAGCACGCAACCGACCAGCAACCCGACCCGGCGTTCGCTCACGGCCTGCCACCGGAGCCAGGCCCCACTGACGACCGTTCGCGGCCACGGTGATCGATCTCGGTCGAATAACACGCTGACGCTCACCACAGACCCTCGCGGACCGGCGTTTCGTGCGCGGCCAGTTTCTGATACAGCTCCTTGGCCGGCTCGGAAAGGTGCTTCGGCAAGACGATTTTGATCACCACGAATTGATCGCCCACCAGTTTGGTCTGCGGATCCAGCACGCCTTTGCCGCGCAGTCGCAGCTTCATTCCCGACGATGTTCCTGCCGGCACCTTCATGACCACATGGCCTTCGCTGAGCGTCGGAACGTCGACCTTTGTCCCCAAAGCCGCCTCCGAAGGCGTGATCGGCACATCCACCAGAATGTTCGATCCGTCCCGCCGAAAGTACGGATGCGGCTCGATCTCGATCCGCAGCAAAAGGTCTCCGTTGGGGCCGCCCCGCAACCCCGGATTCCCCTGTCCGGCCAGGCGAACGGTTTGACCTTCGCTCACTCCCGCCGGCACTTTCACGGTCAGTGTTTCCACCTGTCCGCCGCGATCGAGATGCACATCGACCGCGCCACCGGTGACCGCCGTCGTAAACGGAACGCGCACGGTCGCTCGCGCATCCTCGCCACGAGCCACCCCGCGTTTGCCACGCCGAGTTCCCGCGGGACCGGCAGCGCCTCCCATCCCTCCGCCAAAAAAATCACCCAGATCGATGCCACCGTTGCCAAACAGCTCGCTGATATCGATCGGACCTTGCCCACCGCCGTGGAATCCCCCGAACCCTCCGCCAGGCCCCGGCCCCGGTCCGCGTGGCCCCATCTTTTGAAAATCAGGACCAAATTGATCGTACTGCTGACGTTTTTCGGCGTCATTCAAAACGTCGTACGCTTCCTGAATCTGCTTGAATCGCTCGGCCGCTCCGGCATCGTTCGGCTTCGCATCGGGATGATTGACGCGCGCCAACTTGCGGTATGCCTTGCGAATTTCGTCCGCGGAAGCCCCTTTGGTAACACCCAGAGTTTTGTAGTAGTCGTCTGCCATTGGTATTGGAAATCTCGTGCGAGAAGTTGTGAAAACAATCCCGAATTCTAGGAATGCGCGCACTCAGGAACAAGGCGGCTGGCAAAGGGACTGGATTGCAGCAGAAATTCTGAACCGCATTTCCCGGCCGAGCAGAGACGTTCTGAAAGAGCACTGCTTAACCGCCTTAGGGCCAGCGGTGCTCTTCGCGTCACGGTCGAGAGCCCTCGAAGGAGTGGCCAAGTTGCCCACAGTGCGGGCAGAGATGTGGGCGGAGACCTCTCCTTCCGAAGCCCGACTTGGCCCATTCCGGTCGCCCGCAACACGGATCGTGCCAGCGACCGATTTCTGGCCGAGAACCTCAGCAGCGGCGACTCGCGAACAGAAAGAGCAATGTCGACAAATGCCAAGACCCAGCCTCACGGCTGGGTCAATCGCAGAACATCAAGGCTTGGCATCGCCCGGTCTGATGTTCTGGCTGCTTTCGCAGTCTTACAAGCCCCCGAAGGGGATCACCCAAATTATCGGTCACTGGGAGGCTTCAGTCAAGTGCTTCATGCACAGCGCCTCAAGGATTGCCATTTCGATGGCTTTTAGGTCTTCAGCGGACACTCTGTAAGCAATGTAGCCCCGTTTTCCGTCCTTGACGCGGTCCAGACGGCTCATCGCAACTGCCGTCACCAGATCACACTTGGCCCATGTCTTCTTGCTGCGAAGTCGTTCGGGAAGTGATTGTTCGGAAAGAAGATGATGCCATGCTTTGCTTGAACCCCAATTCGTATGTTGTCGGGCTCACACGGCCACCGTTATGGCACCGGATTTTTCCGGAAACCTCCCTCGTCCCTGTCACATCGACGCATGCACCGAATTCTCGCTTCGTCATGCCGAAATCGATCTCGACATACCTGCGACTCACCAAGCCGCGCGTTGCGAAATCGGCTGTGGTTAGCAATAAATAGTCATTGTTGGTCAAGGTTCCGACCCGCTGGGCACGATGCTGCCGTCAGACAACGCCGATCAAGGTTCCCAGGACGGGAAACAGTTTCGAATCCACCATCACGTTCCGCGGGAAATCGTTGCACTTGAGTAATCCAGCACCACACGAACCAGCGTCTGCGGGCGATTCCACTACTGACACAACACTGGTTCGCGGACTGGGACTGTTTCAATCCATCGCACTCAACATCGCGAATATGGTCGGCATCGGGCCGTTCATCACGATCCCGCTGTTCATCGCGGCCATGAATGGACCCCAGGCCCTGATCGCCTGGGTGATCGCCGCGATCCTGGTGATCTGCGACGGACTGGTCTGGAGCGAACTGGGAGCGGCACTGCCCGGCAGCGGCGGCACCTACCACTTTCTGCGAGAAATCTTCGGCAAGCAGAATTCACGCTGGGCTCGCATGCTGCCGTTTCTGTATGTCTGGCAGTTCCTGGTCAGCGGTACCATGGAAATCGCCTCGGGCTATTCCGGCGCTGTTCCCTATCTGAAATATATCTGGCCGCAATTGTCTGAAATGTTGGCACAATGCCAGATTCCCGGCGGGACCAGCTCTCTGGCCGCCGCCTGTGCTCTGCTGGTCACCTGGCTCTTGTCGCGACGGATTGAAGTGGTCGGCTGGTTGGGAATTGTGCTGTGCACCGGCACGCTGATCACCGTCGCCACCGTCATCATTTCGGGACAATCGGCCGTCTTCTATGGATTGACCCACGCCGACAGCAACCTGCTGACCTTCCCGCCCGATGCCTTCAAGATCGATGGCAAATGGATTCATGGCCTGGGCGCTGCCATGCTGATCGCCATCTACGACTACCTGGGCTATTACAACATCTGCAATCTGGGCGAAGAGGTCCGCGACCCCGGACGCACGATCCCGCGCGCCGTCATCATCTCGGTCGTGCTGGTCGCGATGCTGTATCTGTCGATGAATTTGTCGATCATCGCCGTCGTGCCGTGGCAAGAAGCGATGAAATCCGATCAGATCGCCGCTCTGTTCATGGAAACGCTGTACGGCCGCAACGTCGCCGTGATCTTTACCGGATTGATCCTGTGGACGGTCGTCGCCTGCGTGTTCTCCATCACCCTGGGCTATTCACGCATTCCTTTCGCCGCGGCGAAAAACGGAGATTTCCTGGCGAGTTTCGCCCGCGTGCATCCCACCAAGCACTACCCGACCGTCTCGCTGTGGACCGTGGGACTTCTGACCGCCGTGTTCTGCTATCTGCCGCTGGCCACCGTGATTGAAACGGCCGTCACCGTGCGAATTCTGGTGCAGTTCGTCGCTCAGATTCTGGGGCTGCATGTCATGCGAACGACACGGCCGGATATCGTCATGCCGTTTCGGATGTGGTTGTACCCCATCCCCAGTTTGATCGCCCTGTTCGGCTGGTTGTTCGTGCTGGGCAATCGGATGGAGTACTTTGTGTCCGTGGGCATGGTGATCGCCAGCGGAATGATCATCTACGTCCTGTTCGTCGAGAAACCAGCGGCTCCCGTGCGGCCCGCGGAACCCGGCACGACGTGAACGATCGCTGATCGCGAAGCGGCACTTCGCTCGGCCGAATCGCACTCGGCAGAGCTTCACCCGTGCGGAACCTCACGAAGCGGATCCCGCGACGACTCCGCCTGCCACGGGCCGCGGTGCGGCATCTCCACTCCCTGCCGACAGTGGCACAATGTTGTCATGCGGCGAGGATTCCCGTGACACATCAATCGGCAAGCGGGTTTCGAGCAACGCCAGCGGCAGCAGCGGCACCGCCCAGATCATGTACTGGAAATACAAGACCGAATTGAAGTCCAGAATGATGGCCATCATCATCAAGGCGGTCGAGAACTTGCCCACGCTACGAGTGCACGACACACCGTACAGCAATGTCAGCAACCCCAGCATCGGCACCCGAGCCAGAATCCCCGTCAGGCCCACCGCGGCATCGATCGACTTACTGCTGAAATCGCCACACGCCAGCCGGGTTCCCGAGAACAGAATCGACTTGATGTACCCCAGCGGATCGGTCACCAGGAACGGAAACGAAACCAGGAACGGGATCATCAGAACCAGCCCCAGACACTGCAGCGAGCGACGCACGGCAGTTGACCGCGTCCCCTCGCGGAATTCCCAGATCACATAGATCGGAATCGCAAACAGGGCCATCTGCTTGACGGCCAGCGAGCAACCGAACAGCAGGTGCGAAACAGACCGCGTCCTGGCATTCGACAACAGCAACAGCGAACTGGTCCAGAGCAACAAGGCCAAGGTATCCAGATGAGCGATATTCACGACGGCCAGGGTCCAGCGGTTGTAAAACCAGAAGCAGGCGGCCAGGCAACCGAACAGGATGTTGCCACGTCGCCAGCCGACTCCCAACAACAACACGGCCATCAGAAAGTGACTGAGCTCACAAATCGGTCGCCAGACCACCAGCATCGATTCGTATTCCGTCACGCCCAGGCGATACAGAAACGCCGTGAACACGTAGAAGGACGGCGTGTAGGTGGCATAGTTGCCGGTGTTATTCCGCATATCCCCCTCGTGAATGCGGCTGTAAGGGTTTTCGCCGTTGGCCAGCCGTACTCCGTCGGTCCAGGCAAAGTAGACGTCCGCCCGCCCCGGCGTGGTGGTCGCCACGCGATAATGAAACAGGACCGACGATGCGGCCAGAATCAACACCAGCACCATGGCGACAATTCCCGAGAATCGTTCCAGGTTGAAAATGGTTTTTCGCATGAGAAGTTCCGCTGAATGTGCTCCAAACGTCAGAAGAATTCTTCACCAGTGAAGCACGAGCCCCCTGACCCGATTTGATCTGACGCCTCTTGCTTCGCGAAATTAATTAGGTGTCCAAGCCGTTTGTTGATGGATCTCTTTTTCGACCTCGCATTTTCCGGTTTTCGGTGGTCAGGTAAGGATTGTGCGGCCTGTGCGTTTCCAGTGATTCCCACCACAACGGGTGAAACGAAATGTGCCCCAAAGACCACAACATGCCACCACCCCAAATTGGAAACCGTGACCCAACAAGAACAATCTTTTTCCGCTCCGAGTGCCACTGCTTCTCGAAGCAGTGCTCTTCGCATCCCAATTCCAGCCCTCAATACCCAGACAAACAACATGCCACGCCCCCAAAATGGAAACCGTAACCCAACAAGAGCAATCTTTTTCCGCTCCGAGTGCCACTGCTTCTCGAAGCAGTGCTCTTCGCATCCCAAACCCAGCTCTCAACACCCAGACAAACAAAATACCACGACCCCAAATTGGAAACCGTGACCCAACAAGATCAATCTCTTTCCGCCCCGAGTGCCACTGCTTCTCGAAGCAGTGCTCTTCGCATCCCAAACCCAGCCCTCAATACCCAGACAAACAACATGCCACGACCCCAAATTGGAAACCGTAACCCAACAAGATCAATCTCTTTCCGCCCCGAGAGCACTGCTTCTCGAAGCAGTGCTCTTCGCGCCCAAACCCAGCCCTCAATACACTGACAAAACCACACGACGTCGCCGAAGACGGCGATGCGATGCCACGTCTTCCCTGGTCGGGTCACTCGAAATCTTCTTCCCGGTGCTGGGAAAAACGGTGTTCGATGTGGTGCGATTGCCGGGACGGATTGCTATCCTGATTCCCGTGGAGAGCGAATCAATTTGGCCAGCACGCTTCTCGCGATGGGCAGGGCGATCGCTGATGCATTGGTTTCGGTGGGTAGTTTGTCTGCATCCCTCACGACAGCAAATCATGGCAATGATGCTGCTCGTGGTCACCCTCGCTGCGCTGCTGCCGATCCCCCTCCTCTCTTCAACTCGTCCTGCCGGTAAGGATCGTTCGCGTCCCTTTCCCTGTCAGGATCGACCGTGCGGCTGCCGATCGGCCGAGCAATGCCAACAGAAGTGTTGCTGCTTTACCGCCGAACAAAAGCGGGCCTGGGCCAAACGAAACGGCGTCGAGGCTTGCGAAGTGGTGGCCGCCAAAACGAAGTGTAAGTCCGGTGCGACAGCGACCAAAAAAGCCTGCTGTGCGACCAATCACGCGGCCAAAACAACAAGGGGCCAGCGGACCAAGTCCACGACCGCTGCAGTACCACGCCATAAGGTCGTGATCGGCGTCATCGCCCAGGAATGTCAGGGACTGGCACAAACCCTGTTCGGTCAGGCGATCTTTCTGATCCCGCCGTCCCTCTCACTGAAGCCATTCGTCGAGCCGACCGGTGAGCGGTTCGTGCTGCTCGGATCGCAGTTCGTACAGCGGTTCAGTGAACCACCTGTGCCACCGCCGCGTCTGGTCGCGGCCTGAATCGGTGCCTCGGCGACTTCCTGCAGGGAATCTGCAGAAGACAGTCCGCCCTTGTCCTGCCCCTTGTTGCCCGACGGCGACAAGGTCACCAGAGACACGGGGGCTGGCCGCTGGCTGATTCACTGGCCGCAGTCCGTGATCTTCCTCCGCACCTGTGATGGCGGAACCTGGGAAGATTTCGGCTGCGCGGTCCCTGGGGTTTGTGCGGTCTGACATCGCACGCTCACGGTCGGCCATCGGTTTGCTCTCCACAAGTGTGAATCAAAGCTTGTTGTGAGCGTGCCATACCGGACCGCCAAGCCCCGCGCGGGCTGACTCGAAACAATCCACTGAAGAAACACTGCTTAAGTCGATCGGAGACCTTGAATGACTCGTTTATTTTCCACTCGCCGTCCGCGCGGGTTTACCTTAATTGAACTGCTGGTGGTGATCGCGATCACCGCCGTGCTGATCGCGCTGTTACTGCCGGCCGTCCAGCAGGCCCGCGAAGCGGCTCGCCGCACCCAATGCAAAAACAATCTGAAACAAATCGGCCTGGCACTGTACAACTATTCGGAACGCACGAACGTGTTCCCCCCGGCCTATCTCTCGAACATCGACTCCGTCTCGGGACTCGACACCGGCCCCGGCTGGGGCTGGGCCTCGTTCCTGCTGGCCGACATGGATCAGGGCAATCTGCTGACGAAGATCAACTTCAACCTGCCGATCACCGATCCGGCCAATGCCGCCCTGGCCAAGACCTATCTGCCGATCTACGGCTGCCCCTCGGCCCCGGACGCCCAGCAATTTACGATTCCCACCACCGACGCCTACGACTCGGACGGAAACTCCCTCGGGTCGACACCGGCGTTTCTGCCGTTCGTCGTCGCTCATGCAACCTACATCGGTGTGAATGGAAACGGCGGGGTGACCGGCAACCAGGCGGTCAACGACGGCGCCTTTCAGGAAAACAAAAGCTTTCGGCACGCGGAAATCACCGACGGACTGAGCAATACCTTCTTCATCACCGAACGCAGTTCAAAAATGTCGAACACGACCTGGGTGGGAGCCATCACGAATGCCGGTGTGATCGACAACAAGACCAACGACCCGGCCGACACGGAAGGCGCCGCCGCCTTTGTCCTGGGTCACTGCGGCGCGCACGCCCCCAACAATCCGCTGGTGTTCGATGCCGATGCCACATCGAGTGGCCACCTGGGCGGCGTCAACTTTCTGTTCGGGGACGGCAGCGTCCACTTCATCAGCAGCCTGATCTCACTTCCCGTCTACGACGCGCTGGCCACTCGAGCCACAGGTGACATCGTCGGAGAATATTAATTCACAACTCGACAGATCTGCGCAAGAATTGTCAGCGGCCCGATCGGACAGTACCGGCGCCCTGGATTACTGCACGCCCACCGATTCCTGCAGGGAATCCGATTGGAAACATCCAGGAGAGACCGTATGCGTACCACCACTATTTGCCTGTTAGCGTTATTCTGTCCGTTGATCGCCACAGCTCACGATGCGTGGATGGAAACGAATCCCCCTCTTGTCCGGCCGGGTGACGTAGTCCATATCGACCTGAAACTGGGCAATCATGGCAACGATCACCGCGACTTCAAACTGGCGGGCAAGGTCTCGCTCGATCCTTGCCAGATTTTCGTCGTCGGGCCGACCGGTGAATCATTCGATCTGAAACCACAGTTGATCGACACGGGCCTGTCGCCCAAGGAAGGGTATTGGACCGGGCGTTATACGACGTCAGAACCGGGGATGCACCTCGTGGGATACACTGTCGACAATCTGCGGGGCAAGACCCGGTCCATCAAAAGCGCAAAATCATACTTCCATGCCAGCAAGCGACTGGACGAGATCCCGGAGAATCAACCCGGATTTGACAAGCCCCTGGGTCATCCCTTGGAAATCATGCCGCTCACGAATCCCGTCACAGCGATGGGAGCCGGTCAGCCAATCCAGGTAAGGCTGTTCCTCAGATCGAAGCCGTTGAGTGATGCTCGAGTGTCCTTTATTCCACGCGGAGCCCTTCTCGAAGACGGGTTCGACAAAAGGTTTGAACGCCAGACCAACGCCGAAGGCGTGGCGACTTACACACCCAGGGAAGGAAATATCATCCTGATCGTCGTCCATCACGCAGCTTTGGACGAACACGGCGACGGATTTGACAGTACTAATTACTCCGCCACGATGACGATTTCGGTGCCCCAGTTGTGTCCCCATTGCACCAAAGCCTTGTTAACCAGGTAAATCCGTTTCGCCCGGCCATCCCGACGAAAGCGCGATCACCTTCGCGCGACAGCGACCCTGATTGTTTCGAATACCCGAAAGTTCCCTGTCACGACACCCCGCGGTGGCATGCGTCGAGAAGTACGTCCTCATGAGACAAGTCCGCCACGAATCGAGATGGCCAGTATGCCGCCCGCGAGGGATCGCGTGGTCATCGACGCGTTCGCTTTGGTGGCAGGATTGTCTGCGAATCTCGCGGCTGCAAATCATCGCCATTTTGTTGCTCGTGATGACCATCGCGTCGCTGCTGCCGATCCCGCTCACCTCTTCCACTCGTCCAGCTGACAAGGATCGTTCGCGTCCTTTTCCGTGCCAGGATCGGCCATGCGGCTGCCGGTCGGCCGAACAATGCAAACGGCAATGTTGTTGCTTTACCGCCGAACAAAAGCTGGCATGGGCCAGGCGAAACGGTGTCGAGGCCTGCGAGGTGGTCGCCGCGAAGACGAAATGCGAGACCGGCGTTAAGACGACCCGCAAGGGATGCTGCTCGTCAAAACGCGCGGCCAAATCCTGTTGTACCGCGAGGCCCTCAAAGTCCACGACAAATCCAGTACCAGGCCGCAAGGTCGTGATTGGCGTGATCGCCCTGGGGTGTCAGGGTCTCGCACAATCCCTGTTCGGCCAGGCGGTCTTTCTGATCCCGTCACCCCTGTCACTGAAGCCACTCGTCCAGCCGCGAGGTGAACGATTCGTGCTCAAGGGGACATCGTTCGTGCAGCGGTTTCTCGAACCGCCCGTGCCGCCGCCGCGTCTGCTTGAGGCCTGAATCGACACCCGTGCGACTTCTCGCAGGGATCATGCGAAAGACAATTCCCCCCCCACCGTGACCTCGGCCGCCAATCGGCAACGAGTGAACCGAAGGGAGGGGATTGGCCAGGGGCAGGTACGTCTCGCCCCAGGCCGAAATCTTCGTTGGGATCAGTGAATTCTCGTCCCACGAAGATCGTCGCGTTCCACTCGTGGTGGCTCAAACAGATTGCCCCGCGTCGTGATCCAGTTCATCGGTTCGCCCGGGTTGCTGCTCGCCATCGATCGATCCACTTTTCCATCGTGTTTTGAATTCCCTCAGGTCAAGCAAGACCTGATTTCTATCGGAGACCGTTCATGACTTGTTTCTCGTCGGCTCGACGCCCACGTGGCTTTACCTTGATCGAACTGCTGGTGGTGATCGCCATCATCGCCATTCTGATCGCCCTGTTGTTACCTGCTGTTCAGCAAGCGCGCGAGGCGGCTCGCCAGACTCAGTGCAAGAACAACCTGAAACAATTCGGCCTGGCACTGCACAACTACGAAAGTTCCTACAACATGTTGCCCATGCAGGACTCCCAAACCACCGTGGGAACCCTCACGATCGATGGTTTTTCGATTCAGGCCCGCCTGCTGCCCTTCGTCGATCAGGCGAACTTACAAAACCTGCTCGACTTCAAACAGCCCGCCTGGAGCGGTACGGCCTACAACACCCTGCTTCCTAACCCCAATTTTCTGGCCGCATACGCCACGGCAATTCCGATGTTTCTGTGTCCCAGCGATCCCGCCCCGTCCAAACAGGCCGACTGGAAGGGAGACATCTACGGAGGAATCAACTACATGGTCAGCGACGGAAGTGGTACGGGCGCGAATACCGACATCCGGCTGCCCACAGATGGAATCGCCTGGAATTTCTCGAACTGCACGCTCAGCAGCATCACGGATGGACTTTCCAATACGGTCGTGATGAGCGAATCGGTGCGCAGTACCGGCGTCGACCAGACTCTCGCCTACGGGCAACTACCGCCGTATCCGTATCAAATGACCCTCAATTGCTCGGGCGGCGTCATCAGCCCTCCGACGACGCAGACATTCCAGGGATTTAGGGGAACCGGGTCGATCTTTGCCGCGTACGAAGTGGCTCCGAATAACACGGTCAATGACCCCGTGCTGGCCGCCTGCTGGCCACAATTCAATGGGTGGCGAGGCGTCGGCGGTTCCTCCAGCGACGGCACATTGCGGGGGCGCGGTACATCGTGGGCCTGCTCGGGCGCCATCAGCACGCTGAACAACGGCTATTCGACGCCGAACAGCAAAAATCCTGACTGCGTCACGCACTTCAGTGGATGGTTCGGCCCGCGCAGTTGGCATCCGGCCGGCGCCAACGTGTTGCTGGGCGACGGTTCCGTTCGACTGCTGGGCGCGAGCATGGACCAGAACCTGTGCCACGCCATTCACAGCCGCAATGGCGGTGAAGTCGTCGGCGATTTCTAACGCGGTTTTGTATGCCAGCGCCAAACAGGGTCGCACCGGCACGGTCACTGCCGCACGGTGCGACTCTTGGCAGCCGCGCTGGCATTCGATCCACACGAAATCTGACGGGGGCGCCCCGCTTCGACGTTTCGTGCGTCGTGACAACCTTTCCGTGGCCCGTGATGCGAATCATCGGTTTTCCTATTACGTATTTCAAAACGAAAAAATATCCATGAGTATTGCACCTGCACCAGCAGCACCGGCGAGTCGCTGGTGGCCCGACTATCGAACCGTGTGGCGCTGGCATTTCTACGCCGGCCTGCTCACGCTGCCGTTTGTCACCGTGTTGTCGATCAGCGGGGCCATCTATCTGTTCAAACCGCAAATCGAAGCCTGGAACGATCGTGCCTATGACTCGCTGACAATACACCAGCGCACCACCGTCGCCGAACAGGTTCAGGCGGCCCTGGCCAGCGTGCCGGAATCCACCCCAAACGGTTACGAGTTACCGGAAACAGTTCAATCCGCCGCGCGCGTGATTGTTCGCCGAAACGGAGCAGCCATCCGGGTCTACGTGCATCCGGAAACGTTGGCCATTCTGCACTCCATCCCCGAAAATCAGCGTTTCATGAAAGTGCTATTCCGACTACATGGCGAGTTGCTGATGGGGGACCGCGGTTCGAACATTGTCGAACTCGCGGCATCATGGACGATCATCATGATTGTTAGCGGCCTGTACTTATGGTGGCCCCGCAATACCAGGGGTTTGGCTGGCGTGCTGTATCCTCGGTTACGGAAAGGCTCGCGAATTTTCTGGCGCGATCTGCATAGCGTCTGCGGTGTCTGGATCTCGACGCTGGCGCTGTTCCTGCTGCTGACGGGATTGCCTTGGGCCAAGTTCTGGGGCAACTATTTCAAAACCATCCGATCCGTGACAGGAACGGCGGTCGCTCAACAGGATTGGACCACCGGCAGTGAACGTTCTTCGGCAGGTCGTCGATCAGAGGGCGCTTCTGGCGAACATGGCGGCGGCGGGGGGGGACGGCGTTCGGGCGGCGGAGTGATGCCGAAGGACATGGCAGCCTTCGATCGAGTGGCAGCTGCCGTTCAACCGCTCGGACTTCAACCACCCGTGATCATCGCCCCTCCCTCCCAGGGCTCGGAAAACTGGACGGCCAAATCCAATACTCCGAATCGCCCTTACCGTGTGAATCTGGTGGTCAATGGAACGACCGGAGCAATCGTCAGTCGCGAAGGTTTCCAAGACCGGCACTGGGTCGACCGGATGGTCGGTACGGGCATCGCCGCCCACGAAGGACAGCTGTTCGGCTGGCCGAACCAGTTGCTCGGACTGCTGACGGCCCTGGGCCTGGTCTTGTTGTCAGTCAGCGGTGTCGTGATGTGGTGGCGCCGTCGAGATCGAGGCGTACTCGGTGCACCACCGTTCGAAGTTGGTCGTCGCTTTTCCTGCGGATTGCTCGTCGCGGCCCTTTTGTTGGCCGTCTACCTGCCGTTGTTCGGCGCGTCACTAGTGTTCGTGCTCACGACGGAAAAACTGGTTTTGTCCCATATTCCGCGCCTTCGTGACTGGCTTGGACTTCGTCCAAGACCGACCACCACTGCGGTATAGCCCGATTCGCCCATCGTCACGCCGATTCGACGACGATCGGCCGGCCTTCTTCGGGTGGGCCGGCTGACACGGTATTCACGAGAGGCTCACAGAAACCGGGGGCGGAAATCTGAATTTCGTCGCCCGGTTGGTACTTCCAGTCACGCGAACCGAAACTCAGTTTGCTCGTGCCGAAGAAGTGCAGGTGCATGTCGCCCGGCTGACGATGCTGCGAATATTTGAAGTGGTGATCTTCCATGTTCTTCAGCGAATGGCACATGTTCTTTTCACCGGATCGCAGTTCGCCGCTGTCGTACAGCGTCTGACCGCCGCGCGAGACCGTGCAATGCAACTCGATATCCTGAAAGTCATGCGTGACCTGCAGTGACGGACCCAGGGAACAATAACGCAGTTTCGACGGCGCCAGATACAGATAGTTGATCGTCTCGGTCGCATGATCTGACCACTCGTTACCTAAGGCGAAACCGACTCGTCGCGGATGCCCCTGGGGGTCATTGATGTAGCAGCCGACGATTTCGGGTTCTTCGCCGCCGTCGAGAGCAAACGCGGGTATCTCGAGTGTGGCTCGTTGGCCGCGCAGGTTGTGTCCGTTCCCTTTATAAAACCATTCGGGGGAAATGCCACGCTCGTTCGGTGCCGGACGCCCACCTTTCAGGCCCAGAGCGAACATGCGCGCCGAATCGGTCTGAGGTTCGGCCGATTGCGTGCCGCCGTGCATCTGATCGCGCGATTGCACGCTGCCCAGATGCGACAGTCCGGTTCCGCTGATCAACAGCCGCGCCGGTTCGGGATGATCGATCGGCGGCAAGAGGTACGGCTGGGAACCGTTGGGCACAGCGGCCAGCAGTGCGGCGTAGGACAAGCGCGTCGCGGTGGCACGATCTTGCAGGCTTTGCACCAGATCGACCAGCTTCTTTTTCCCCGCGAACGCCTGTTGCACCAGATCGTAAACGCTGTGACACGACGATTCGGCAGCGGTCAGATCGACGACGTCGGTGCCCTGAATCACACCCACACGACGACCGACACCGGGAAGCACAAACTGAACCAGTCGCATCAGAATCTCCGAAACAGGCCTGTCTTAATGTTGTTGAACGCCCTGCGTTCCCTCGTCCACCGCGCCTCGTCACCCGGCGGACAACCTTCGCAGGGATGCGATGATTTGAACGACGAACCGATCGACTGGCAAGCGACGGCACCTCGACGGTCGTGGACGACGAGCGTATTCCGGAAATTATCGATTCTCGATCAGAGCATCGCGAACGGCCCGGGACAATTACGGGAATCTGTGCCGGCAGCGGATTTCCTGGTAACCAACACGAACGGACGGGTGTCCGACGGGAAACCGGGGTTCCGCAACGGCGATTGCCGTCCGTGGTACGGCTCGAATCGGGAAACACCGGGAAGGGGAACGGCCTGAGGATCTTCTCACGGAAAATCGACACCCTCGCGAACGATGGGGAACACCTTGGTCATTTCAACAGGACGCAGCATGGAACTCAGCGAACACGATCGCCGGACCTTGGAACGTTTGGAAGAAGAACTGTGGCGCGAAGAGACTCGTTTCGATCGGCAGCGGATGGAAGAAATGATTGCCGAGGACTTCTTCGAATTCGGCCGGTCCGGTCGCTTCTATCGAAGGGAAGAGACGCTGGCCCTGCCCTTGATGCCGCTCTGCGCTGTGATTCCACTGGCCGACTTTCAAGCTCGTTCGCTTTCAGCAGACGTTGCTCAAGTCACCTACAACAGCGCCGTGACTTGCGACGGAATTGTCCAGTACGCACGCCGCAGCTCCATTTGGTCACGTACCCAAACCGGTTGGATGCTCAGGTTTCATCAAGGGACGCCGACTCCCGGTGAAGTTCCGCCGCGCGGCTGAACAAGCGGCCCCAACCCTCTCGACTCGCGGGAGGCACTAATGAAATGCCGCCCCGATCGACTGGGACGCAATGGACCTGGACCGCTCAACGCAGCCTCATCGGTTTTCCGATCATGGCCCGCTGCCACCGCCGCACGGGACCAGGAATCACCGTTTTTTTGCCCCTCAATAATTTTTTCTAAATCCATATTGCGTCGCGACAAAATACACAGTAATTTAATACTTAGTCGCAGTCGCCTCAGTTACGGTGGCCGAAATGAACCGGTCACCGCAGCGGGGAATGCCGGAGGGCGGAGGATCGTCGCCGTGACGACCGAGTCGCCGGATGTCGCACGAACAGGGTCGTGAAGGGACACGCCCCGCTCAGGAAACAGGAGCTCACCAAATGTCGAAACGAACGATGCCGACCAATTGTGGTTTTGATCAACCAGGTCCCGCCGACCGGCCGCGGCAGCCGGCCTACAGACCGCAGGGAGTGAAGTACCCCACGCCGACCGAAGCCTTTCAGATCATCGGTGAACCGACCCGTCATTGGTCGTATTGGCTGCCGTGGTCGAAACAAGAGACCTGGGTGCTGCGGTACGACAAACCGGATGGTTCGCGAAAGTTTCGGGTGATCTCGCAGTACAAGGGCGGGTGGTACATCGACCAACTGCCGCCCGTTCCATTTCACCTCTATCTCCGCGAAAAACTGGTCGAAGCGGAAACCATCTACGTCTGCGAAGGGGAACGAACGACCTCCTACGCCTACGAGTTGGGTTTGACCGGCACGACCTCGCTGGGCGGTCCGTTTCAGGCGAGGCTGTCCGACTGGTCGCCGCTGGAAGACAAGCATGTGGTCGTTCTGCGCGATGCCGATGACAAGGGACTGAAGTATGCGGAAGAGGTCGCGCAGCTCGCCCTGGCCGCCGGCGCTCGCTCGGCGAAAATCGTGACGCTGCCGGGACTGAACGAGGGCGAAGGGCTGGTGGAATGGATCGGCGGACGTCACAAGACGGAAGGCCCAGACGCGGTGCGGGCCGAACTGGAAGCGCTGGCCTTGGCCGCGCCCCTGGTGGAACGGCAGACCTCACCGGTCGCAGGCCGCGAACCGAAGATTCCTCAGGCCGAATTGCGCTGCTTTTCCCAAGTCGCGCCGCAGCCCCAGGAATGGGTCTGGGCGAATGTGGTGCCTCAAGCCGCCTTGACGCTGATCACCGGCGAACCGGGCGTGGGGAAAAGTCTGTTGACGATCGAAGTCGCCGCCGCCGTGTCGCGCGGCGATGGCGGTCCGCACGGGCAATCGCAGGAAGTCCCTGGAACCCAGGGTGTCCCCGGAGCCGTCATTTTGATCTCGGCCGAAGATGATCCGGCGAAAACGATCCGACCCCGATTGGATGCGGCCGCGGCCGATGTCTCCCTGGTCTATGCCTGGAACAACCTGGGCGGCAGGGCGAACGAAGACGAGAACAAGCGACCGGTGAATGGACAATTCAACCCGCCAGACGATGACGTCACGCTGCTCGAGAGGGAACTCCAGTCCCTGCAGAGTGCGGGGATCGCCGTGCGGCTAGTGGTGATCGACCCACTGCGATCGTTCGCCGCCGCCGACCGACCGGTCGATGCCAGCCAACTGGCGATGCGGCTGGCCGAACTGGCGTCGCGTGCGGGAACCGCCATCCTGATCGTGGCCGATTCGCCGAGCAGCAGGATCGGAGGGACGGCGCGTTCGTCGCCAGTGGTCGGGGCGTTCGCTACCGTCGCTCGATCAGTCTGGATGATCGCCCGCGATCTCAACGATCCCCAGCGGCGTCTGGTACGGCCGATCAAAACCAATCTGTGCGGACCGCAACCAGGCTTGGCTTACTCGATTCAAAACCAGGCGGTGCGATGGGAAGACAATCCGGTCCCGTTGACGAGCGACCAGCTCGTCGCGCAGACCCTCGAGCAACAACGATCTCCGCTGGCCGAAGAAGACGGTAGCGAGTTGTCGCGCGTGTGCCAGTGGCTCAGGGACCAGCTGCAAGGCGGACGAGTCTTGTCGACCGTGATTCAACAGTACGCGGCCGACAACCAGATCACCCAGATCACCTTACGACGCGCGTTTCACCAATTGGGTTGCCAGTCGGGAATCGACAAACAGTCTGGAAAATGGTGTTGGTGTCTCGCCGGCCCCTCGACGTCGTCTGTCGCGGTGGAAAATCAGGTCGCTCAGGCCGTCTCATCGACCGGCCCCGTGGCCTAGTGCGTGTCGCACGGACGTGTCGCGTTGAAACAGGGGTTAGACACTGTGGATTTAGGCTCGCGGGACACCACACTGATCGTTGATGCGATCAAAAGCCTACAAAATAGGGATGTTGATCAATGTCGATCAAACTTGTTCATCCGCCAAAAATCGACCAAACGCTATCAAACAGGGATGTTGATCAAACTTGATCAATGTTGATCATCGCGAGGGAAAAAACAACGTAACTACCCAGATTAACATTTGGTCGAAACGAAACCACCGCGAATGCTCAAGGAATGAATTCAGTGAATCGACAGAGGTCATTCACTTTGCAGAGTGTTCTGGCGGCCACGATCGGGCCAAATTACGGCGACAGCCCCCAGTCGACGCAGTCTTCCAAGGCTTTCATTTGAAAAACATTCCATATACGAATAAATTTAATAAAAACGGACAATCGGCGATATAATTTATTCCTAGGAAGAATCATGACATGGACAATGTCACCTTGTTCCGATTACGCCAATGCCATCAAGGTCTTTACGAAAAAATGGCCTCACGAAATGCGTGCAGTGGCAAATAATTTGCGGACCCTCATGCAGTCGCTCGACCGCGGAGCAAATCCGGAACAAGTAAAATCCCTCGGGTTTGTTCACGGGAACTATGCACTTGGGATTCTCTCAATCGACGAAACAGGCCATGAAAAAGGTTCAAAGCCAAAATCCATCAGGCTTTACATCTTTCCGTGCGAGACAGAAAAAAGCGTGTATGTGATGTTACTCGGCGATAAGTCCAGCCAACACAACGACGTGAAGTTATGCAAAGATTTCGTATCGAAGAAACTTTCGACCATCACTCCAAAGCCCAAATAGAATTCGATGACATTTCATTTTCACCGACTTCTCATGGTATTCACTCTCGGCTTTTAGGACTGCCCAATGGACGCCATCAAAACAACGACTCAACAAGAATTCTTCGACGAAATGTTCGAGACTGACGAAGAAAAACGAGCATTGCGCGATTTCGCGAATCGCAGGCGCGTCGTCTCGAAGTTGGCGTCGATGCGTACCGCGAAAGGGATCACGCAAGCGGAATTCGCCAGGCGAGCCGGTTGCACTCAGGGCACTGTTTCCAAGCTGGAAGCTGGCGTTGACGCCGACGTAACATTAGCCAATATAGAAGCTTATGCCAAATCCACCCAGTCCGAAATTACACTCTTGATCTCTGATCGCGGAAAATCTCTCGCAGATCAGATTAAGCACCACGCCTTGAGCATCCGAGAGGCTTTCATGAGGCTGGTGAAACTGGCTCATAAGGATGACTTGATTGCCCAGGGTGTCGCCAAGCTACACGCGGAAGCGTTTTTTAACATCAATCAACTTCTTTCCGAAACGGCACAACAACTTCCGGTCGACGTCAGCGGGAGGCCATTGATTCAAATTGTCTCGGAAACGGTGCTTCCGGATGAATGCGATAAACCCGCGGCGGCCGACTCCGTGCCAAAAGCGAAGAAGCGATCTAAAAAGAATGAAAAGGCGACCGCCGAGTAGCTGTGATTTGCGGGCCTAACGGTCTCGCCTGTGATTGCCCTTCCAACAAGGATGTCTGCTGTGAGCTCACCACCACCCGCTGAATCGACTCCCGTAACGACACTATTCACACCTGCGGCGGCCAAGTCATTGCGAGGTCGCTGGATCTGGGGCTTGGGGATCCTGGTCATCGCCTCGATCGCACAGGGCATCTTGTGGGCCCAGTGGTGGGAAGATCCGACGCACTTCAAGATGTCGATCCTGTTCGTCTGGCCGGCCGCCTTGTTCGCGCTGTTGATCTGGTGGGTGTTCTTTTCCGGCTGGTCCTGGCGAGTGCGGTTGGGCGCCGTGGGCGCGCTGGCGGCCTCGTTCATTGGTCTCTTGTGCGTTTATCGGTTGGAATGGGACGGGGACATGGTTCCCCGCCGATTTGTCTTGCGTTCGAAGCCGCGAGCCGAAGAAGTGGCGCGGGAATTCTTCAAACAGGTGTCCGCGACGGCACCCGCGAAGTCCGACTCGACCGACCCGGCCTCGACCGAGACACCGCCGCTGGTCGCGGTCGAAGGAGACTGGACCGGGTTTCGGGGACCGCATCGTGATGGCATCGTGCGAGACGGTTCGCTGCGACGGAACTGGGAAGCCAAACCGCTCCGCGAAGTCTGGCGTCATCCGGTGGGTCGCGCCTGGTCGGCCTTTACGGTGGTGGGACACTACGCATTCACTCAGGAACAACGCGAAGCGAACGAATGTGTGGTGGCGTACGACGCCGAAACCGGCTCGCAATTGTGGGTCCATCAAGACAACACGATCCTGTCGATCGTTGAGGCGAACGGCGGACCGGGCCCCCACGCGACACCGCAATTTGACGACGGCCGGCTCTATACTTTGGGCGGTACCGGCGTGCTGAATTGCCTGGATGCCGCGACCGGGAAACGGCATTGGACAACCAACATTCTGCAGGACGCGGGCGACGGAACCACTCCGGAAAAGCCGCCCGAATGGGGCGTTTCCTGCTCGCCGCTGGTCGTCGATGATCTGGTGGTGGTCATCCCCGGCGGATCGGCGACAGAAGGCTCCAGCGGAAACAACAAAGGGGTGGCCGCCTACGACAAGAAGTCGGGAAAACCGGTCTGGGCGGCCGGGAAACATCCCGCCAGCTATGGCAGCGCTCGTATCGAAACGATCGGGGACACTCGGCAAGTGCTGATTCCCAACGGCAACGGCCTTTCCGGTCATGCATTGGAAACGGGCGAAGAACTGTGGTTTTTCCCGCTCGAGAATGCACCGAAAGTCAATTCGTCGATGCCGTGGGTGCTGGAGGATGATTCGGTGCTGTTCGGCACGGGCTATGGCATCGGGACTGTGCGGCTGGACATCAAACAAACCGATGGCAAGTGGGAAGCCACTCGGCGCTGGGCGTCGAATCGCTTCCGACCGAAGTTCAACGACTTCGTGGTGCGCGAGGGCTTTTTGTTTGGCCTGGACGATGGAACGTTGACCTGCCTGGATGTCGCCAACGGTGCGATCAAATGGAAATCCGGCCGCTATGGTTATGGACAAGTGCTTCTGGTGGGCGAGCTGCTGCTGATCATCACCGAAGATGGCGAGCTGTTACTGCTTCCCGCGACTCCTACGAAACCGGAACCGGTGGCCTTGCAGAAAGTATTTGACAGCGGGTTTTGCTGGAATCATTTGGCCCTGGTGCGGGGACGACTGTTCGCTCGCAATGCCAACGAAGCCGCCTGTTTCGACGTGGCTGAAACGCCGGACGGTGGTTGATCTGGACGGCGGTTGATCGA
>CAIQIR010000121.1 GCA_903871875.1 uncultured Schlesneria sp.
AATGTGAAGCTGGCCGTTTCGGGCCCGTGATCGCCCGGTACGTATCGCACCTGCGTGGTCGAAGTCAACAACAACGCGTTGGTTGCCGACACGCTGCCGAAGTTGGCCCACGTGGTTCCATTGGTCGAGTACTGCCAAGTGCCGTTTCCTGACACGCTAGTAATGGCCAGTCCCTTCAAGGCACTGGCGTTGACGTCGGCCCAATTGGCGGAGGTCAGGATAGAACCGACCGTCGTGCCCGAGGACGTGGTGTTTTCGTCGGTCCCCGTGAGTATGACCGAAGCGCCATTAATGATGGTGGGGGCGTCGTTGGTGACCGTCATCGAAGCAGTGGCCGACTGACTCGAATAGGCAGTGCTACCACCGCCAGAACCGGGGTTGGCATAGTTGGGAATGGCGTTGGTGGAGGCCGTCCCGGTGGTCTGGTCCCAGGCCCGGAATGTGAAGCTGGCCGTTTCGGGCCCGTGATCGCCCGGTACGTATCGCACCTGCGTGGTCGAAGTCAACAACAACGCGTTGGTTGCCGACACGCTGCCGAAGTTGGCCCACGTGGTTCCATCGGTCGAATACTGCCAAGTGCCGTTTCCCGAGACGCTGGTGATGGACAGGCCTTTCAAGGCACTGGCATTCACATCGGCCCAGTTCGCGGTGGTGAGGATTGAATTGATCGTCGTGCCGGAGGAGGTGGTGTTTTCGTCGGTGCCCGTGAGTATGACCGAAGCGCCATTAGTGATGGTGGGGGCATCATTGGTGACGGTCATCGAGGCGGTGGCCGACTGGTTCGAATAGGCAGTGCTACCACCGCCAGAACCAGGGTTGGCATAGCTGGGAGTCGGGTTGGTGGAGGCCGTCCCGGTGGTCTGATCCCAAGCCTGGAATGCGAAGCTGGCGGTTTCGGCTCCGTGATCTCCCGGTACGTACCGCACCTGAGTGGTTGACGAAATCAAGAGGGCATTGGTTGCCGAAACGGCGCCGAAGTTAGCCCAGATGGTACCGTTCGTGGAGTACTGCCAAGTGCCGTTTCCCGACGCGTTGGTGATCGCGAGACCCTTCAAGGTGCTGGCGTTGACGTCAGCCCAATTGGCAGAGGTGAGGATTGAATCGACCGTTGTGCCCGAGGAGGTGGTGTTCTCGTCGGTACCGGCCAGCGTCACCGTGGCTCCATTAGTGATGGTGGGGGCATCGTTGGTGACGGTCATTGAAGCGGTGGCCGACTGACTCGAGTAGGCAGTGCTACCGCCGCCGGAACCGGGGTTGGCATAGTTGGGAATGGCGTTGGTGGACGCCGTCCCGGTGGTTTGATCCCAAGCCTGGAATGTGAAGCTGGCCGCTTCGGCTCCGTGATCGCCGGGTACGTATCGAACTTGCGTGGCCGACGTAATCAAGAGTGCGTTGGTTGCGGACACGCTGCCGAAGTTGGCCCAGGTGGTACCGTTCGTGGAGTATTGCCAAGTACCGTTTCCCACCACACTAGTGATGGCGAGACCCTTTAACGCACTGGCATTGACGTCAGCCCAATTGGCAGAGGTGAGGATCGAATTGACCGTCGTGCCCGAGGACGTGGTGTTTTCGTCGGTCCCCGTGAGTATGACAGAAGCGCCGTTAGTGATGGTGGGAGCATCGTTGGTGATCGTCATCGAAGCGGTGGCCGACTGACTCGAGTAGGCACTGGTCGCCCCGCCAGAGCCAGGGTTAGCGTAGCCAGGTGTCGTGTTGGTGGAGGCCGTTCCGCTCGTCTGATCCCAGGCCTGGAATGTGAAGCTGGCCGCTTCGGGCCCGTGGTCGCCTGGTATGTAACGCACTTGTGTGGTCGAAGTGAGCAGCAACGCATTGGTTGCCGACACGGCTCCGAAGTTGGTCCAGGTGGTGCCGTTCGTCGAATATTGCCAGGTTCCGTTCCCTGATACGGCGGTGACCGCCATCCCGTTGACTGCTCCACTATCCGTGTCGGCCCAGTTCGCCGAGGTCAGGATCGAACTAACCACCGTACCCGACGAAGTGGTGTTCTCGTCCGTGCCCGTCAACGTTACCGTGGCACCATTGGTGATTGTCGGCGCATGGTTGACGATCATTGTGATCGTTGTCGTTGCTGTGACACTATTGCCGCCATAGGGGTCAGTTGCGACCACATTGATCGTGCGACTGGTGGCGGTTGGAGCTAATGATGTGTCGTCGTAGGTGACTGTCCGTAAGACTGTCTGATAATGTGCGGCAGTATCGGAACCTGACAACGTAAGCACCCCTGTCGTGGAGTTATACGATGCGGTGACGTTGGTACCGGCCGTCGTCGCGGACAAAGATTCAGCGCTGCCATCCAACAGGTTGCTGATGGTCAACGTCATACCAGAAAGATTTGGGCTAATACTGTTGGTGCCCGCCGTAACGGATGACGTTGGATCGGCAATTTTAACCGCCGATCCATATTGGGTAAACGATGTATTGTAGTTGGTCGCCGACGCACCCAGATCCAATGACGGTGCAGTGGGCGCGGTGTACGTCACGCTCAATTGCGGACGGTAGCTGGCTGTGCTGCTGTCGGAAGAATAAAATGATGCATTGGCGAGACCTCCGCCCTGGAGCATCCAGCCGTAGTTCGTTGACGGGTTGTTGACCCACGATTGAACAGTCGTGGCCATATTTGCGCTGCTGAACGTTGCCGTACCGCCTACCGTAATGAGGGCGCCCCAACTGGCATCACTGGAGCTGGCGGCGTCGGTGCCGTTGTGGTTGATACCACCGCCACCAAATGAGTTCCAGTTTGCTGCCGACGTCCATGAAGCGAGCATCTTGTACAGGTTCACACTGGGCAGCAGGCCGAGGGATGAAGCCGACGTGAAGGTCAGCTGAACACTCGTAATCGTAGAACCAACAGGGATTGTACTGAGGTCAAAGCTGATCAGTCCTTGAGTGCTGCCACTCGCGCTGGCGTTGATCGTTGTTGCCGATCCGTTGTTGGCTCCGGTCGCTCCAGAGTCGATGTAGGTGTCGATTGCACCCGAATAGGAACTCACTCCCTGCTGCAGCGTGTCTGTTGGCAGCAAATAGTCCCAATTGGTCTGTGCCAGAGTGTTTGCCAAGGTCAGATCTTGAAGAAGGCCGGTGGCATATTCCAGTGTCCAGTCCCCACCGAGCGACGTCGCGCCCGTCAGATCGGTGCTTGCTGCAACCTTGGCACCGGTCGCTTGAGCCAGCGAATTAACAAACGCCTGGCCGTCGGTCGCCTCCGCGATATCGCAACCGAATAGCAGGATCTCGGCGTTTTCGGCCAACGAGCTCCGGATGACTGCAATATCGTTAGCGTAAGTGGTGCCCAAGGAATTGATATTAAGATCGCTTGTGCCCAAGTAAAGGTTGGCGTCACTGCCGTGTGAGAGGATCGAAATGGAACTAACATTGTTGCGACCCGCTAGTGTTTGGGCCATTTGGTCGACGCCATCCAACGACGAATCAATAAATACGATTTCGACGTTTGAGGGGATATTGCGAATCAGCGATTGAATGTCAGGCAGTGACGAGTCGACAAACACGATCTGACTTCGACTATCTGCTGGTCGGTTGGCCGATTGATCTGTCTGCGGAGTGGAGTTGTTCGACGAATTGAGAGAAGTACTACCGGCCAGGGAATCGTCGTAAGTACTCAGCAACGAATAGTCGAGTGATTCGACGTTACCATTCGTGGAACTTGTCGAACTTCCTGACGACGCTTCCAGTTGCCAGCTACCTCCATGTCCCGTGAGATTAGTTGAGGCGAACACGTCGCCCCCCGTCAGTTGAGCGATTTGATCCAATAGTTTTTGCCCGTCGCAACCTTGCGCCGCAACGGAGCTACCAAACAGATCGATGCTCGCTCCAGGTGCGAGTGATTGCCCCAAACGCTGCCAGTCCGCGGCGGTCGCTTGCAATGTCGCGGTCGAGATCCAGTCGGTTCCCAGCTCAAACGTTCCGGCGGCGCCTTGTCCCATAATCGAGAGCGAAGCGATTGTTGAACCCGTCGTTTCGGCCCAATCGGACACCCGTGAAAGCACCTCTTGAGAGGAATCGTGAGCGCTATCGTAGAGAAACAATCGGGCGTCCGGTTGAACAGCTTGAGCCAGCAAACCGCTGTTGGCTAAACGAATATCAATCAAGACAACGTCCGTTCCTTTGGCGGAACTTGTTGAGTTGGCAGTGGCGGCGGGCGGATTTGACGCTGGGGATGTACTTGAACCCGATGATGTTGCGGGAACGAGCGGAGCGACGTCTGCGGTTTGCGGCGCGACCGGGATCGGCGTGGCGCTCAGCAGAACGCGTTCTTCCAATTCGAAGGCATCTAACAGTCGTGACGATTGCAGCGGAGCAATGGTTTTTGTCGAGTTGAGGAAGAGTTCCCACCATACCGACCAAGATCGTAGGGTTCGTCTACCGATACTTTTTCGAAGCATCTACCCGACTCCTCGCGAGTTTGGTGGGCGGCCTTTTTTGATGTGATGTACGAGAAATAGAATCGTGGATTCTGGCTTGCGCTTTTCATCTCCGTTGGCAATTTTCGAATATGCAAAAACGATACAACTGGAGAACGAGGATTTCTCCGAGCGGTTCTTTTGACAGGATTGATCCGAACTGATGAGTTGATTGGGCAAAGCGGGCTTTGACTGCCGAAGTGATCTACTGTCGTGCAGATCCCAAGAATTGATTGATGATTGATTCGGTGCGCGACCCATTTCTCTTCTCGATCCAGTGATTCTGCTTTACAAAACGGCGGGTTGGAATGATCTCATTGTTCCGCGCAGGCAAGCTGCGTCAGTTCAGCGATTCGAATAATTCTGGGTTGAGTAGTGAGCAACTAATTCACTCGATTCGCCGGCGGCAACAAGAACTTGTTGGTCAAAGTGCGAATGATCTCGCGCAACTCTTTCAGGATTTACGTGGCGAATGGCCTCCGTCGCTGGCGATCAATCCCACTCAGAAGCAGTTAATCGATGCGGCGGCGATTGTTTGCCAGGCTTCATTACTGGCGCTTGGCGTCCAACTTTACGATGTTCAGATTCTGGCCGGGCTGACATTGGCTCGCGGGCAGATTGCCGAAATGGCCACGGGTGAAGGCAAGACCCTGACCGCAGCAATGCCAGCCGCGATTTACGCACTTTATGGGCGCGGTGTGCACCTCAGTACCAGCAATGAATATCTCGCGGAACGCGATTGTCAGCAGCTGCGGCCGCTGTACCAATCACTGGGCCTCACCGTCGATTGCTTGACCGCACACCAAAACTCACGCGAGAAACAAGCGGCCTATCACTGCGACATTACTTATGGACCCGGTTATGAGTTTGGATTCGACTATCTTCGTGATCAAGTCCGGTTGCGACAACGGTCTCAACGGCGACTTGGCGAGACGTTTCTCAATGTGATGCGTCATCAGGAGTCCGATTATGCAGACACCTTGCAGCGGTGTTTGGCCGTGTCCATCGTGGATGAGATCGACAATGTGCTAATTGACGATGCCGCCTCGCCATTGATGCTCAGCGATCAACCGGCCGGAGAAGCGACCGATGCATTGGCACATCGCGTTGCAAACCAGATCGCCCAACGGCTACGAGCCTCGATCGACTTCGAACTGATCTTTACCACCGGTGCGATTCGGCTGACATCCACTGGGCTTGGTCACATTTGGGAAAACGCCATGGCGGTTCCTCTCAAATGCGTCTTGCGGCCTTGGCAGAACTATGTTGAACAAGCGATTCGCGCCCGCGTCTTGTTTTGTCGGGACGTCGACTATGTCGTTCAAAATGGCAAAGTCTCGATTGTGGACAGCACCACGGGACGCATCTTCGCCGAACGAACGTGGCGCGACGGTTTGCATCAGGCAATAGAGGCGAAAGAGAATTTGCCAATCTCTTCCGAAGTGAAAGGGACCGCGCAGATCACGCGTCAGCGTTTCTTCCGGCTTTATCCACGGCTGTGTGGAATGACAGGCACAGCGACCGGGAGCGAACAGGAATATCATGAAATGTATGGCTTAAACGTCACCACGATTCCGTTGCGATTACCCAGCCGGCGGCTAATTTTACTGCCCCGTTTTTTCGCGAACGAAGCGTCGAAGTGGGCGGCGATCACTGATGACGTGAGCCAGCTGCACAGCCAGAGGCAACCCGTGTTGATTGGCGTCCGTTCGATTGTCAAAAGTGAATTGATGGCGGATTTGCTGCGAAGCCGTGGTGTGGCTTTTCAATTGCTGAATGGAAAGCAGGACGCCGATGAGGCTGAGATAATCGCGAAAGCCGGACATGGTGGTGCCGTCACGATTGCAACGAATATGGCCGGGCGGGGTACGGATATCCGTCCCAACGAAGCTGGACTGAATGCCGGTGGCTTGCGCGTGATCGTAACCGAACATCACAATGAGCAGCGGATTGATCGACAATTGATTGGCCGCTCGGCCCGACAAGGTGAGGTCGGGTCGGCCCGCATGTACGTGTCGGCCGATGACGATTTACTTTGCGAATACGGAGAGCCATTACGTCGTCGCATGCGAGTCGCAACGGGGCATGGCGGTGAATTGACCCGATCGTGGACGGCTGACGTACGTCGCATTCAAGCAAGCGCCGAACGAGAAGGATATCTGCGACGCCGTGAATTGTATCAGCAGGATGGACTGCACGAGTCGCTATTGACGAAGCTCACTGGCCGTTCGGTGAAGTAGCCGCGAGGCCTGTTTCGATTCGGAAATCAATAGTGCCGCGTCGTATCGGCAATGAGTTGCTCGATCCGGTGCGATTACGGATTGCTGATGACTTGCTGAGAATGGCGAGAATTCGCCGCGATCAAAGTTGGCTATTCTGCCAGGACAGACGACGTCGTCTTCGCTCGTACGAAAAAACGACGCCCGGCGATCAGGCCGGGCGTCGTCAGTGCGACAAATTCGTTGAGATGCCGGTTCATTCGCTCGTACTCAGTGGTTGAGCGGTGACGAACCGAGATCGAACGAGTTTAGTATCGATAGTGTTCAGGCTTGAACGGACCGTTAAGCGGAAGTCCCAGGTATTCGGCCTGTTTGGTGGTCAGCTTCGACAGCTTGACACCAATCTTTTCGAGGTGCAGCCGAGCGACTTCTTCGTCCAGTTCCTTCGGCAGACGGTGAACGCCGATCGCGTACTTGCTGTCTTCGTTCCAGAGCGCCAATTGAGCCAGTGTCTGATTGGTGAAGCTGTTCGACATCACGAACGAAGGATGTCCGGTTGCGCATCCGAGATTGACCAGACGGCCTTCCGCCAACAGGATCACGCTGCGGCCCGTTGCTTTGAACGTGTACCGGTCGACGGCACCGACATCGCTCGGCTTGACGTTGACCTTTGTGGCTTTGCCGGTCTTGACCTGGTTTTCCAGCCATGCCACGTCGATTTCGACGTCGAAGTGACCAATGTTGCAGATGATGGCATCGTGCGGCATCTTTTCGACATGTTCGCCACGGATGATGTCACAGCACCCCGTCGTCGTCACGAAGATGTTTCCTTGGGCAGCGGCATCTTCCATCGTCGTGACTTCGAAACCTTCCATCGCGGCCTGGAGGGCACAGATCGGATCGATTTCAGTGACGATGACTCGAGCACCATATCGTTGTAGCGAGATGGCACAACCTTTACCCACATCGCCATAGCCAGCAACGACACAAACCTTACCGGCCAGCATCACGTCGGTGGCGCGTTTGATTCCGTCGGCCAATGATTCGCGGCAGCCATAAAGGTTGTCGAATTTGCTCTTCGTGACCGAATCATTCACGTTGATCGCCGGAACTTTCAGTTCACCGCGTTCGTGCATTTGAACCAGCCGATGGACACCAGTCGTAGTTTCTTCACTCAGGCCTTTGATTCCCTTAAGTAGCTCGGGGAACTTCTGATGCACCATCGACGTCAGGTCACCACCATCGTCGAGGATCATGTTCAGCGGTTGCCCATCCGGGAAAAACAGGGTCTGCTCGATGCACCAATCGAATTCTTCATTCGTCATGCCCTTCCAGGCATAGACGGGAACACCAGTCGCAGCGATCGCGGCAGCAGCATGATCTTGCGTCGAGAAGATGTTACAGCTGCTCCAGGTCACGTCGGCGCCAAGTGCTGTCAGCGTTTCGATCAAGACCGCAGTTTGAATCGTCATATGCAGGCAACCGGCAATCCGAGCGCCCTTCAGTGGCTTTGATGCACCGTATTTCTGTCGCAGGGCCATCAAACCGGGCATTTCGTTTTCGGCGATTTCGATCTCTTTGCGACCGAATGCGGCCAGCCCGATATCCTTGACTTTGTAAGGGAGGCGGTTGACGTTCGCCGTTTTCGTGGATTCTGTGGTCTTGGACTTCAACGCTTCAGCGGTCGACATTCCGACTTTCCTTCTGAACAGACTGAATCAGGTGGGTACCCAACGCGAACACCCGGCAAGATCGCCGTCGAAACTGCTCGAAAACCCACAGTGCCAATCTTGCCGTCATGAAACGGTAAAAAGACTGACGTACGGGCCGATGGTTATCAACAACAAACTTGTCAGGGCAGTATAGCTATTTTGGCAACCTCTGTCTTCCGATTTGGGATTCTGATGAAGAACATGCTGGCAGATCGTCAGGAGTTCGAATAACCTCGTGCCATTTGTGATGCAATTGAAGAGGAAACTGCAGCATGGCGACCAGCGCGACGCGCATTCGAGATGTTTATTTGGGGGGGCAATTCGGCCTCTCAATCGAGATTTTTCCACCGAAATCTGCCGAAGGTGACGAATCGCTGCGACAGACACTTCGTGAGCTTGCGCCCTTTCGACCTGCTTTCGTATCATGCACTTACGGTGCGGGCGGTTCCACGAGCAAACGAACAGTCGAATGGTGCCGCGAGATTCAAGAACGGCATCAATTGACCTCCACAGCGCATTTCACGTGTGTTGGTAGTACGCGAGCACAGTTGGTCGAATGGCTGCAATTTGCCTGGAATGAGGGGCTGCGGAATATTATGGCGCTCCGCGGTGATGCGCCAGCGGGGCAGGCCCAGTTTCAAGCGGTGGCCGGCGGTTTGAAGAATGCCAATGAATTGGTGGCACTCATTCGCGAGTATTTTCCCAACATGGGAATTGGAGTTGCCGGTTACCCAGAAAAGCATCCCGAAGCTCCGAGTTTGGATGTGGATTTCGAGCACCTTGTTCACAAGGTCAAATCCGGTGCGGATGCGATTTTTACGCAGCTGTTTTTTGATAATTCCAGCTTTTTTCGATTTCGTGACCGGGTCAATCAACGGCGTCTGGACGTTCCCGTGATCCCGGGAATTATGCCGATTACCGAATTTGATCGTATTCAACGAATCACCGCGATGTGTGGGGCGGTCATCCCAACCTCATTGGCGTCGCGGTTGGAGTCGGTCAAGCATGACAAATCGGCGCAATATAAAATCGGAGTTGAATTTGCGATTTCGCAATGTCGCGAGTTGATGGACCAGGGTGTGAATGGAATTCATTTTTACGTCTTGAACAAGAGCCAAGCAGGACGAGAAATCCTCGACGGACTGGGATTTGTTACAGTGGGCTGAAGTTAACGCGGTACTGATGTTGCAGATTATCAGCGTCCGAAACCGCGAATTCCTTTCACGGGCCAAGACTTGGGTGTTCCGTGACTGAATCCGAACTAATGAAATCGTCGCACCGCCCCCTCTCAAAGACCGTATCGAATGACTGGCCTTCCTGTTCTGATCACTGCTTCGAATAAGCCGCGTATCTACGAAATGGACGCGGCGGGTTTGGCGGCATGGTGTGAAAGCAAAGACTTCCCCGAGTACCGCGCGGAACAAATTCGCCGTTGGATTTTTGGTCGACGGGCGAATGATTTTTCGGAAATGCACGACGTGCCCGCCGCGTTGCGGAATGAAATGGCGAGTGAGTTCTCTCTCTTTCCGGCTCGCGTCGAAAAGCATCAGATCGCCAGCGATCGAACTGAGAAATTGCTGCTCGAATTGAGTGACGGGCAATTGATTGAATGTGTGCTGATGCGCGAAACCGATCGGCGGACGATCTGTATCTCGACTCAAGTTGGTTGCGCCATGGGATGCGTGTTTTGTGCCAGTGGCCTCCTGGGATTGAAGCGGAATCTGACGACCGGTGAAATCCTTGAGCAGGTTTTGCGGCTGGATCGACTACTGCCAAAAGGTGAACAGATCACAAATGTGGTCGTCATGGGGATCGGTGAACCGCTGGCAAATCTGAAATCGTTGATTCCTGCACTTGATACATTGAACGAGAAAGGTGGCCTTGGTCTAGGTGCCCGACGGATCACCATTTCAACGGTGGGGCTTCCCGACAAGATTCGCGAACTAGCCAAGTTGGGAAAGCAATACAATCTTGCTGTTTCTCTGCATGCTCCGAACAACGAGTTGCGGAATCGACTTGTGCCGGTCAATGACAAAATCGGCGTGGACGCAATTCTCGAAGCGGCGGACGATTACTTTGCTGTCACGGGGCGTCGAGTCACCTATGAATATGTCTTGTTGTCAGGTGTTAATGACGAACCGTATCACGCCAGAGAATTGGCCAAGCGGCTGCAATCGCGAATTGCTCATGTCAATCTGATTCCGATGAATGGTGTCACAGAGCTTGAATTCGTCGCCCCGACGGCACCTCGCACCGACGAGTTCGTGCAAGTTCTCGAATCATTCGGCATTCCAGCGACCGTCCGTAAGCGGAAGGGGGCTGACATTGATGCCGCTTGTGGTCAGTTGAGACTGTCGAGAGAGCTCAAGCCGACGGTGGTGGAGTAGCCATAATTGGCTGCGAATGTTGATCTGGCCGCAGCCGCGAGAATTCTACCGTTGGCCCGACAGAGTCCGCATCGCCGTCTTGGGGCTCGTCACTTCGATGGCTAGCCGACCAACGGTTCGGGGCCAATCGTCAGGATGGTAAAGTCCTTCGCGGGATACGATCGGACGTAATCCAGAACTGAGCCAGTTGTCAGTGCTTCGATCTTCGCTCGAACTTCATCCAATGTCACGACGCGGCCAAGATAAAACCAGTTCCGCGCCAAGGATCCGGCTCGTCCTCCCGTGGATTCTTGAGCCATGATGAGTGAACTTTTTGCGCGGGCTTTGCACCGAGCCAATTCCGCCTCTTCAATCCCATTACCCAATCGCACCAGTTCGCGCAGCAGCACGTCGAGCGTCTCTTGAGCACGTTCGACCGTCGTCCCCGCGTAGCACAGGACCTGGCCTTGATCTTTGATCGAATTCAATGTGGCATAGACCGAATAGCAAAGGGCTCGCTTTTCCCGGACTTCTGTGAACAGTCGACTACTCATTCCGCCGCTCAAGACATTGACCGCGGCCCACGATTGGTAGTAGTTATCGGCACCATAAGGAACTGCGGGATAGGCGACACCGATGTGTGTCTGAGCGGATTCGTGCGAGATGTGATCACGATAAACACCGCGTTTTCCCGTTTTCAATACCGTCTCATTTTCTCCTCGCCAATTCGCGAACGACTCTTCTAAAACGGGCAAGAGCTCGTCGAGTGTCACATTTCCGGCGATTCCCAGAATTGCGTTTTTAGGCCTGACGCAGCGAAGATAATGGTCGCGGACTGATTGGGGCGTAATTCGCTCCAGATCCTCTAATGTTCCTTCAGCAGGCTGACCCCAGGGTGAGGGAAAGCAGCGACGAATCAATTCAAACATGGCCTTCTGCCGCGGCTCGTCTTCGATCACAAGCAATGATTGCTCGACACCCGCCATGACCGCCTCAAAATCGTCCTCGTTGAACTGCGGACGTTGAATGACCTGTCCGTACAACCGGAGAGCGGCCGGCAGATTCTCGGACAGGCAAGCGCCGCTGATCGCCAAATGGTTCAATGTCGAAGATTCGTGGGCTTGAATACCAAGTCGGTCAAAAGCCGAAAGCAACTCGCGGCTGGACATGTCGCCAGCCCCGCGAGTGATCCAATCCGCCAGGGCATTGGCAGTTCCATTGCGACCCGGAGGGTCGAAGGCGCTTCCGGCCGAAATCAGTAACGAAAAGGCGGCTGATTTCACGGCGGGCATGGTTTCGACAAGGACCGTCAGCCCGTTGTCGAGTGTCGCGTGATGGATTTCGTGTCCAGTCATGAATCCGTCTTGATAAAGGCAAGTAAATCGTCCGGCAGCCCGGCGGGGATGATTGGGTTGGAGTAGCGCGAGTATGGCAGAAGCGGTAATCAGCGCCAACAACGAGCATCACTTCTTGGGCTGTTTCGGCACATCAGGACGCCCCAATTCCACAACAACGTCGGCCGCATCAATCAATTCCGGGCTGTTATCCGCGAGAACCAGTGAATGACCATTTGCTAGCAATTCGCGAAAACAGGCGACCAGACGGTGGACATCCGTGGGATGTAGGCCCGTGGTCGGTTCGTCGCAAATGATCAAGCATGCTCCGCGAGGGGGCGTCGTCAGACGCGAAGCCAGTTTCAATCGCTGGGCTTCTCCTCCTGAGAGTGTCTCCGACGGCTGACCGAGGACGAGATAGTCGAGTCCAATCTGCTTCAGTATCTGTAGCCGATGCTGAATTCGCGGCTGGCTGCGAAAAAAGGCGATTGCTTCTAAGACACTCATCGCGAGCACTTCGGCGATCGATCGGCCACGATATTTCACATCCAATATTTCTTGCCGATATCGCGTGCCACCGCATTCCGGACAGGGCAGAGTCACATCGGGTAGGAATTGCATATCATGTTTTAATAACCCGGTTCCCAGGCAACTTCGGCACCGTCCGCCTGCCGAGGAATTAAAACTAAATTGCCGGGATGTGAAGCCGCGCTGCTTGGCATCCATTGTCATTGCGAACGTCTGACGAATGTCATCGAAGACATCCAACCAGGTGGCAGGATTACTCCGGGAAGACTTGGTCAGCGGTGATTGATCGACCAGAACCACATCGACCAGATGAGCTGTTCCCGATAACTCACCGCTCCCGATCGGCTCGAAGTCGCACGGCAAACCAAGTTGTTGACACATGGTAGGAAACAAGACTTGTGTGACCAGAGACGTTTTTCCACTGCCACTCGGCCCTGTCACCACACACAATTGCCCTAATGGAAACTCAACCTGAAAATCATACAAATTATGATGCCGGACTTTCGTTAGACGAAGAGAATCCTTGACACGCGTCGAAGTTGAAGTCGTCATCGATTGCCGATTTGTGATCGGTGGGATCGCCGCATCAGGCTTTCCCGATTCCAATAATGCGGGGCGGTTCTCTTCCGGGATCCTGCCGGCCGGGTGCCCTTGGTAAATGATGTTTCCACCATTTGGACCCGCTTGAGGGCCGAGTTCGATGACATGATCGGCTGCCGAGACGATGAACGAAGAATGATCAACGACGACCACACTGTTTCGTCGAGACTGAACCTGTCGTAGTGCGGCGAGGACCTGAGGCAGTTCAGCTTCGGTCAGGCCCGCGCTCGGTTCGTCGACGACGACCAAAGTACCAGTAATCCGTGAGCCAATCACCGCCGCGAGCGTCAGTCGACGAAGTTCGCCGCCGGAGAGCGAATTGGCGGGACGGTTCAACCTGAGATAATCGAGTCCCAAGCTGCACACGACACTCAATCGTTGTTCGATATCTACGCGGATCAATTCGGTGAATTTCTCTTGAACCGATGGCAGTGTCTGGGGCAGTTGGCGTACAAAGGCCAACGCAGCCGAAGGATTCAGCTGATAGACATTGGCGATTGACAAATCGCCTACATGCACCGCGCGTGCTTCTTCCCGTAGCCGCGTTCCCTCGCAGGCTTGGCACGGCCTTTGGTCATGCTCGGTGCTGGAAGATTGCCCCGTCCCCCTGCAGACGCGGCATGCTCCCAACATCAAATGGCTGAACAACCGAGGTTCCGGTGGTAAAAACAATCGCTGACACGCGAGGCATTCCAATCGACGGCTGAACCGCGCGATCTGCCAAGTACGACGATCGATCGCACACGTGTCATCCGTCTCGGATTCCGTCGCTTCATTCGAGTCAATCCAGAGACAGCAGCGACCTTCACCTTCGCGCAATGCAGTTTCCGCACTTTCCAGGATTCGTTCGGAAACTGCCTTACCGGAGACAAGCCGATCCACGACGATCCATTTTTCGCCTGCTGGCCAAGTGGGTTTTTCGCTGAGATTATGTGTGACGCCATCCCAGATCGCACGAGAAAATCCTCGTGCCAACCAAGTCGTCACGCAATCGCTCTCCTGTACGTCGTTAGTGGCGAAGCCGAGCTGGCATCTGGTTCCCACGGGCAAGGAGATGATCTTCTTGACTACATCCGCTGCGGATTGGGCGCGAATTTCCCGAGTGCATCCGGGACAGATAATTCGTCCCGCTCGAGCAAAAAGCAACCGGAATCCATCCAGCAATTCAGCCACCGAGGCGACCGTCGTGCGAATATCCGGTCGATTTCCACGGGAACGATCACTTCGTACCGCAATCGCGACGGGGACATGCGCCACACGATCCGCATTCGGTCGTTCGATTCGCTCCAAATGTCGGCGGGCTGCAATCGAAAAGCTCTCGATGTAACGACGTTGGCCTTCCGCAAACAATGTTTCAAATGCCAGACTGCTCTTCCCTGAACCGCTGACGCCAGTCAGCACTACAAGTTGGTGCAACGGGATATCGAGATCGAGGTTTTTCAGGTTATGAACCCGAACACCGCGTAGTTCCATAACCCGTGACGCGGGATGATTCGACGGCGGTGACGGAGTCGTAATGGTCATTCCTGCGAAGTAAAGTTCCAAAGTCGGTGAATCGAGCGACGGGAATGTCCGGTGTCGCTCGCGGAGGCAACCAGCTCTCATTTTCTGTACGAACGTTGGTCCGCATGGGGTTTCTGCTGTCGCCCGCCGGTTAGTGTTGCTTTTTACTTGACTGTTTCGCAATCAATCCGATCAGCCAAGTGCTTCGATGTAACAACCGAGGGGAAAAGTGACTGGTTTTTGCGCGTGGACATCGGGGCCAAATGCAATAATTTGATCTCGTTTCAGCTCGGCAACTTCCATTGCTCCCGTCCAGACGACCGCGAGGCCCGTCGTGTCGATTTCGATGGCCAATCGATAGGCCTCTTCTTGCGAATGACCACAAATGCGTGAGAGTGCTTCAATCACGTAGGCATACGTATGCAGGTCATCGTTAAGTACAATTACGGTGTACTGCGGTTGGCGTTTGGTCCGTGGTTTAGTGGGGGACGCGGTTGGGGCGGGTTTTGTCGTGGTGACGACAGTTTCTTGCTCGATCTGTTCGACAACTTCAGTCATTTGAGATCTATTCTTCCTTTCCGGATCCTAGCCGTTCGTAGTAGCTACGTACGAGATCGCGGTAGCGACTGGGAACAGGGTCTCGATCGACGGGAACCAGTGAGTCTGGAGATTCGCGTCTGGCGATTTCGTCCGCCAGACGTTGTTGCAATTCAAGCATTGGCTGATGGACTGACGAGCGAACGAGATCCCAATTCGGCGTATTGGTGTGTCGTTTGAATTCCGCTCGGACGTTTCGAGCACGATCGCGAACTTTTTGAACTTCCGCTTGCAGTTGAGGATCACTGACCATCGATTCGACGTCTCGAAGTCGCTCATTGAATTCTGTGAAACTCCCCCCCGTCAACGGACCGCCCCCTTGGCTATTGCCAGCACTGCCGCTGCTGCTGGAGGTTTCGTTCTCGCCCCCTTCACGTCCAGCAGTGGGTCGGGAATTTCCGGATGCTTTCGGACTACGCAGACCCGCGGGAGTGCGGCGATCCGATGGCCGATTATTTTCCGCCTCTTTAGCTGTCGTCGGTGCGCTGGCGTCCGAAGATACACCTCCCCCCCCATCGCTACCACTCGCAGTGGGAGCGGAATTTGGTCGTCCTGGTCCGTTTGCATTCTGATTTCCGGAGCCGTTAGCCGTATTTTGATCGGTGCTTCCAGCAGACTGGCCTGACGAATCCGGTTTAGCGGACGAGGCCGTGCCTTTATCCAACACCTGACCAGTTGTGGGGCCAGAGCCTACTTTTCCTGATCCCTGTGGATTGGTACTGGTTTTTTCTGACGGGCTCTGTGCAACTTGTGCTTGAATCTCCCTGCCCAGTTCGGCCGACAATTCGGCCAATTCTCGGCGGGCTCGCTTCAATGAATCCACTTCATTGCCGAGTACCGATTCCGCGGCCTTTTCGATTCCCTGCTTCAATTGATCAATGCCCGCACGAACTTGTTGTTCGGCCTTCGTTGCCTCGGGAAGGATGCCTTGTTTGAGCAACTGTTGTGTCGCATTCATCGCCTGGTCCAGCTTGGACTCACGGGCCGTCCGCAGAGTGTCGTAGAGTTGTTTGGAAAGTAATGGTTCCGAAGTCTCGGCCTGTTCAACGACTTGTTTGGCCTTCGTCACAACGTCGTTCATCTGCTGTCGCTGTTGCTGGTACTCGGACTGTAACTGAGTCCGTTCGTGGGACTGTCGTAGCGTGTGTCGCGCTTCGTCTCCCATTTGCGACAATTGCTCAGCCAGTTGATTCTCGCGTTCGGCCAACTGTCGGACTTCCTCACGAAGGGTTCGCATGGCATCACCAAACTGTGCTGCCGTCTGTTTACGAAAGTCGTCATGCAACTGCTTCAATTCACGCTCAGCGCGGGTGCCTGCGTTGAGCGCCTGTGACAATTGGCCCTCTCGAAGTTTCTCTGCCGTTTCAACCATTCTCTGCCGGGTCTGCTCCAATTGGTTCTTGGTCTCGGCGACCATTTCGGGTTGCGCTGATTTATTCAATTTATTGCGAAGTTCATCAGCGTCGTGCAAAAGTTGCTGCTGTTCTTCACGCAATCGCTTCAGTTGACGTTCGAATTCCTCTCGTTCAGCGTCGGTCTTGGCTTGTCGCAGTTGCGCTTCAAGTTCCTTCGCTTGTTGATTGATTCCTTCCTGACGGCGCGCCAATTCCTTCAGTCGATCCAAAATGGCCAACGCTTCCTTGTTGATATTGCTCTCTTCTTTTTTCATTCCGCCCTTCTCGGATTCGTAGCGATTCTCTTTGCGTTTTAGTTCGAGTTCGGGTTTTTCTTCGTTGTCCTGGCCACTTCCGTTGCCTTTGCTTTGCTTCAGGAAATGTTCCTTCGAACGAAGTTTCAACAGGCCTTGGTAGGATGATTGCTCGGCCGCGACCGCGGGGCGGAGCGGGCCAAAGCTCGACTCACCTAGCGCACGTCCCAATTCTTGCTGGGCATTTTCCATAGCGTCTGCGACAGTTGCGACAATCGGCTGCAACTGTGGTTGCGTCATCGATTCGCGTATCACCTGTAGTTTTTGAATGGCCTGCCGCTGGCTTTCGTGGATTGTTTTCAGTTCTTCTGTCGTCTTGGGCGACCAGATTGCATTCGCGGTTCTGACCAATTTCCAGGTCGAGACGATGATCTGACGTTGGAGCTCGATCAGCTTCGCTAACGAATCAGGAGGTTTTTGGGGACTTTGGATCTCGATGGCGGATTGTTGATCGATTTGGCGATAGATTTCGTCGAACGGTCGAACTTCTGCGAAAAATACATCGCTACACGTCTGTCTCGGTTGGCCATCCGGGCCGAAGTCAATTGCGTAGAGGTAATAGGTAATCAGCTCGTCAGGTTGGACTCTGAAATCTTCCAGTCTTTGAATCGACGAGAATTTATGGAGTTCGCTTCCTTTTAAATCCTGTCCTAGCGGAACCGTCAGGGGATCTCGTCCAGCCACTTGAACGACCATCCCAGCTTCAATGATCCCAAAATCGTCAATCGTGGTGCCTTCGATCAGAACTTCTTCCAACGGTGAAACCTTAACGTCCTTGCTCGGAAACGTACGCGTCAACTCGGGAATACGATTCGGAAGGACGTCAATTCGAAACTCGTCGGGGTCTCGGTTCTTCCGACCCGCTTGATCGATCAGTTCCAGTTTCAGCCGCATCCGTTGTGTCGGAGTGAATTGCAATTGATAGCTCATCGAATTTGCCGGATCGGCTTGCAAACTGAGCACCGATTCGTCGCCGGCGATCAGTTTGGCGGAGGCGATTTCTTTGTTCACTCGGCAAGTGATGTTGACTACCGTTCCTTCGACAACAGTTGCTTCAAATGCATCTTCAAGTATTTGAGGTTCCAGCCGTGTGTAACCAGGGAACTGCAGTTTCAAATCCGATCGAACCAAAGCTGGCAGATCGTAAACGGTAATTCGATAGTCTGACGTTTGCCGGCCATCGAATTGAATTCGATAGGTCAAATCTTCCTTCACGGCGGGCAGCCTTACGGCGAAAACAGGGTCATCCAGACTCTTCGTTAGCGAAGACTGATGTTCAACCCCATCTGCGCCATGCCAGACTGCGGTAACCTCGGCGGGCGGTTTGTTTTGAAAACGTGCCAGTACCAACAGAGTGCTACCCCGTTCGAGCTCTGCGTTTCCAGGCTCGACGATCACGGGAATCTGGTTCTGGTCGGAGACGTTGTTAGTGTGAGATCTTGAGATGGCCGCCGCGGATTTTGAACTGACCTGCATCGCGATCAGCCCAATGGCCAGGAATGAAACCAGTGCCGCCGTTTGTCCCAGCACAGCGCGTGTCATTTGTCGACCAGGAACAGTTGCTGACCAATCATTGATCATCGCATGATGCATGGCTTCAGCAATCACTTGTCGCTGTAGCACGTTCAAACGACCCGTTTCGATGTCAGGGGCTTGTTCGAGTGCAGCCAGAAGTCGTGCATTCAGATCGGGAAAAGCCTGCTCGATGTGACGTGCGACGTCGGCCCTGGGTGTGTCGAGAAGTCGCGAACGGATCCAGACGATCGTGGCCGCGAAACCGGCTGCGATGAACCAGACAGAAACGGGTACCATCGGTTGGTCCGCAATGATCCAACCCAACAACAACATCGAAAAGGCGACCCAAGACCAGGTCAATCGCTGCCACATCCACAGCCGGCCGATTCGGCGGGCGACATTCGACAATTGTTGTCGAAGCTGGGATTCTAACATCGGGCAGGTCTCCAACATCCGAAAGCCTAGTCACCAAAATCGTGGCCAGGTCAAGAATATTATTACCCACAGCTTACCGCTCGACGAGAGTTCCGTCACGCACGTGTTGAACAGGCTCCCACAAATGACAGCCGTGCCTAGACTGGTTACAGTGTAGCGGATGCTCGTAATTCGCCGAAAACCGCTTGTTGATTGATTCCACCCAAATGAAATATTCCCGTGTTTACGTGGATGCGATCGGCTACGAGTTGGCGCCGGTTGTTGTCACATCGGCGGAAATTGAGCAACGGCTCGAACCGCTGTACCAGAAATTGAAAATTCCCGCCGGGCAACTTGAGGCCTGGACGGGTATCAATGAACGACGCTGGTGGCCCGCTGGGCACCGTCTAAGCGATGGTGCGACGGAAGCGGCACGACGAGCGTTGGAGCATTCGAATGTGGCTGCAAAAGATGTGGGTGTATTGATCTATGCCGGCGTTTGTCGCGAACAGTTCGAGCCTGCGACGGCTTGCAATGTTGCTGCAAATCTGACCATCAGCCCCGATGCTTCAGTGTTCGATGTCAGCAACGCTTGTCTCGGCGTGCTGAATGGAATGGTCGATATCGCCAATCGGATCGAGTTGGGTCAGATCCGGGCCGGAATGGTCGTTTCTTGCGAGACGGCTCGCGAAATCATCGACTATTCCATCCAGCGGTTGCTGGAAGACATGACGATGGATTCGTTTACGAAATCGTTGGCGACGCTGACGGGCGGGTCGGGCGCGGTCGCGGTGTTGCTGACCGACGGATCATTTTCGCGTGAGAAACGCCACCGTTTGCTGGGAGGCGTGACAAAAGCCGCTCCTGAACATCATGCCTTGTGTCGGTGGGGCTTCGAATCCTTACTTCCGGCGGCTGTGAGTAAAGTTGACGCTCTGCTGCCTTCTTCCGTGACCCACGCCAAATTCGGTAACCTTTTGCCGAACCTCGTGCAACAAAAGGTTAGCGGATTGCTGCCCGCACGGTTGTCTCATGCATTCACACAATTTATGCAGACCGACTCAATCAGTGTGTTGAAGCATGGCGTCGATCTGGGGTTCAATACTTGGCGGGCGTTTTTAACCAAGGTTGGTTATTCGTCCGATCAGATCGACAAAGTGATCTGTCACCAGGTCGGCAAAGGGCACCGGGACCAAGTGTTGAACGCATTGGGCATTTCGCCTGACAAAGACTTCTGCACCTATCCTTATTTGGGCAATATCGGTACGGTCTCGCTGCCGCTCACCGCAGCGATCGCCGACGAGCGAGGCTTCCTGAACAAGGGAGACCGTGTGGGCTTTCTTGGTATTGGCAGTGGCCTGAACTGCTTAATGCTGGCGATCGACTGGTAGGATCAGTACTGCCTGATTACCCCGACGACGATGCCAATCACAATGATACTTTTGACGAAGTGCGGAGTATCCGTCTTGCGGGCCGATTCCAGACGAATCCGATGACTCTCCTGGTAAAGGCGCCGCACGCCGGTCGTACCGTCTTCGTAAACGACCACTGCCAAGTCACCGTCGCGAAACGACGGCTGGCGGCGAATGATCAGTGTATCGCCTTCGACAATTTGATCTTCCTGCAGTCCTGTTCCGCGGACGCGAAGACAACAGTGTTCGGCGGAATTAAATAGTCCGCTGAAGTCCAGCCGGTCGTCGGGATTGGCACTGGGATAAACTTCGCCCACCGTCAATTGACCGACATACGGAAGCTCGGTCATCGGTTGCGGTGGATAGGACAGTTGAATTGCCCGAGACATGTGGGATTCGCGCGAAATCATGCCCTTCTTCTCAAGAGCCTTCAAATGGCACATGACGCCACTGGGTGACTTGATCTCGAACTGCAGGCCGATTTCGCGGACCGTCGGGCCATAACCACGCGTGACAATCTTGTCTCTCAGAAAATCGTAGATCTCCTGTTGCCGGGAGGTCAGTATCGGTTTGTTCATCTCAAAAGCCTTCATGATTCAGATGTGTCCTATACAGCTCTGAAGGGGTTGCTTCCCAGTCTACTAGCATAGCTCCCAACTTCGTAATCGGGTACTGAAATTGACGTTAGAATTGTTAAGTACGATGCTCTTGAACACCATTTTGGTGCATTTGTCTTAAAAGGCTGCAGTCATTGAATATGTTAACACTGTTCAAAACATGAAGTTCCGCTGAATTGGCGAAAAGAAAAAAAATCGTCGAAGGAATGGAGCAAGATCGTCGTTGGATTTCGTCCCATCCCATTGGCCGGTCAACTGCTTCAGTCGTTAATTCCGTGACAAACGACCAATGTAGAAAAATCGCTGCGACGCTCCGAAATTCCTTTCTCCCACCACACGCCGCCAACCAGGAAAAGGTTGAATCCGCGGAACGGTGAACCGTGACCTATGTTGTTTTTAGGCATCGTGGAGTTTTTCCCGGCGATTGCCTGCAGAAGGCTTCGGTTTCGGGAAGTTTTGGCGGACACTTAGGCTGCGGAAAGTTTGGCGAGCGGGATCATGCGCGATAAATCGATCGCCGTCTTAGCTTATCTGCTGTTTGTATTGACGACGGCCACGCTCTTTCTGCGTCCGGCCGAGTTGTTCATTTGGCTGGCGGATTGGCCGATTTACGAAACGCTCATCTTGTCCACCTTGGCGTTGACGTTCCAGTCGATGCAAGGACACTTTTGTTGGTACTACCTTCAACGGCAACCGATCACTTTATGTGTCGTCGGTCTCCTGGTGGCGATTTTCACTTCTCATTTCCAGCACGTGTACCTCGGCGGAGCAATCGACAGCACGACATTGTTTCTCAAAACGCTGATTTACTACGGCTTGCTGGTGACAACCGTGAATTCGCCGTCAAGGCTGCGAGGTTTCATGCTGTCGGTCGCCCTGTGCTCATCAACCATGGTGACACTCTGTGTGCTCGACTTCTTTGAAATCCTGGATTTCGAGTTCATTCAACATCTTGACGAAGTCGAGGGGATTACGGACGAGAATGAAATTCTCACTGTGGCACGAATGCGTGGAACCGGCATCTTTCAAGACCCCAACGACCTCGCGTCGGTCATTGTCGTGACCGTGATCCTTTGCTCCTATTTTCTCCTGGACAAGTCGCTGGGAAAAATGCGATTTGCCTGGATCGTTCCGCTGGTCCCACTGATTGTGGGGCTGTTGAGTACCAAGTCTCGTGGTGGTCTATTGGCCTTCTGCATGTCAGGCATGACCCTGATCATCATTCGCTATGGCGGCAAACTGGCGATTGCCGCGGCCGTGGCGGGTATGTGTCTGCTACCCTTGATCGCAGGACGGCAAACAGATGTCGATCTTGAGGATGGCACTGGTCAAGATCGAATTCAGTTGTGGCGCGACGGGTTTGCTGAGATCAAATCTCCTGATCTGATCTTTGGCATCGGTCAAGGCACTTACGCAGACGTCGTCGGCCTCGTGGCTCACAACTCGTACATTCATGCCTATGTGGAATTGGGGTTGGTCGGCGGAACGATGTTTTTCGGGTGTTTTTTCTTCGCTGCACTTCAATTGTATCGAATGACCAGGATTCCCGAGGGGATTCTGAGCGAAGAATTGCTGCGGATGCGGCCGTTCATCGTGGCCCTGATAGTCGGCTGGGGCACTTCTCTCTTTTCATTGTCCCGTTGTTATGTGGTGCCAACCTATCTGATATTTGGAATTTGTGCGGCCTATTTGAATCTCATCTGGATTCATACGGAATCAGGTGAACCACTGGTGATCTGGAACCGAGTTCATTTGATTCGATTGGTCTCCGCCAGTGCCTGTGCTTTTTCTGGACTTTATGTGCTGACGGCCTTCATGGCTCGATAAGAGGCGAGAGTAGTTTCCAACTTTGAAGACCGATGGTAGGGATGCGACGAAGTTTTGGCCGAGGAAGTTTTCTGAAAGGTGAAGTGGAAATGGCTGTTGGAGCACCACTGTTAATTCCAGTGACATTGCCGGTCGCGCCGATTCGGCCGCTGCGCGTTTGCCATGTCAGTTTAACGCTCAAGACGGGGGGGCTCGAACGAATCCTGGCTGATTTGGCCCGGCATCACGATCGAGCGTCCTGTTTGCCGGAATTCCTGGCGATTCGTGAAGTCGGCCGATTTGCGGACGAAATTCGTCAGGCTGGTGGTGTCGTCCACCAATTAAGGCCGGCCGGTCGATGGGGACAGATTGAACAAATGCGGCATTTGTTTTGTGATCGAAACTTCGATGTTGTTCACACGCATAATACCTACCCGCACATTTATGCCAGTATCGCAGCGCGACTAGCACGGGTTCCTGTGGTCGTGAACACCCGTCACGGACAGCGCGCTGGACATGGCTGGAAGTCACGCACTCAATTTCGCTGGGCCAGCCATCTGGTAGACCGGATTGTCACCGTGTCCGATGACGCGGCCAATCTGTGCATCAATGTCGACGGAATCGCTCCGAAGAAAATTCGACGAATCTGGAATGGTATCGATCTCAAAGACTTTGCCTTCGCCGGCCCAGTGGATCGGCCAGTCGCTATTTCGGTGGCCCGCCTATCGGCCGAGAAAGATTTTGAGACTTTATTGCGGGCAGTTTCCCATGTGGTTTCGTGTGTACCGGACTTCCGCTTGAAGATCGTGGGCGATGGTCCAGAACGCGCACGACTCGAACGTTTGATCAATGAACTGGGCCTCAATGAATTTGTCGAATTGATGGGCGAACGAACAGACGTTCCTGACCTACTGCGTGAAGCCGGATTTTTTGTCAGCTCGTCTCTCACAGAAGGGATTTCGCTCACGCTGTTGGAAGCAATGGCCGTCGGGTTGCCTGTGATTGCCACTGCCGTTGGCGGAAATCCGGAAATCGTGTTGCCGGAAAAAACGGGATACCTCGTTCCCGCTTCTAATCCGCAGGCATTGGCAGAAGCCATCGTCACCTTGTGTCGCCAGCAACCAGCCTGGTTTCGAATGGGATGCGAAGGCCGTGACCGTGTGGTGCAGAACTTTGATGTTAGTCGCATGGTACGCGATTACGAACAGCTTTATGGGGAACTGCGAAAGAACGTTTCGAGATCGGCCGGCTGACTTTCGGGACACTCCCATTCAACCACGGTATCCAGTTCAGACGGATCATCATGTACGACAAACTCTATCGAAATCTTCTGTTGCCCTTCTTCGATGGCGTTCTGAAAGGACGTCAATCGGTGGCTCACTGGCATCGCGCGGAAGAGACTCAATGGCTGTCTCGCGAGCAGTTAGAGGAATTGCAGTTTACCGCCTTGCGCCAGTTGTTGATTCACGCGTCGACGACTTGCCCATATTACGGCGATCTGTGGAAGTCCCTCAGTCTCGACGCGTCGTCGTTGTCGTCGCCAGAAGATTTTCAACGCTGGCCACTGATCACACGTGAAACGATCCGTCAGCATCGCCTGATGATGCGCACGACGTCTGCCGTGAAACGAATGAGTAAGGCGACCGGTGGTTCCAGCGGTGAACCGCTGCAGTTCGATCTCGACAGCGGCAGCAACGATCGTCGGACGGCGATGATGTGGCGTGGGTACAACTGGGCTGGTGGAGGGCCGGGTACGCGTCAACTGTATGTCTGGGGAACGGCGCTTCGCAGTGTGCCTGCCTGGAAACGACTGAAGATGGATCTGCATCACCGTTTTGATAACCATCTGGTGTTGAGCTGTTTTGAATTCACGCCAGACAAGATGCGGCGGCATTTCGAACGGATGAACGGTTATGGCGCGGATGTGATTGTCGCATACACGAACCCGCTTTACGAATTCGCCCGCTATCTTCAGCGCGAAGGCCTGCAACCGGTCTCGCCGAAATCGATCATCGTCGGGGCTGAAAAGCTGCATGCGTTTCAACGCGAATTGATTGAGCAGGTGTTTCAAGCACCGGTGTTTGAAACCTATGGCTCGCGCGAGTTCATGTTGATTGGTGCTGAATGTGACAAGCATTGCGGACTGCATTTGAGCATGGAGAATCTATTCGTCGAGATATTGAACGACGACGGTTCGCCGACCACACCCGGCTGCGAAGGCAATGTGGTGGTGACGGATCTCTTCAACTATGGCATGCCGTTTATTCGCTACGTTAACGGCGATCGTGCGATTGCGGGTTACGATCTTTGCTCGTGCGGACGTGGCTTACCATTGCTCAAGCAAGTCGTCGGTCGCCAACTCGACACGCTCGATACGCCAGATGGGCGAAAGATTCCGGGCGAATTCTTCCCGCACCTGATCAAAGATTTCCCCGCGATTCGTCGATTCCAAGTCATTCAGGAAACGATTGAGCAGATCACGTTGAAGCTAGTGGTGGACTGCGGTCAGTTGACGGTGGTTGATCGCGAAAATTTGTTGAACGCGATTCATGAATGCACAGGGACAGTCGTCGATGTGCGATTGCAATTTGTTGAGGACATTCCGTTGACCAAGGCGGGAAAACTCAAAGTGGTTGTTCACGCCGTGTAGTTCAGATTTCTGCCACGAAACGCTGCTGACTAACAATGACGATTCAAGAGCTGATTAAACTATGTTGACTATCGACCAAACTCTGTCATCAACTGACGATCGGCGGCGAGAAACTCATGTGCTGGCCGCTGATCGAGACGACGTGTACGCCGACTGGTTGTCGCTGTTCGAACGGGATCCACTGGCCAATCCGTTACAGCACCCGGACTATGTGCTGGCGGAATTGAAGAGTGATGCGAAGGCGAGACATCTTCGGCCAGTCATTCTGAGAGTCGGTTCCGAAACCGAGTGTGAGGGAATCGGCACGTTGGTGCCGAAATCGGTTCGAACTGAAAATGTGGGAGGAATCGGACCTGGCTGGACCATGCGAGGACTTCGATTGCCGGGCGGAGCATTTTTAACCGCCAATCAGTCAAAAGAGACGTTGTCGCAATTGTTGTCCGTGGCTTGCCGGCATTGTGCGGAGACCAATTCGGATTTTCTGTTGATCGAAGATCTGGAAGAACAGTCCCTGCTTCATCAAGCGATTCACGGCGACATCGCGGACGGGTTTCGGCTGTTTGCGGTTCGTGAGGTTCAGGCTCGTTGGCGAATTGAATTTCCCGATCAGGAAGAAGATTACTGGAAAACATTTTCCAGCCGTACTCGACGCGCATTTCGAACAAGGTTGAAGAAATTCGGTGAAACGCGTTTGGAACGTATCACTGACGTGGAACAGATTCCCGCATTTCTCGCTGCGGCTCACGAGGTCTCTCAGCAGAGTTGGCAAACTCGACAATTTGGCCTGCGAATTCGGAATGACGATACCGAACTTCAACAACTGTCGGTGTTGGCCCGTCATGGATTTCTCCGCAGTTACCTGTGGGAAGTGAACGGAAAGCCTGCTGCGTTCGCACTCTGCCATCAACATGCGGGATATTTCCGGTACGAAGAAATCGCTTATTGCGCCCAATACAGTCCGTTATCTCCCGGCGAGACGATGTTGCAGCAGATCGTCGAGGATCTCTATCGGTACGACACTCCCAAATGGTTTGATTTCGGCGGCGGCGATGCGGAATACAAACGGCGGTTTGGAAATCTCGAAAGCCTCAGTCAGACGGTGTGGCTTGTCCCGCCGACCTGGCGTGGCAATATGACGCTGGTCTATTTAAATGCGTGCCGCGGATTGCGGTCGTCGGTTCGAAGGTTGGTGAAAGCCTCTGGTATGGCAACAAAGGCGCGGCAGTGGCTGCGCTATGGCGGTCGAGCAGCTCATGCCAGTGCCGTCACCACAACGCCTTCTGCATCGGGCGATGAAGCAAAATCTCCAGTCACGTTAGGACAGTGACGGCCATGAAAATACTTTTCTTTTCTTACGCGTATCCCAATCCCATCAACCCTGGATTAGGTACGTTTAACCGCACCATGGTGGCGGGGCTGTCCAACGAGCATGAGGTTCGAGTGGTGTCGCCGGTACCTTTCGCCGACGTCTGGAAGGCGTGGGGCAGGGGACAAGGGGCACAGGAACTGAATGATCCGCAGTTTCAAGCCGTGCCGAATGTGTCAGCGGACTATTGCACCTGGTACTACACGCCAAAACTTTTTCGCAACCTGTACGGCCGCTTCATGCTTCACAGTGTGGGGCACACACTGAATCGAGTGATGAGAGAATTCCAACCGGACGTTGTTCTTTCATATTGGACTCATCCCGATGGCGAAGTCGCCGTCACCACGGCACGTCAATTTGGAATTCGTGCCGTCACAATGGTGGGGGGCAGCGACGTCCTTATCAATGGGCGGGGCGGTTCGCGGAGAAATACGATTCTGAACGTGCTGCGCAAGGCGGATGGCGTCGTCACCGTTTCCGACAACATCAAACAGGTTCTGATCACCGACGGTATTTCGGATCAGAAAATGTATGTTTCCCGACGCGGAATCGATCGTCGCATCTTTCATGACGGCGACAATTCACTCGCACGACGAAAACTTGGCTTGTCCAACGATCGACCGATTTTGATCAGCGTTGGCCGCCTGGTGGATGTCAAAGGTCACACCTTTTTACTGCAAGCCTGTCGCCGATTGAAGGATCGACAACTTCCATTTCGATGTTATCTGCTGGGCGACGGACCGCTTCGTTCCAAGCTGCAAGAACAGATCGATCTGCTGGGGTTGGGCGATCAGGTGGAACTTCGTGGGGCCCAATCGCCGGCACAGTTGGCGGAATGGTACCGGGCCGCCGATTTGTCAATTCTTGCCAGCTTGTCTGAGGGAGTTCCGAATGTCCTGATGGAATCGATTGCCTGTGGGACCCCGTTCGTTGCGTCGAGCGTTGGCGGGATTCCCGAAATCGCGGATCCGGTCGCGGATCGTCTGGTCCCTGCCGCGAATCCGATTGCACTGGCGGATGCGATTTTTGAGCGCCTGGCAACCGTCGATGCCGATACGAGAAATCTGCGCCGCTTTCATCCGCCGACAATGAGTGAATCCGCCGAAATCTTGTCGTCCATCTTGCGATCGGTCCTCAAGGGAAGGAAGGCCAGTCTAATGGGCGAGGCGATCATGCACGAAACGATGACCGACCTGGATTTAACGAAGGTTCAGTCTGCGGAGGACACGACCGAATCTCCCAATGGTGCCAAGATGACGAACAAGTCTCTCTCTACTGATTTCAGCGATTCGGATGACGACGATATTCTCGGGCGAACCGGAGAATGTTTCCAATTGAAGAGTTCAGTGACTTCGTCCACCACCTCAACTGCCGAACCCGCGCCAAACGCGGATGGTTCCGAGCAGGCGAATGTCCAGGAATTGGAGCAGACGGAACGGGGATTCGCGACGGCAGGTGTGGCCACAACACCTTACGAAGTCGGCTCAGAAGACGATGACTGCGGCCGAACGGCCGAAGGTTTTTACTATCAGGCGTAACGTTGCAAATCCATGATCGCACGGCCGAATGTCAGTATTTGGTCTCGCGATCGTCGACGATTCAAAAGATCTCGCGATGAATGTGGTTCGGCAAATTGCGAAGAAGCTGCTCACGGTATGTTTGCCGCGTGAGAAGTTTCTCGTGCGCGGGCCGCGTTCATCTGGTCGAAAGCCCTGCTTGGCGTTGACCTTTGATGATGGTCCGCATCCAGAACACACAGCGCGGTTATTGGATCGACTGGACGACCTTGGTCTTAAAGGGACGTTCTTTGTGATTGGTCGCCATGCCGCAGAATATCCCGAACTGATCCGACGCATGGCGGCGACCGGGCACGAAGTCGCCAACCACACCTATACACATTCGGATCCCGGGCAGACATCCGCGAGCAGGTTTCTTGACGAAATTCGCCGCACCGATGAACTGCTCTCGGAGATAACCGGTCGCGCCGCTTCGACGGTCCGTCCCCCCAAGGGTGAATTGAGTTGGCCCAAGCTTCGTGGGCTTTGGAACCGTCGTCAGGCGGTTGCACTTTGGAACGTGGATCCCAAAGATTTTCGAATGAAAAGTTCTGAAGAGATTGTCCAGTGGTGCCACGCCTATACCCCTCGCGACGGTGACATTGTCCTGATGCATGACAATCACCCTTACGCGATTCGCGCGGTGGAAGCGCTGGCTGCGAACGGAGTGTTCGAGCGATTTCAAACAACGACGATCAGCCGATGGCTAAAACGATCGACCGAGAGTACCGCAAAAGACTTTCTTCCGACAAATTGACGACTAGCAATACCGAGAACGGCTTTTGGCGGAACACGCAATTAGTGGGGATTTACAGCTTCTTCGACCGCACGAACCGAACGTAACTTGAACATGAGCACCGCCGCCGAACATTCCCTCGCATTCGCTCCGGCCGTCCCGATCGGACGATCGCCTCGCTTGCTACTTGTCGCTTACAACTTTCCACCTGTCGGCGGGGCAGGGGTGCAGCGGCCCGTCAAATGGGTCAAGAATCTTCGTCAATTTGGCTGGGACGTGACGGTACTCACGACCGAGAATCCTTCGGTCCCCGCTCGGGATGAAAGCCTGCTGGCGGATATTCCGGATGATGTGCTTGTGATACGGGCTCGTACCTGGGAGCCCGACTATCAGACCAAACAAGGATTGGTGGCATCGTCGAATTCCCAATCGCTAAGCATTGTCTCGAGAATCGGTTCGGCCCTGAAAGGAGTGGTCAAACAAGCGGTAAAATTCTCTCTGCAGCCTGATCCGCAAGTTTTGTGGGTTCCGAATGCGGTGCAGGCAGGCCGACGAATTCTGCGGGAATTATCTCATGATGCAATTTTGGTGACGGCTCCTGCTTATTCCAGCTTTTTCATCGGGACATCACTGAAGCGGCAGTTTGGTTTGCCACTCGTGCTCGACTTCCGCGATGAATGGGATCTGAGCGGACGTTATCTCGAGAACGCTCAACGCGATCCGTTCTCGCAATTCGTTCAGGATCGCATGCAACGATATGTGTTGAAGCGAGCCGACGCTGTCGTCGCCACGACCAAGGCCAGTACGGCGAACCTCGCCGAGAAACTGGCTCGATTGAAGAAAAACGAAACTCGCGCGACGACAATCTATAACGGATTTGACGCGGACGAATTTGGCTCGAAGCATAACCTTGGATCAGACTTAACGATCGATGAACGGGTTCCTACCAATCAACAGCACCGCCCGGCACTCGCGAAGTCAACACAACCCCTGTTGTGCCATTCGCCAGTCGGAGAAGGGGCAATTGGAGTGAGCCATCTCCCTAGTCAGACAACCTTTCGCTTGCTCTACACGGGAACGCTCTGGAATCTCACAACGATTGAGCCGTTGATTTCTGCAATTCTGCGATTGAACGACAAACAACCCGAACTGGTGTCCAAGCTGGAGCTTGTATGCGTGGGCCGAAAAACGGCAGAACAGACGGCAATTCTTGAGCGAGTGCGGTCTACTGGCTGTCGCCTGGAATTGGTCGACTACTGTGATCACGCGAAAGTACTCGATTGGCTTCGATCGACGAATGCCGTCTGTCTGTTACTGAGCGATGTTGCGGGTGCCGAACGCGTCGTGCCGGCAAAATTGTTCGAATATCTGGCCAATCGCAAAGAGATGTTGGCCATCGTGCCGTCCGGTGAAACGGCGGACATCGTTCGGAGTTTCTATCCCGAGGGACCGATTGAGCCGAAGAATGTCGATGGGATCGTCGACTGGCTGAGATACCGACTGGCGGGTGAAGGCATAGCAACCACAGATTGTCTGGCAACCGCAGACATCCACGAATATAGCCGGACCACACAGACACGTCGGTTGGCCGAATTATTGACGGAACTGATTCAGGAACGTTATTCCCAGCGGAGGGACGCGCGATGATCATCGCCCTGCAATTGGTGCTTGGTCTGAGTCTTTTGGGGCTGGGATATATCTTCGTCGGCTATCCACTACTGATCTGGACCTGTGCCCAACGCAAGCCTTGGGTTCTCGTCAGACAAAATGTGCCTCGAACATTGTCGATCGTAATCGTCGCACACAACGAAGCGAAAAACTTGCCACGGAAACTGGCCAGTCTGCTGGCCTGCGCGAAGTCGGAATGGATCGAAGAAATCTTGATCGGGTCGGATGGTTCCACCGACGAAACGGTCAAGGTCGTGCGATCGTTCGCCGACGCTCGAGTGCGAGTGGCCGAATTTCTTGAGCGACGCGGCAAACCGGCCGTACTGAATGATCTTGTTCCCCAATGTTTGGGCGAACTCGTTTTATTAGCCGATGCTCGGCAAGAATTTGACGTCAATTGCCTGGAACGATTGATGGAAAATTTCGCTGATCCTCAGGTGGGCGTCGTTTCGGGAGAACTCGTTCTTCGCAGTCAACCGGGCGAGACCACGGCCGCTCAAGGAATTGGCTTTTATTGGAAATATGAAAAGTTCATTCGCAAGTGTGAGAGCCGTTTTCGCGGAGTACCCGGTGCGACGGGGGCTTGTTATGTGATTCGGAAATCCTTGTTTCGACCAATCCCCGAACAGACGATTCTGGACGATGTGGCGATTCCGTTGCAGGCGGTGGCTCAAGGATATCACTGTCTGTTTGAGCCCCGCGCCGTGATCTATGACGCTCCTTCCCGATCCCCTCGACAAGAGTCTGTTCGGAAACGAAGAACCATCTCGGGGGCAGTCCAACTCGTCCAGCTCTTCCCGCAGTGGATCTGGCCGACCAGCAACCCGCTTTGGCTGGAGTTCGTGTCCCATAAGTTACTCAGATTGGTCTCGCCCTTGCTGTTGCTGACGGCACTGCTAACGAATCTGGCGCTCGTTTCTTATCCCTTCTATCGATTGTTGTTTCTGGCGCAGTTGATCTTCTACGGCGCCGCTCTGGCTGGCTGGTTCTGCCAATATATTGGCCGTCGAGCAGCCTGCTGTGGTCCGGCTTTGATGTTTGTCACGCTGAATATGACGACCATCATGGCCTTATGGGATGCGCTGCGATCTCGCTATCGTGTGACTTGGCAGAAATAGTCTTGTGCGTGCGAGTTCAATCACATCGGAATTTGAGAGCAGGTTCTTAACGGTCGGAGTGGGTCGTGTTCTTGATCGTCATCACCATCGTTCTCGTCCTGACCGGGTTACTCGGCCGTGTTTTGTGGAGCCGGCTTTGTGAACGCGGGTTGGATCGATGGGTACCGGCATCTCTATTTCCAGTCGAACCGGTGCCGCCCGTTGCTGGGATGGACGTTCCCGTCGACGTGTTCATCGCTGTTTGTGACCACTATGAACCGGAATGGGGCAGTCCTTCGGTCGAGACGGCGCTGGCTCGAGTCCAACGTTGGCACGATGAATATCCTCGATTGCTGGGTGAGTTCGCCGATTCCGACGGTCGTCCGCCGCGGCATACCTTTTTCTTTCCGCAGGACCAATATCGACCAGAATACATCGACGTACTCGCTCGACTTTGCGAACGCGGGTATGGCGAAGTCGATATTCATTTGCATCACCACGACGATACGGCTGAGGGGTTGGAGGAGAAGCTCGATTCGTTTCGACAGACGCTGTATCACCGACACGGAGTCTTGCGTCGCGATCCGGTGACAAACGAAATCGCCTACGGTTTCATTCATGGTAACTGGTGTTTGTGCAATTCGCGCCGTGACGGTCAATGGTGTGGTGTCGATCACGAGATCCCCGTGTTGTTGAAGACCGGCTGTTATGCCGATTTCACAATGCCGTCCGCGCCCAGTGATACGCAGACCACGACGATTAACAGTATTTATTACGCGCAAGATCTTCCGGGACAAAGAAAATCGCATGACAAAGGGATTCGGGCTGAGGTCGGAAAGGCCGCTCCGGCAAACGGCTTGTTAATGGTCCAAGGCCCACTGGGATTTGATTGGTCGCGCAAGAAGTTTGGACTGATTCCGCGAATCGAAAACGGGGACCTGTTGGGCAACCATCCACCGACGATTCAACGAATGAAGTTATGGTTGAATGCCGGCGTTACGGTGAAAGGTCGGCCCAATTGGCGGTTCGTCAAGTTGCATACGCACGGTTGTAAAACCGGCAATATCGAAATGTTGCTGGGGCCACAGGCCGTCCGTTTCCATCGAGATCTGGCCGCGTTGTCACAACAGAATCTTCGATATCACTACGTTTCGGCCTGGGAGATGGCCCAGCTCATTCATCAAGCGGAACGGGGATCGGATTCGATCAATTCATCCGCTGGAATTGAGGCAGCATCTACTCTCGCCTCGTCCATAAAACTTGGATCGCAATAAGCGAAGCCCGACCGCCAGTTCACAAGGGCAGCGTTCGCTCGGGTTCGACAACCGAAACGCACGTTCGGATCCCATTGTGAGCCCAACATTCTCGGTGCTCACTATGACACGCGCGGACGATCCCGTTACGATGGGAGTCCTCATACCGACGGGCACTCGATGCCTGTAAGAACTTGTGATCGTCGGTCCAGACGCGAATCACTCGAGCAAGAAAGAAATTCATGATCGGCACGAAATGGGGATCTTTACTGAGTTTCTGGTTTATTGTTCTGGTCTGCGGTTCGACAGAGATCACTCGCGCCAACGAGGCGCTTCATGTTGGCGTGGCCGAGGAGGATATCACACCTCCCGTCGGGTTTCCGATGGCCGGTTATTACCACGAGCGATTGGCGGAAGGTGCAATTGATCCGCTTAAGGCGAAAGCGGTCGTCTTTCGCGACGGTCAGACTCAGTCGGCCATTGTGGTGTGCGACTTGATTGGGATCGCGACCGATCTGTCACGAGCCATTCGCCAGCGAGCCGCAGAGAAAACCGGCATTCCTGCAACGAATATCATTGTTTCGGCGACGCACTCGCACACCGCGCCCGATTATATGAAGGAGCTGTATCTTCATCTGGCGGGAGAAAATCGCGATCCCTTGCGAGTTGCCGCGGTTGAGAAGCTGATCAATGGGCCGGTGGCAGCCATCGTCAAAGCTCAATCGCTTGCCAAACCCGCAAAGGTGGAAGCAGGGTCGCTCATTCAGCAAACACCGGTTTCGTTCAATCGGCGTTCAGTAATGCGCGACGGTAGCGTGCGAACCTGGGTTAGCCATGACAATCCGGATTTCGTTCGAGCCGCCGGCCCGATCGATTCTGCGATTGAGGTATTGGCCATTCGCGATGCTGCGGGCCAGACGAGCGGGATCCTCAGTAATTTTGCTCTGCATCTCGATACGGTCGGGGGCCAGAAATGGAGTGCCGATTACCCTTACTTTATCGAGCAGACTTTGCGGAATAACTTGGGTTCCCAGGTGATCTCGATCTTTGGCACGGGTTGTTGTGGCGATATCAATCACATCAATCTCGAAAGTCGCGAACGCAACAAGACTGACTTTATCGGTAATGCGATTGGCGATTCGATTCAAAAACAATTGGGACAACTCAAATCGATTGAACAAACCAATTTGGTCGTGAAATCAACCGTCGCGCATTTGCCACTGCAGGATGCGACGAAAGAAGAGGTCGGGCAGGCAATTCAGATCCTGCAAGCCGCCGGGCGCAAGGAGAAGGTCGACTTTTTAGAGCACGTCACGTCTTACAAGAAACTGATGCTCGATGAATTTCGGCATCGTGAACCCCATGCGAATACGATCGAATACATCACGTGGGGACTCAGCCGTTCACTGGCTGGCGTCGGCGATACAATTCCCGTGGACGTCCAGGTCATTGCAATTGGTCGCGACCTGGCTGTCGTCTCTTTGCCTGGTGAGGTCTTTGTCGAATTGGGACTGGCGATCAAGCAGGGTTCGCCCTTCAAGACAACGATGGTGATTGAATTGTCGAATTGCGTCGAAACGATTTATGTTCCCAACCGAGCTGCCTATGCAGGGGGCAGCTATGAGGTAACAAACTCGGCACTACAACCCGGTTCGGGCGAGATTCTGGTCGAAACCGCGCTTCGTCTGCTGCGTGAAGCGGCTGCGACTCAGCTCGCTGTCCGGCCGGCCGAATAAGAGCGGTCTCCGGACGGTCAACCTGGCGTCCAAAACGGACTCGCCAACTATTCGTTCATTTTGACGCCGGATGCGACGTAGTTTTGTCCGAACCGATTGGCGAGAAACGCTGGGAACTCGACTTGTTCCTGACGGACAAAACCGGTGTTCGGTAAGTGTCCGCCGATATGCAGATCGAGGACCGCGCAAATTGCCGCCGCTGTCGTGATTTGAATGGCGCTCCAGACTTCGTCCCCCTGGGTTTGGTGATAAACTTTCCTCGCGTCCCACAGCTGGACCATCTGCCCATCGCGTTGACCTGTTGCCGTACAAAACACGACGACCACGTCTTGCAGCGTTCGTGGCAACGCATTCTCGAGAATTTCTTTCAACAATTGTCTGCGTTCTCGCAGGCGAAGTTCGTCGAGCAGGAATAGCATGCGGTCACGGTGGCCGATATAGCGTACCGTTTTGTAGTTCAGTTCTCGCACGCGCCCCTGGAATGTTTCACACAAAGTTCCCAAGCCGCCCGACGTCGAAAACGCTTCGTATTCGACACCGTCGATCGAAAGATGTTCCAAGCCTTCGAGCGGCCAGCAGTCCTGGCGATGTCCTTGATGAATCACGTCACAAGGATTGCAGTATTCATTGATCAATCCATCGGTCGACCAGGTCAGGTTGTATTTGAGCGAGTTCGTTGGAAACTCGGGCAAGGCTCCCACGCGCAGCAACAATGAATCGAGTGATTCAAATTTCTGTGCCAGATGATTGGCCACGATCCCCACGAATCCCGGTGCCAATCCACATTGAGGCATGAAGATTTGCCCCGGCTTGGCCGAGGCCGCCAGTGACCGAACGGCGGTCGTCGTGGCCACGTCTTCGGTCAGATCGAAATAGCTGATGCCGGCCGCCAAGGCCACGCGAGCCACCGCCGGATTCAGGCTGAAGGTTAATGCCGAAATCACCGCCTTCACGCCCGACATGGCCGACAGCAATTGAGCTTCGTTCGAGGCGTCCAGAACGACTGTTTCTACGCCAAACTTCGCGTTCAACCGACGGAGCGCCTCCGCGTCGGAATCGGCCACGCGAACGACGTAATCGCCAGATCGCATCAAGAGCGTGGCAATCATACGTCCAATCGTTCCTGCTCCCAGCAGCAAAACGTTCGTCATGAGGATACCTCGTCAGCTGATGACGGATGCAACTCGAACGGATTTCATCCAACCGATCACATCTTATGGCATGAGCCTTCGATTCCCCAAGTGAGATTTGGCGCTTCGGTAGAGGTACGTCCGAACACGGGCTATCGGCGGACGATCGGCGGTGCGAGAAATACCCGTGACGCAAGCACATTTTTGATCGCCTGCTCAAATTGTAGGATCAGCCCGGCTTCGTCCGGAGGGTATTGGCGAGTCAATTCGCCGTGACACAGGCCGTCGCTCAGTTCTTCGAGTTCTCTCCGAACGCGAACGCGAAATGCGTCAAGTTCCTCCGCTGACAAATCCCGACGCAACAAGATCGAAGCGGACATGGACGGCCGCTCTGGGCAGACTTGGTCTTTTTGCCGATCCATCATCGCCAGGGTGTGGCCGCCCGTTCGAAACAACTTTCCGTCGACAAACGCTCGCCGCAAGCGCCCCAGTTCATCAAACCGGTACATGGGATCATCGCCTAGATAGACGAACAACCAACCCAGGGAATTGAATCCCAAGACCACCGGCTGTTGTTCGGCCGGGTATCGAAATTCGATTCGCTTGACCAGCGAGACCGCTTCCTTCATCAGATCTTCTTGGTCATTTTCATCGCGACGCATCGGCGGTTGCTTCCTTGGATTAGCGGTGGTCCTTCCTTGATCCTTATCCGTGTGGGCTAACAGGTACTGACCGAGATTTGTCGTGTCTCAGCAAAGCTTCCAATTGCTCGATCAGTCCCGGTTCCAGCACATGTTCGATCAAATCGGCTTCGCGGTCGACGCGGCTGGGTGCCACATCGGCGAAATGAATCAGATAGAGTTCCCACAAGCGGTGATTGCGCACTGCGCGAGCGGCTAGTCGAACGCCCAATTGCGTCAACCGATAGTGGTCTTCCGAATCTCGCCGTAACCAACCTTCGTTTACGGCCGAGCGTAACAGGGTGGCCACTCGTCCGGCCGACCAGCTTCGAACGGCGATCAACGATTCGCAGGTGATGGAATAGGGTGTCAAATCGGGAACTTCACGCTCTGCCGACAGGCTGATTAATTGATCCAGGGACAGGCTGCGTTCCAACTGTTCATAGCACGCTCGCAGCAAATCCAGTTGCCCTTTTCGACGGCTGTCGATTTGGTGCCTGTGCAGTTGCCAGACCGTCCCACGTTGTCGGCCGAATAAAAAACTGACGACGAACATGAATGAACCCGTCAGCACAATCACTGGTCCCGCGGCCAGGTCTTTGATGCCGGCACTCAGAAGAACGCCAATCGAAGCGCTCAATCCGCCAATCGCACTGGCGATCAGCACCATCGGACCAAGACGATCGCTCCAGAATCGAGCCGCCGTGGGAGGAATGATCAGCAGTGCCACGACCAGCAACAGGCCGACGCTTTGCATGCCGATGACCGTTACCCCGACCACAAGAGTTGTCAGCAGCAAATCAAGTCGCTTGGCCGGCCAGCCCACCGTAGCGGCGTATTCCTCGTCGAAACAAAGGACGGCAAACTCTTTGAACAGCGCGAAACAAACGCACAGGACGACCACACTGGCAATTGCGATCAAATTGACGTCGGCGAGGGTCATGGCCGCCGTCTTGCCAAAAATAAAGTGATTCAGTCCGGCGGCGCTTCCGGCATTCATGCTTTGAATAATCGTCAGCAGGACAATTCCCGCACCGAAGAAGAGACTCAGCACGATGCCCAGCGCCGCGTCTTCTTTGATCAATCGCGTTCGCTGAATCAGATTTGTCACCACGACGCCACAGGCCGCCGAAATCGAAGCTCCCGTCAGCAGCCACGGCAACGACTTACCTTGGCCCGGATAATACGCCTCGACCACCAGGTACGCGATCCCGATGCCGGGCAGAGCCGCATGGCTGGCGACATCGCTCACCAAGGCTTTCTTGCGCAAGAGCATGAACGTGCCCACCACGCCGCCGCACATTCCCAGCAGCAAGGTCCCTAGCAACGGAATCCAGGTGTTGTAGGCGAAGTAGTCGGCCAGCAGCAGCGGACTTGGCATGTTCATTCCCCAGCACAGGCCGAACGTGACAGGTCGTCACTGAAACAGCCACCAACCATTCGAGTTCCCACTGTACCACAAGAGTGGGGTGTGGCGGCAATCCGACTGTGAGGGGAGCGTTACTTGATACCTTTGAAGATTTTGCGATCCAGACGCGGGATGAACAGTGTCCAATGCGATCCGCTGTTGGGATCGTCCTGAATGGCACGTGTGAACTCGTGCAGCTTGGCGTCCAGATTGTCGATCATGTGCAAGACGATCGCTTCCGGCGTCATCGGCAATCGAGGGCTGCCGAATTCATAAGTTCCGTGGTGGCTGAGAATCATATGCTTCAGCCGCCATTCGAGTTCCTGCGGGAACGGTTCGTTCGTAAGCTCGATCACGCGACGAATTTTCTCGGTCAGCATCTCGACACCGATCATCAAATGGCCAAGCAATTGTCCTTCGTCCGTATAATTGAAACCCGATTCACACGACAGTTCTCGTGTTTTGCCAATGTCGTGCAGAAACACACCCGCCTGCAGTAATTCCACATCCAGTTCCGTATAGACTTCGCACATTTTCTCCGCTGCCTTCAGCAGCGTGACGACATGTTCGAGCAATCCACCGGGGTACGCATGATGGGCCTTGACCCCCGCAGGAGTTTCGGTCAGTGCGTGCAACAGTGTTTCGTCGACCAGAAAACATTCCATCAAGGTGCGAAGATGGGGGTTTTCGAACCCCAACAGGACCGTTCGCAACTGTTCGAGCATCTGGTCGATTTTGACCGACGACACTTGTTCAAAGTCGACCGGATCAACCGTCGCGGCAGAGATCGGGTCGCAGTGAGTCAGAATCAGTTGCAGCGTGCCCTGGAATAACTGCACTTTCCCGCGGGCTCGCACATAACCGCCACTTTGAACGCCCGAACAGGAATCCTCCGAGACGTTCCACATCCGGCCGTTCATCATCCCCGTCTTGTCACGAAGGTCGACAGAGAGATAAAGCGCCGCGTTTCGATTGGCCCGAAGTTGTTTATCGGAAACGAGAAAGACATCGTCGACGATTTCTCCATCCTTAAGGTCAGTGACAAATCGCCGAGTCATAAGCAAAAATCCAAAATTGGCGGGACTTTACGGGAATGAGAGGCAAATTCTAGGGCGTGTTGCCCAACGTCACAAGGAACGGAAGAAACTCGAGCATTTCCTCTGTTCGCAACGCCCCACCCACTGCAAGTCTGGAGAGAATCGCCTTATAATCAACGATGCTCGTCGGCGGAGAATGTCTTCACCGTCCTTGATCGATTCGACAATCGGAACTGTTATGACCGACTTCAACCAGGAATCCTCGTCGATTCCCGATTCTCCTTTGATGGACGATCTACCTCCCGTACAGCCTCCGTCAGCGGGGTTTATCGTTCAATTGTTCCTCTTCCCCGCACTGATCGTGATGGGCGTCATCGCGATCTGGTGGATGTTCGGTCTAATCGCCCGTGAGGAACAAGACTGGCACAAGCTGCTGCAAGACCTGCAAAGTCAGAATCTGCATATTCGCAATCGAGCCATGTACGGATTGGCCCAGGTACTTGACCAGGATTCACGCCGCGACGATCAAGGCCATCAGTTGCGGGCGAATCGTGAAATCGCCCAGGGGTTGGCCGATCAGTTGATGATTGAACTGCGAAAAAATTCGACATCGAAAGAAGGCGTGGCGATTCAAGAGTACTTGACTCGCGCCTTGGGAATGATGGATTCACTGGATGTGACCGCTCCGGCGCTGCAGATGGCGATGGAACCCCAACGCGATGTCGATATCCGCAAAAGCGCGGTGGTTTCACTTTCATTCGTGGCGGGGCGAGCCATGGAGCGAGGTCAGCCACTGAATGCTCCTGAGACTGTCGACGCACTGATTCAGATGTCCGGTGATCCCCTGCCAGTTCTTCAGCATTCCGCCGCATTTGCCTTGGGACTGTTCTCTTCTCCCGAAGCGAATCACCAACTGGAAGTGTTGTTGGGAAGCGGCGATCAAATGACGCGTGTAAATGCGGCCATCGGCCTTGCTCGACACGGTTCGACCGCTGGATTTTCTGTCTTCATCGACTCACTCAAGGTGCCGGCAGTCAGTGAAACACCCAAATCGGAAACGTCTTCGGAGTCTGGATCAACGATCGATTCCGAGCAATTCATGGTCGTGAAGAATGTTCTCAAAGCGGTTTCCGAACTGGCATCCAAGTTTAATGGAAGCCAGCGGCAGGAGTTGACTCCTCTTCTCAATGAGCTCTCGGACCACCATCCGGAAATTCGAATTCGAGTCGATGCTGCGGCAGCCCTGAATGCGCTGAAGGCCAATTCAGACAAATCCTGATTGCAATTTTGCCGTAAAAACCATTGCTTTCCCCCCAATCACACGGCTAGTTTAATCAAACCAATCCATTGGGGCAGGCGTCGACCGATCGCAGGAATTCATTTGTTTCTTCGGTACGGCCTGCAAAGACGAGTGGCCAGAGAGGTTCCGCAGAGATCGCATCCCCGGCCTGGTCGTTTTTGATCGGCAGCCGGAAACGGACGTTCGATGCATGCCTTATTTGTGTTTTTGAGAAGATTATGCCCCGGAAACTGAACCCCACGGAATCGTCGAGTGCCAGGACGCACTCAGTCGTCGCCGCGATGAAGTTCTGGTCCCGTTTCAAACATCCGCCGCCGATGTTGGCTTTCACGTTCGCAGAACCGGCGGAATCGGTAGCCGATTCGCAAGAGGCATTGAATCGTCTGCCTTCGGTGCTGTCCGACGATTCCGTCGTCTACTCGCTGCGGATCTCGCTGGATGACTCGAAACCTAGTGTCTGGCGGCGAGTGCTGGTTAAGGCGGCCAATCTTGAAGTGCTGCACCATATCATTCAGCTGACCATGGGCTGGAACGATTCCCATCTGCATGGATTTGAAATTCGCCGCACTCGAGTTCCGTTGGTCGAAGACGGGGCGGCGATCGACGAACGTGCCATTTCGATTGCCCAGCTACATGCGGCCCACATTAAAAAGTTTCGATATACCTATGATTTTGGCGACGATTGGCGGCACACGATCGTGATCGAAGATGCCTGTGCGGCATCGCCGACGATCCTTTACCCGCAATGCGTGGACGGAAAAGGCATCGCGCCGCTGGAAGATATTGGCGGCATGCGTAATTGGTCGAGTTTGCTCGACGCGATTCGGCATCCTGAAAAAGAACGCGAAGAAGAAATCGACGCATTGCTGGGGCGTTTGGGACCTGATTTTTCGCCGTTGGCTTTCGATCTTGCCAAAATCAATCTGCGGCTGCAGCGAGCGTTCAATAAACGCCTTCGCGGCAAAGGCCGGGCATAATTCGGTCGTCTGAATGGTCCTGTGCGCCATTTACGAAGGGCAATCAGAGAAATTCCATCACGACTCGATCGGCGACGAAACGGCCTGCTTGCGTCAGTCGGATACTCTGGCCATCGTCTTCCAGCAATCCGAGCTGTTTCTGTTGCTCGATCGCAGCGCTGCACAGTCGATCCAAATCAAGCCCGGTTTGCCCTCGAAAAGCCTGGCGGCTGATACCAATATTGCGGCGTAGGCCAAGATAGATTCGCTCGCGAGCCCGATGCTCGGCGTCGAGTTCTTCCGCGTCCGCCACCGGTGATTCGTGACGCTCCAATCGAGCAAGCCAACCCAGGACGCTACGAATGTTGGTTTCACGCCGGCCGTTTTGGTAACGCGCCGCACCGGGGCCAAACGCCCAGTATTCGTCGCCGTTCCAATAGACATGGTTGTGCCGGCACTGATATCCGGGTCTCGCGAAATTCGAGATCTCGTACTGTTCAAAGCCGGCGGCGGCGAGCTCCTCCATCGCCAGGGCATATTGGTCGCGTTCCAGTTCTTCGTCCGTGCTGACCAGTTCACCCCGCTCGCGCCGGGTCCAAAAGGCGGTCCCTTGTTCGAACGTCAGACCATAAGTGGAAAGATGAGCGGGATTGAAATCGATGGCCCGCCGCAAGGTCTCTTTCCAATCGGAAAGCGATTGTCCCGGAATACCAAAAATCAAGTCCAGCGACACATTGTCGAACGTTCCACGCAGCCGAGTCATCACGTCGGTGATATTCGCGGCCTCGTGATCCCGTTCCAGTAACACGAGGGCAGATGGCGAAAACGATTGGACACCAAGACTAATCCGATTGACGCCAAATTCGGCGAGCAGTTTGATTTTCTGATCGGTCAGATCCAACGGGTTTGCTTCGACACTGAATTCCGTACTGGCCGCAATTTCGAATCGTTCCGTGACAAGTCGAAGCAGGGCTCGCAGTTCGTTCGGTGCGGGGTGCGTCGGCGTGCCGCCACCAAAAAAGAGTGTGTCGAGAGGCAATCGTCCCGACAGCTGGAAACGGTCGATTTCCCATTCGAGCGCACGCAGATAGTCACCGATCAGATCATCGCGACCAGCAATCAATGTGAAATCGCAGTAACCGCAGCGATGAGCACAAAACGGGACATGGATATACGCCGCTCGCGGAGTGGGGCCTCCGTGAATGATCTCGCCAGAAGAGCTGGATAAGTTCAAGACAACCTCGTCAGGTTCCGGGCAGGTAGCAACTCTTTGGCATTCTCGGCAGCCGCCCGGACGCCAATTTCCAAGGCGTTGCGCATCGAGACATCTTGTTCGATTCCCGCGGCAATCCCCGCCGCCAGGCAGTCGCCACAGCCGATGGGATTACGGACGGTAATTTTGGGTGGCTCGATTCGTATCAGCCCCTGAGGTCCGATTGCCATCAACGGCCCCGGTCCTTGGCTGACGACGACCCAATCTGCTCCACGATGTCTGATTTCCGACATCGCTTCGACCAACTCTTCGTCGGAAGTCAGATTTCGTCCGACTGTTCTGGCCAGTTCTTCGCGGTTTGGCTTCACTACGAATGGTTTTTGTGACAGCGACTCTTCCAGTTCAGCCCCACGAATGTCGAGGACGGCTTTGGCCGTTGTTTGTTCTAAAAGCCGGCGGAAGAAGTTTGTCGGACTTCCCTCAGGCAGCGAACCACTGATCACGACGACTCGGGCCGATCGAGCTTCTTCGACAAAAGCGTCATAAAATTCGGTCAATTCGCCAGAGGAAATGGGACCGGAGTTTTCGACCAATTCCGTGGTCAATCCCGTTGACTCGTCGAGAATCGTGGTGCATGTTCGCGTGGCGGTCCGAGAAGAAATCCACCGAACCGGGATCTTGAGTCGTTCGAAGTCCGTACGAATTTGCCGGCCCGTCTCTCCGCCGATGGGACAAACTGTTTTTGACGGAATTCCGAAGGAATTAAGTGCACAGCCAACGTTCAGTACTTTTCCCGATGCACACCACGCAGCCTCGTAGGCTCGGTTCACTTCACCGATCCTGAATTGCCTAAACGATAAGGTCTGCTGCCATGCCGGGGTCAGTCCAACTGCCAGAATCACTGCATTCGCTCCAAGTCACTGCAAATCGGAAGAAACAACGTTTGCCTGTCGAAGGTATCGATCTTTTACCTCATCGGCAGAGACCTCCCGGGCTTAAAACAAACGAGATGATCGGCAAAGGAACCGAACTATCTTCTTGACGCATCTGATCTCTCACTGATAGGTTATTGGTGTTGACCGGTTCCCTCCAGTCTACGCTCCCCTATCATATTCTGTTCATTGATGTCATCGCTGAATCTGGTTCAGCCCGTGTTTTCGTTTTCGTACTCATTTCGGTTCAATCTTGTCGTTGAGGAAAACATTCTCCCTGGAGTTACCTGCAACCGAGCTTTTCACGTGACAATCAGGCCTTCGGGTGGCAAAACCACTCCGATGTGGTTAATTTGTCGCGACCAATAAACCCGGGCTGGTGCTGAGACCCTCATGTCCATGAACCGATTTTGTACTTTATCAACACGCTGCCAATCTGACGTCAGGGAAGGCCGCGCGCGAAATTCTCTTTCGATGATTCTCGGTCGCAGTTTGAAACCGATCCGGTTCTCTCTGGCCGTCCTCTTCTCATTTGCTCTGCTTCTGGTCGATGTCTCGGCCTCTGCACAACAGGGGTCACGCACGAAAGCCGAAGACGCGAAAAACGATCCCGATCGTTTGCCACCTGGATACCAGGCGCCGCCCGAACGTCTGTCGATCATGGATCTGGATCAGCCGATCGCCGACAAAGAGGAAATGGCGAGATTAAAAAAAGAGGCGTCGAAGTTCTACAAAACGAAAACGGATTGCGATGTCAGCCCCGCAGGTCAAAAGGTCGTCGAAGCGACGATTCGCTACAGGCTGGCCGAGATGACGTTGAAAGAAAAGCAAAGCGAGCTTCCGTCCATTCACAAGCGATTCATTGATGAGATCTCCAACGTCGGTGGGCCCGGTAGACGACCCAACGAAATCGCGGACATGACGCAGCTGATCGGAAAAGAAGTCCTCAAGCAAATTCCCGAATTATTGAAGAACAATTTCTATGTGCGTCTTCACGCCGTCTATATTCTCGGCGAGATGGACTATGCGCCCGGTTATTCTCTGCTGTTGCAGGTCTTGCAAGCCAAAGACATCCGCGAAGATGGGAACGTAGGTCAGCCGGATGCTCTGAAGGTCGCGGCCGCAATGGGCCTGGTTCGAATCCTGAGATTTGCCAACCCCAATGCGAAGGAACGAACGGCAATTGCCAATGCCGTGGTTTTTGAACTGAAAAAGACCACGATCTACTGGTGGTTGCAGATTCGGTTGATTGAGGCCTTGCGTTACTGCGACATTGTAGGGACGGACCCCGGAGACAACGATCGGCCATTTGTCGTCGAAACGCTCTTATCACTAGTGAAAGACTCCGAGCGAGATTGGCGAGTTCGTACGCGGGCGTGCTATGCCTTGGGACGAGTTCCATTGCCCAAATCAGTCAAGCCTGATGATGTTGTGAATGCAATCGCCAAGTGTGCGTTGGAACTTTCCAATGCTGCCGCCGCCAACCCGTCCAACCCGCACTGGAAGTATTGTTTCTGGAATGTGTATCTCGCATTCCATACCAGTGACACATCGAAGGAAAAGGACCTGGATGTCGAAAAGAAGCCGGGCGGCCTTTTGACACGGACCAAAGCGGTCGCACAGCCGGCCTATCAGGTGATCGTGCCGATCGTCAACGATGTATTGAACGGTAAGGCTCCAGACGCCGGAAGCCTCAAAAACCTGAATGACTTCGTCAAGAAGTGATTTCTAGCACTGGTTGACGCGGTCTTTTGAGTACCGAAGACGATTCCGGAAGGGACATCCATATTTGATCCCGCCGATGGAAACGATCAGGGCCGTCGCCAGGGAATTGCCGAGGCATCGAAGACAGGTCCCCTTGACCAACGACCGTCACTGGGGTTGTTGGTCGCGACGACGTTTAACGCACCGGTTCGAGCCGCTTTCGTCGACGTTCTTCTCGGCGTTTTCGAGCTTCTTCTCGTCGTTGAATCGTCGCCTGCGAGGGACCTTCTTCTAATTGACGAAATGCCTCATCCGGAATCATCGGTTTGATATCGTCAGGGATCAGGGCTTTCAGGAAGATCGGTGCCAATTTGCGATAAGGTGAGGGTTTGTCTTTCGTATCTGCGGCCGGTGCATCCTTGACTTGGGCGACAGCGGGAACAACCTCGTTTCCGGCCGGGGCTCCCAGTTGGGCTTGCTCCACTCCATTGGCCTTACGTCGACGGGCTTCTTCCAGGAATTCGTATTCCGATGCCAGCCACTTATCGTAGGCCGACAGTAAGGCCACCGAAACGATGATCGGAGGAGCATTCCTGGTCTCGACCAGCAGCCCGTCTTTTTGGCGAGAAATGACCGCCGACGAATCACCAAAATAAGGTGCGATCGCGGCGGCCGAAGGTACGGCAAACGCATCCAACGACAATCCTTCCGCTTCCAGGCCCGTCATCCACGAGTGACTCAGGAAGGGCCAAACTGTCCCGGCAATTCCATTCGCGCGAGGCCCGTTGAGATAAGCGTACGTCAAAATGTCGCCAGCGGGCAGCACGATTTTCTGATCGGCGATCTGATCGAACTTCGGACCGGTCGATTTCATCTGTCGCAGTTGCGCCTTCATAGCTTGGGGGTGGATCGCAAACAGCAGATGTGAAGTCGTTAAACAGAAGGTCGGCGTCGTCGTCACGGGGGGCCGATCGCTGCGCCCCGATGTATGGACGTAATAGATCGTATGCCCCAGAAACGGCTGCTGGCGCAATGTCGTGATATCGCCATTGCTTTCGTCTACGGCATCCATCGGCAGCGATTGCTCGACCAGTTTCATCAAACGCTGGAAGACGATCTCGGCTTTGCCAACATTTCGAACTTCCAGGCTGACGACCAGACTCGTGGCGATCACCCCACCGGCCGAGGGAGAGTCGAAGGCCGTGATCGTGTCGCCGAACGCGGGCAGCACATCATCGACGATCTTCAATTCCAGTTCCGATTCCAGCTGCTTAACCGCTTCGTCGAAGACGCGTACGGAGAGTGGCTGGGCAGTCGTCAACAGCTTTCTGGCTTCTTGATAAACACTTTTTAAACTGAGACTGGTGGCCAATACGAAATCGGCATCGGCCGGAATATGACTGAGCTGCTTCGCTTGAATCGGTTGTCCCGCCGCCAGAACCAGGATCCCGTCGGTTCTGCCGCCGGTGGCGATGAACGTTCGCTGAATCATCGTCCCATTGTCGACTCCCGAAGTTTGAACAATGTGATCCAGTGCATCGGCTCCCACCATCGCCAGAATGGGTCTGACCAAGCCGCCCAAGGGACCCAATGCCGCTGTCGCGCCGGCAATAATTCCTTGACCGTCAATCCACCCCACCGTTGAGACACGTGGGATCGCCACACGGTCCAACGATTGTCGAAATCTGGGATTTGCTTCGAGGCCCGGCAGTCGGCCGGAGAGTCCATCAATCACCCGAGGCAGGGTTCCTTCGCCCAACGCAAACAGAATGCGTCCGGCTTCACGATGAACGACCAGCTTGTAACCAGGGATCGAAATCGGAATCGATTGAGTCGGGGAAGCCGCGTCAAAAGTGTAGTCAGGCAGCGACGACAAAATCCGATTCAACAGCTGCCACAAGGCGTCGGTATCGTTGCCCGAGCTGAGAATCACGCCGCCATGCAGCCCGGTCAGCATGTTGATCCAGGCAGCGCCCGGTTTGTCAGCCGGTTTCGGTTCAAAACCCAGAAACACGCAACCGGGATGTGCTGAAAGCAACTTCACCAGTTGCGGCAATTCGTGTCGCAATTGATGAAGTGGTGCTTCGTCTTCGGCCGCCGTACGCTGAGCGAGCGCGGTATCCAACAGTTCAAAAAATTGTCGAACCTCGGGGTCGGCGGCAAATCCGTCGATTCCCGTCGCTCCGGCTTGTCCCTGACCTCGGGCGGACCACTCGAAATAGGCCAGCGTTTGAGGTGGAACTGATTTCAGGAGAGCGGCATCTCGTTCACCGGGAGGTAATCCAAGCAGCCCACTTCCCGTAAAGATCCAGAATAATAAGAATTCCCACAATCCATAGCTGGCTTGTGCTTGCATGAGAAAGATTCCCTCCTGAGGTCAATCGCAATTTTGCGGCTGTGATTGATGTCTTCACCGAATGTCCTTAATCCGCGTTCGAAATAGTTTTACAGTGATCGCCACAGAAAAACAGGCGAGACCTTCGCACGGATCATTTCAGCCGCCCATCAATCGACGGCTAAGCCAATCTTCAGCAAGGCTTTGCAGAATTTTCCACTTTTCGGCGGTAATGTCGTCGCCGAACCAACGGTTTCGTTGGCCATTGCAGGCCATTCTTCGAGTGTCGGCCATACGAAACCGCGCCCCTCCGTGAAATCGATCGTTCCCACCACATGTTGCCGCGCCGTAGAGCGCGACTGTTCGATGCCGGAACCGATGTTTCGGAAAAGTCTCTGCACGTTTTCGCGTTTGAAAGAGCACGACGACCTCGACACCTACGACGTCAGCACCTGCTTCAAGACGTGCCCATGGACATCCGTCAATCGGCGTTCGATCCCGTTGTGGTAGACGGACAGGCGTTCGTGGTCCAATCCCAGCAGGTGCAGGATTGTCGCGTGCAGGTCGTAGATTGTTGTTGGTTGATCGATGGCCGTGTGGCCGAAGTCGTCCGTCGCACCAAAACTGAATCCGCGTTTTACGCCGGCTCCGGCCAGCCAGCAGGTAAAGCCCTTCGGATTGTGATCACGCCCGCTGGCGCCTTTTTGGAATGTCGGCATTCGTCCGAACTCGGTGACCCAGACGACCAGTGTATCTTCCAGCAGCCCCGTTCGTTTCAGGTCTTTCAACAATGCGGCGGCCGGCTGATCGAGAATTGGTGCGTGGACTTCGTATTGCGACTTCAATGTCTTGTGGCCGTCCCAATTGCCGACACCCTCGCCCATGGCATACGAGCCGTTGAAGAGTTGCACGAACCGAACTCCCCGTTCGAGCAGTCGTCGCGCCAGCAGGCAATTCCGTCCAAAACCAGCCTTGATCGGGTTGGAATCGAGGACGCCGTAAAGTGTCTGTGTTTCTTCACTCTCGCGTGAAAGATCCGAGACTTCGACGGCGCGCAATTGCAGTCGCGCTGCCAGTTCGTAACTGGCGATCCGGGCCGCAAGGTTCGTGTCATCGGGATGTTGCCGCAGATGCTGTTCGTTCAACCGTTTCAGAAAATCGAGCGTGGCCGCTTCCGTTGACGCCGAGATTTCCGCCGGCCGGGCCAAGTTGGCAATCGGCTTATCGGCGTTGAATGGTATTCCCTGAAATGCCGCTGGCAGGAAGGCACTGTTCCAATTATTGGATCCGGTTTGAGGCACGCCTCGTGGGTCGGGAATGGCGACGAAGCTGGGTAGGTCTGCGGATTCGCTGCCTAAAGCGTAGCTGACCCAGGCACCGATGCTCGGAAAACCGTCGAGCGTATAACCCGTACTCATCTGGTTTTCGCCCGGACCGTGCGTATTGCTTTTGGCCGTCATTGAATGGATGAAACAGATGTCGTCGGCCAGATCGGCCAGATTTGGCAACAGGTCGGAAATCATCTTGCCGGATTCCCCACGCGGCTTGAACGGCCATTGTGGGGCGATCAGATTCCCTTGCTCACCCTGAAACGTCACCAGTTTTTCGGCACCCGGCAGCGGTTGCCCGTGACGTTTCATTAATTCGGGCTTGTAGTCGAACGTATCGACGTGGCTGACGGCGCCCGAACAAAAGATCATCACCACGCGAGAGGCTTGCGGAGTGAAATGAGTGGGGCGACGCGCCAGTGGAGCCTCAGGCCGGATCACCGGCCGGATGGGGGTCTTGATCTCTTCGTTTGCCGTCAACCGTTGTTCGTCGGCCAGCAACGACGCCAGCGCGACACCGCCTAAGCCCGAAGCGGCATCGAACAGGAACTGTCGTCGTCCCAACGGGGATTGATTCCAGCGAATCGGCGGATGACTCATCTTTCATTCCCCCCTTGGCAAAAGCTCGGGCGTTCAATGGTTCGATTTCGGATTCAGCAGGTGGCGGAGCGCCGGTTCCAAAGCAGGATAATGAAATTGATATCCCGATTCACTCAACCGATTGGGCATGACCCGGGAACTGGCCAACAGCAAATCATCCGCCATCTCGCCCAATGCCAGTCGAGCCGCGAATCCAGGTGTTGGGACGAACGTTGGTCGCCCCAGAACGGCACCCAGCGTCTTCGTGAATTCATAATTCGTGACCGGACAAGGAGCGGTCGCATTGACCGGCCCACTCAATTTGTCATGTGTGATGCAATGATTGATGATTCCCACGACATCGTCGACATCAATCCAGCTCCAGTATTGGTTGCCAGATCCTAGAACTCCACCGACGCCCATTTTGAACGGTGTTAGCATTTTGGACAAGGCTCCCCCTTTGGGACTCAGGATAACGCCAAATCGCAGATTGACGACACGAATTCCCTTCGCTCGTGCCGGCTCGCAGGCCGCTTCCCAATCACGGCAAACGTCTGCCAGAAAACCCGTACCGGGTGGTGATGTCTCGTTCAATAATTCGCTGCCGCGGTTTCCGTAAAAACCAATGGCCGAGGCACAAATTAACGTTTTTGGCAACGTCTGCAATTGCGTGATCGTCTCGCACAAAAGCTTGGTGCCGTCGAGTCGACTACGGCGAATCTGTTCTTTGACTTTGGCGTTCCATCGCTTTCCGGCAATATTTTCACCCGCCAGATGAATCACAACTTCGGTTCCCTCCAACCGCGCTTTGGGAAGCTGATTGTGCGCTGGATCCCACGTGATGTCATGGGCTTCGCGTGGCTGGGAATGTGTCAGGCGATAGACCTCATGTCCCTGTTTCGTCAGGAATGGCACAAGCTCTGAACCAACCAGCCCTGTGGCTCCTGATACAAGCACCTTCATGGTCAGAATTCCTTTTTCTCGTCGGTATTCAAATTGACGGAACAGATTGATGAATCGAGGGATTTGCCGTGATGAACGACAGCGGATTCTAGGCGGATCGACGAACCCCGCCAACCTTCTCGCCGGAATGTGTGCCGCACGGTCGGGATCGGCCCGATTTTGCGGTAGACTGTTCCGATGTCTGATTTTTAGTACCCGGTCGTTCCCAGGATGAATGTCGAGTGTCTGAACAACTGTTTGAAGACGTTGCCTGTACCGTCTGTGCGTGCGTTTGCGATGATCTACGCGTCACCGTCCGCGACGGGCGCATCGTGGACTATCAGCCATTTTGCTCAAGAATTGGAAACTGGTTCGAACAACAGAATTCCCAGCCATTTCCCGCAGCCCTGCAATCGGGAGCCGAAGTCGCTTTCGAACAAGCCATCGATCAAGCGGCGACGATTTTGCGCCAGTCACGCTCACCTTTGTTCTACGGCCTGTCACGCAGCAGCACGGAAGGCCAGCGAGCTGCCGTCGCACTGGCAGATCGACTGGGTGCGACAATTGATACCACGGCCTCTGAAGGGCACGCTCCGTCCATCCTGGCCTTACAGCAGGTTGGCGAATCAACCTGCTCGCTGGGAGAAATCCGCAATCGAGCCGATTTGGTGATTTACTGGGGATCGGACCCAATCCAGTGGCAGCCGCGCCATCTGGAACGGTATTCCATGAAAGCGGGCATGTTGACGCCCGGTGGCCGCGCCGATCGGACGTTGATCGTCGTTGATTCCAAGCGGACGGAAACGGCCGATCTGGCGGATCATTATCTGGAAGTCGAAAAAGATCAGGATTTTGAAGCACTCTGGACACTGCGCGGGCTGCTGCGTGGAGTTGAACCTCGGCCAGGATCGCGAACCGGATTGCCTCTCGACCAATTGCGAGATTTGGCGCAGCGAATGAAAACCTGTCGTTGTGGGATTATCTTTTTTGGCTACGGCCTGGTCTTGCAGCCGATGGGAAACAATAACGTGCAGGCCCTGTTGCAATTGGTCACTGAACTGAATCAATACACACGGTTCTATGCCCGCCGCATGCGCGTCGCCGGAGACGTTTCCGGAGCCGACAGCGTCTTGTGCTGGCAGACCGGTTATCCCTTCAGTGTCAATTTAGCTCGCGGGTATCCTCGTTACAGCCCCGACGAATTCTCGGCCGCCGATATGCTTGAACGTCGCGAGACGGATGCCGTCGTGTTGATTGGATCGTCTCGACTAGATTGTTTTTCTCCCGCCGCTTTGGACCATCTTCAGCGGGTTCCCACCATTCTGCTGGAACATCCCTTCGGGGAAATCTCGTTCGAGCCGACAGTGCGGATCACCACAGCCATCTATGGAATTCACCGCCCCGGCACGGCCTATCGCATGGATGAAGTTCCGATTCCACTGCGACCATTGCTGCCATCGGAATTTCCGAGCGATGGCGAGGTCTTAAATGCGATTCATGCGGCACTGTCGACTCGTTCGTGAACCTGCTTCACCCCGGGAGGCGGAAGCCGGTTCACTGGGGTGATTCGATCGAGTCACCACCGCTGCTTGGTCAGTCTGAGACGATTTTTCGAAAGGTCACATCCCATGCTTGTTCGGACGCTGGAACCAGAAGTGATGGATTCGGCTGATGAGGCGAACGATTACAACCAGATGGACCACAGCCAGGTGAATCGGATTTTTGTCGATGATTTTCTGTCAGCATGGGGCGACGGAAATGGCCCGCGACCTGAACCGTGGCATCTGTTTGATGCCGGCACCGGGACGGCACTGATTCCCATCGAATTGATGCGTCGCGGTCTGCGAGCCCATATTACGGCCAGCGATCTGGCCGATCAGATGTTGATTGTGGCGCGGCAGAATGTCGTCGCAACCGGCTTTGTCGAATCCATCACGCTCGCTTTGCGAGATTGCAAACGGCTACCCGAAACCACCGGTACTTATGATGCGGTGATCTCCAATAGCATCGTGCATCACATTCCCGAACCGCAGCAAGTGATCGCAGAACTTTGGCGAGTGCTCAAGCCAGGTGGGTTGTTCTTTCTACGGGATCTCTTCCGTCCAGATGATGGCGAGACTTTGGAAGGCCTGGTGCAAACCTATGCAGCGGGCGCGAACGATCATCAACAACAGATGTTTCGAGATTCGCTGCATGCCGCGCTGACTGTGGCCGAAGTACGTGATCTTGTTCGTCCCTTGGGACTGGAAGAAAATGTTGTTCAGGCCACAAGCGACCGGCACTGGACCATTTGCTGCCGGAAATCGCTCTAGATCATCGTCGTGCAATGCGCGTGCGACTATTACCTCGGGCCTGCATCCGGACCCGAATAACTTCTGGCAGGGCCGTTTCCAGCGGCGTGTCGGTACTCAGGCGATGATAGACCAGTCCCAATCGCGAACAAATGCTTTCAATGGCTGATAGATGTTCGCCAAAGCGTTGCAAATATTCACCGCGAACTGCCGACGGATCGACGTATAGTTTGTGGTTGGTTTCTAGATCGACGAACAGTTCGGGATCGGAAAAATCAAACTTCAGTTCTTCGGGGTCAAGGATATGAAACACGATGACGTCCTGGCCGCGGACCGTCAGGCTACCCAGACTTTCTTCCAGTGTTTCGAGCGGGGCCAGCAAATCCGACATCAACACCAGCATGCCGCGTTTATTCAGCCGCTCCGCGATCTGGATTAGCGGTCTAGCCAAATGCGTTGTGCCCCCTTCCGCCGCTTTTTCGAGTGACACCATCAGTCGATGTAAATGGCCGCTGCGATAACGGGGCGGAATGTAATCTTCGATTTCCGCCGCGAAGGTCGCTAGACCGACGGCGTCACGCTGGGTCGACAGAAAATATCCCAGTGTGGCGGCCAGCGTTCGTGCGTAGTCGGATTTCCGATAGCCGATCGATCCAAAATTCATCGATTTACTGGCATCCAGCAGCAACAAACATCGCAGGTTTGTTTCGTCTTCGAATCGCTTGATGTAGTAGCGATCGGTCCGAGCGAACAGTCGCCAATCCAGATGCCGCGGATCGTCGCCCTGCGTGTATTGTCGGTACTCGGTGAACTCAACGGAAAAGCCGTGGTAGGGGCTGCGATTGAGCCCCATCATGAATCCCTGTACGACATGCCGTGCTCGCAGTTCCAGCGACTGAAGCTGCATTAAAGCGGCGGGATCGATATAGCCACTGGCGTTGGGTTGGTTTTTTGACGTCGCCGAATTCATGCTCGGTTCCTCGAACACCGGATGCGATCAACGGTGCGGGCCAAGAACATTTCCGTCAAGTGCTTTGGCCCAGCAGCGATTCGCACGGTCGATGTACGAGTCTAACCGCGTCGGTGGCTTTAAAACACCAATCCCTGATCGCCAATTTCGTACGGGATGATTCCATCGTCGGCGGCGCTGCCTCGATGCTTGGCGATGTGCAGGGCACGGCGCATGCGATTTCCTTCGCGAACCTTCCCCATCAAGATGATGGTATTGGCATTGCAAAGCTCGTCACCGCTTTCCAGCGGCCGATCGATCAGATCGTCCAGTCGCACTTCGTGGGAGGTATACATCAGCATGGTGGCCAGCTTTTGGTGGTCATACGCATGCTGCATCACGGTGTCCTGGTGTGTACGGAACTGGACGCGGAACAGATCCCGTGCGACCCAGTCATGGTCTTTGTGCAGGATTTGATGATAGATATAGTCAAATAAATGAAATTGGAACGAATCGCTGGCTCGATCGACCGGTTCGACGCCATCGATCACCGCGCGGCGCACGCCGTGAACGAAATTGCCATAGAAGAACGCGATGGCCTGATCGAGTTTTTTATTCAATTCGACTCGCCACTCTTGCCATTGTTCATGGTCAAGATCGCGCATCGTCACTCGTCGACCGGTTCGTTCGAAGACGTGGCAATAATCGGATCGGATCAATTCGCGTTTCCAGACGTCGTCCGCAGCCAATGCGGCATCCAAGTTGCGTGATTTCATTTTCCAGTCAAAAATCCGCTGGGCGTAGTCGGCGTGGTTTTGAGAATCGCCACGCGACGTCATGTCGAACAGGATTCCTCGCTCACCTTCCTGTTGTTGGCCGGCATTGGCAAATTGCAGTCCGAGCTGCGTTTTGCCAATACCCGTCGCTCCCATGACCACCGTCAGCGTACCGGGAATCAGCCCGCCTCCCAGCAACTGGTCGAGAGCCGGGATTCCGGTAGAAAAACGTTCCGAATTCGACATATCAGTTCCATTCCGTCGCGTTGGTTTCAATCCGTGTGGACCATTCGGCGTGCCAGCGGCAGGGGCATTGGCCAGTGACGATCCCTCTGCCAGTCCCTTGCCGGCTGCGCATCTCCAGCGCAGCAGCGATTTCCTTGTCTCTCAATGCACGCGTTGCCCTGGCTTGGCTCCGCTGTCGGGATTGAGCAGATAAATCTCTTGACCACCTGCACCCGCGGCCAGAACCATTCCTTCGCTGAGACCGAACTTCATTTTTCGCGGAGCGAGGTTGGCACAGAAAATGACCAATCGGCCAACCAGGTCTTCGGGCTTGTAAGCACTCTTGATGCCCGCGAACACGTTACGAGTTCCTTCGCCACCCATGCTCAGGGTCAGCTGCAGCAACTTATCCGCGCCCACCACCGCATTCGCGGCCAGAATTCGGGCGACTCGCAGGTCGATCTTGGTGAAATCGTCGATCGAGCAATGTTCGGCAACCAGTGGTTCGTGTGCGAGCGCCTCCGGTCCGTCGTTCCAGGGCGATGCCGGTGCGGCCGCCTCTGCGGCAGGGGCGTTGGTTTCGAGAGCGGCTTGTTGACCTTCTTCAATCATGGCTTCAACCTGTGCGAGTTCAACTCGCTTCATAAGGTGTTCGAACTTGGAGACGCGCGTTCCCACGAGCGGCGTCTGTGAATCGTTCCAATGGGAAATCGGCTGTTGAAATAATTCGTCGACCTGCTTGGCCAGACGCGGCAGTACGGGGGCCAGGTAAACCACAATCTGTCGGAATAGATTCAGTGTGACAGTGCATACTGACTGCAATTCGACAGCTCGCGCGGGATCCTTTCGTAGCGTCCAGGGCGCAGTCTGTTCGACATACTGATTTGCCCGGTCGGCCAGGCTCATAATGATTCTCATGGCGCCATTGAAATCGCACGCCTCATAAGCGGCGGCGATCGATTCGGCGTGAGCAGCCCCCTCGGCGAACAGACCTCCGTCATCTGGATAAACGGCCGAAAGACCAACACCTTCGATAAATCGCGCCGTGCGGCTGGCCAGGTTGACCACTTTGCCGACCAGATCCGAATTCACTTTATTGACGAACTCGTCCAGATTCAGATCCAGATCGTCCAGCCGCGAACCCAGCTTCGACGCGTAGTAGTAGCGGATCCACGATGGATCGAGATGCTTGAGATAGGTCGATGCTTGAACGAAGGTCCCGCGGGACTTCGACATTTTTTCGCCGTTCACGGTCAGGAAGCCGTGGATATGCACTTTTTCGGGCAGACTTAATCCAGCCGTCTTCAGCATGGCCGGCCAGAACAGCGTGTGAAAATAAGTGATGTCCTTACCGATGAAATGATGGATCTCGGACGACGAGCTTTTCCACCAGTCATCCAGCTGCTCACCATGTCGCTCACACCATTCGGCCGTCGAACCGATGTATCCGATCGGAGCGTCGAACCAGACGTACCAATAGTTTCCGGGGCTGTCCGGGATTTCAAAGCCAAAATACGGCGCCGGTCGTGAAATGTCCCAGTTGCGCAACGGGTCGACCAGGAAATGGCCTTTCAGGTAATTCGCGATTTCTTCTTGAAGATGGTTCCCGGTCTGCGTCCACTCGGTCAACCAATCGTGCAAGCGCTCGATTTCGACGAACAGGTGCTTCGCCGTTTTCAATTCCGGAGTGGCTCCTGAAAGCGTACTGACCGGGTTAATCAGATCCACTGGGCTGTAGGTTGAGCCGCATTTTTCGCAGTTGTCTCCGTACTGATCAGGAGCATGACATTCGGGGTTGGGACACGTTCCTTTGACGAATCGGTCCGCCAGAAATGTCTTTTCCACCGGGTCGAACAGTTGAGTAACATCTTTTTCGACAATCAAACCCGCCGCCCGCAACGCGGCCCAGACCTCATGACAGGCCTTTCGTGTCTGCGAGCTGTGCGTGCTGCCATAGTTATCGAAGCCAATGTCGAATCCTGCGAAATCACGGAGATGGGATTCTCGCATTGCGGCGATCAATTCTTCTTCGGGCCGGCCTTCCTGTCGGGCACGAATCATGATCGCTGTGCCATGGGTATCGTCGGCACAGATATAGATGCAACGATTGCCACGAAGTTTTTGAAAACGCACCCAGATATCCGTCTGGATGTATTCGACCAGGTGGCCGAGATGAATGTGACCATTCGCGTACGGCAACGCGGAAGTCACAAGAATGCGTCGTGCGGTCATAACCAGATCCAAACTGTTTTCGTGCGTGGGGCACTCTATGTAGTAAGTCGATATTTCGATGTTGAGACACCCGCCGCGCATTACCCCCGCACTGTGAGGGACATACAAATCGTCGGTTCCCATTTCCACCCGAAATTCTTCGCCATTTCGAGTAGACACACGATTCTAAGTACAGGTTCGAACTATCGATAGCCATCGCCGCGAAACAATTCTCCCGGGCAGCAATCGGCCCAGCCGCCCAGGAAACGAGATCATTGACCTGCGAAATTCCTACGCGCTGTCTTCGGTAGTGGGGTGGACGTATTTGCGGGAATCCAGGGCGAAGCCTATTCTTCAGCGAAGAGGGAACCGCGTCCGGGGAAATACTCGATTTTGCCAAAGATGAACGAGAGACATCATGTTTACAGGACTGGTGGAAGGTTTGGGCCAGGTCACCGCCATTAATAAGGAGCCGGGAGGTGTACGGATCGTGTTGACACCTCCGGACTTCTTTTTGTCTGACGGTGTCGAGAACGTCCCGTCCGCTCAATGTGGCGACAGTATTGCCATCAATGGATGTTGTCTAACGGTCGTTTCGCTGGAGCGGGGGAATTGGTCTTTTCAGGCTGGACAGGAAACCTTGTCAAAAACCAATCTCGGAGCGTTTCGCTCGGGCGATCTGGTCAATCTTGAACGCTCTCTTCCCGTGAACGGTCGATTGGGTGGCCATTTTGTGCAGGGCCATGTCGATGGGGTGGGAACCGTCGATCAACTGGACCGCGACGCTGACTGGGTGACAATGGGATTTCGAGTGGCTTCCGAGTTGGCCGAACTGATGGTTCCCAAGGGATCGGTGGCCGTTGACGGCGTCAGTTTGACTGTGGTGACTGTCGAACGTGAGCGATTTACCGTCGCGCTGATTCCCCACACTCTTTCGGTCACAACGCTCGGCCAGCGAGCGATCGGCCAAACCGTCAACATCGAAACCGACATCTTGGGTAAATATGCCCGCCGGTTTTTGGTGGGCTTGTCGTGATTTAAGACAAACGCGGTTTTTCGCTCGAATGGTTTTGCGAAATTTTTCGCGTTTCTTTGTCAACCGATTTGACGCCACTCCAATTCGACCTAGGTTTGCGGTGTGTCCACCTGAACGCATCGTGGTGCAGTAACCGCGATGACTAGTCTAGGTCTGACACCGCAAATTGTTGTGGTCCTGATGGGGTGCAGGGGTGTTTCGTGGTCGCCGCAGTGTAGTGACGACAGATCGAACGTCTCAGTTTGATAAAGGCTTGGGTTCCTGGTGCGGGATTCGGGCTGCGTGTTGACAGAGAGGGAAACTAATGAACAAGTTCATGACCAGTGTTAAGAA
>CAIQIR010000122.1 GCA_903871875.1 uncultured Schlesneria sp.
ATTCACTCACCGACCAGATCACTTGTTCTCACTACATCGCATCTGAAGAAAAAACATAGGCGTTTTTTGAAACTGTCCCACAAAAACAAGGCGTTTATTTTTTGGAAAAGGCAACTTTTTCACACTTCTGACGAAGTTGGGTTAGTCCTTGATGGGGATCCAGATCTCCGTCCCGCCCAGGCCGGTCTGGGGATTGAATTCCTCGGTGTAACGTTCAAAGCTGGGGGCTTCGACCACTTCGAAACCGGCTTCGGGAACCCACTTGTCCCAGATGGTATCCAGAGTTTTAGGGATTTCGGAAACATGGCCCGTATGAGAGAAAACGACGTACCGTCGCGGTTGCAGAGTGATCTGGCTGAAACCGGCCACCAGCGCTTTGCTGTCACCGACTTCGACTCCTGACAAGTAATCGAAGCCATGTCCGGGCTGGTAATTCCAGCAGACACCGTAGGTCGTCATGCCCCGTTGTCCCGGAACCTTGCCGATGTGAGGAGCCAGTCGGTGCCACTGAGCGGGGATGTTGACTCGCGTTTCGAAGGTATAGCTTTCGTTGAGACCAGCGATCAGCATGGTCGGTCCGTTTTCGAAGCGCGGGGGCCCCAGTCCCAGGGTTTGTGCGCGACGACGGGATTCTTGTTCTTTCAGTTCCGGCGTCATGGCCTCGCCGAAGTCGGCACAATCAAAGGTCGGGCGAATTTCGATCATCGAATCTTCGTTCATCGGATTCGGACACCGCTTGACCCAGTCGATCGCCTCTTGCATCGACTTGACTTTCCAGATCCAGAATCCGGCAACCAGTTCCTTGGTCTCGGTGAAGGGCCCGTCCGTGACGGTTCGATTCTTACCGGAAAAGAGGACGCGGGCGCCTTTGGAGCTGGGTTGAAGACCTTCCGCTGACACCAGGATGCCTGCCTTGACCAGTTCTTCGTTGAACTGACCCATCGCCGTGAGCAGTTCCTGGCTGGGCATGACGCCGGCTTCCGTGTCCTTGGTGGCTTTGATGAAGACCATGACTTTCATGAGATTTCTCCTTGTATCGAGCGAACATTGCTCGGCGAATATTGTTGGTGGAGTGGCATCCTGTCAGGCCGGCTTCCGATCAAAATGGCTGCCCGTCAATCGGATCCGTTTTCATCATGGTGGTGCACTCTGGGCCACAACGCAGGGCCGACGGTTAACGCTTTACGAGGCGTTTGTGGGCAGGGAAGAATTTGAAACAGCTTAGGGACGAAGACGAAAATCCCGGAAAACAAAGGTCAAACCGCAAACTTCGCCGCCGACAGGGGGGACTTGTACCGCCGCTTTCTTTTCCGTTTGTGTTTTGGGTCTCTCTGGTCCGAGCTTGGGAACTGGCCTTCGTTTCAAAATTGTGTGCGAAGCCCGGGCCATTTGTAGGAAGATCACTGAGGATCTGGCGAGTCCTGGTTCAATCTTCAGTCTCGCGACGGCAGGCCGGAGAGTTCAACGAGCGGTCGGATTTCGACCGTGCCTTTTTTTGCGGAGGGTATGCGGCTGGCGATCGCGACGGCTTCGTCGTGGGTCTTGACCTCAATCAGGAAATATCCGCCGAGTTGTTCCGTGGTTTCGGCGAACGGACCGTCGGTCACCAGACGCTTTTCAGCACGGATGCGGACGCTGGTTGCCGTCGAAACGGCCTGCAAGGGTGATGCGTCCAGATATTGGCCTTTGCTCTTCATTTCGTGACAGAGCGCGGACGAATCGACCATACATTGTTCCCGCTCTTCCGGCGTCCAGGATTGCTCGTTCGAATAGATCAGCAACAGGTATTTCATCGGAAGTTCTCCAGTTTTGTGTCAGACTTATCAGGCGTTGGAATGTGGCTGATTTCACACAATAGTCGACTGGGAAATCAGAAAATCGACAACCGAAAAGTTTTTTTGCGAAGAGAATCAAACGAGTTCTCGCAGGCGTTTTTCCAGAAAACGCCGTTCCGGTTCTTGCTTGGCCAGGGCTAACGCGCGTTCGAATGATTGACGGGCCGCGTCGGTACGGCCAAGTCGTCGGCACAAATCGGCTCGCGCGGCGTGCAAGAGGTGGTAATCGATTAATTCTCCCCGAGTCAGAATTCCATCAACCAATTCCAATCCGGCCAGCGGACCATCGCGCATGGCAATGGCCACCGCTCGATTGAGTTCAATCACAGGCGACGGATTGGCCTGGGCCAGCAGATCATACAGAGCTGCAATCTGAGCCCAATCAGTTTCAGCGGCTGTTGTGGCATCGGCATGGACTGCCGCGATGGCGGCCTGGATCGTGTAGGCGCCAAACTGCCGCGAGGCAATCGCTTGACTGACCAGAGACTTCCCTTCGCCGATTTGCCGGCGATTCCACAGCGAACGGTCTTGCTCTTCCAGCAGGATTAAATCGCCATTGGGCGACATGCGTGCCGCACGTCGTGATTCTTGCAGCAGCAATAATCCCAGCAGTCCCATAATCTCGGGATCGGGAAGTAATTCCAGTAGCAGCCGCGTGAGGCGAATCGCCTCTTCCGAGAGATCGGCGCGGATTAATGAGTCGCCGGACGATGCGGAATACCCTTCGTTGAAGACGAGGTAGATCACAGACAGCACCGAATCCAAACGGTGGGGAAGATCGGAGACGGACGGAACTTCGTACGGAATTCCCGCGTCGCGAATTTTGGCTTTGCCCCGAACAATCCGTTGGGCCATGGTGGAGGGAGCTGTCAAAAACGCACTGGCAATTTCTTCGGTGGTCAAATCGCAGACTTCGCGGAGCGTCAATGCCACCTGAGTCGCATGGGCCAATGCCGGGTGACAACAGGTGAAGATCAACCGCAGGCGATCATCCTCGATGTCTTGCTGCTGCACGACCGTGTTGGCACTGGCGGTTTCTTCCAACCGCTGCGCGACTTCGTGCAGGACGGCGTCGAGTCGGGTACGACGACGCAATACATCTATTGCCTTGAACCGACCTGCGGACACGAGCCACGCACGGGGATTGGCGGGAATCCCGTCGTGCGCCCATTGCTCGACGGCGGAAGTGAAGGCATCATGCAATGCTTCTTCCGCCAGGTCAAAGTCTCGCAGCAGGCGGACCAGCGACGCGAAGACTCGCCGCGATTCCGTACGGTAGATGCGGTCTACCGTCAGGCGGATTTCGTCTGTGGTCCCTTCATCTGCCAATTGTGATCTCCCGGAATCCTCTTTCATTCGCCGGACATCGGCGGTTCGGCGGGACAGATTTTCCGGCCGGTTCAATGACCTGATAAGTTACGCGTGCGCTGATCTTGAGTTTCGGAATGAACAGATTTAGTACAGGGCGGTCGCCAGTTTTCGACGGAACTCACCGGTCAGTTCTGATCCGGGGCCCAGCATGTCAAAGATTTTAACCATGGTCGCCTTTGCTTCGGCCCGGGCCTCGCCATAGTCATTCTGGACCACGTTCAGGCAGATCTCCAGTGCCTTGCGATGCTGTGACGAGGCGGCGTAGGCGTCTGCCAATTGGATTTGGGCCTTCAGATTAGTGGGGTCCGCTTCTGCCGCTTTGCGAGCGATGTCGACACCGCCGCTCTCGGCGGCCGAACGTCGCAGGTCAAGTTCCGATTTCAATCGTTCGGCTTCCGGCTCCAGGAATCCGCGTTTTTCGAGTGCCTCCAAGAGCGAGGCACATTCGTCCAGACGGCCCTGTTTCAAGACGACACTCGCGAGAAAGATCTTCAGCGAATCATCGTCAGGCGTCAGTTCGAGCGCTTCGCGAAATTTCAGTTCCGCTGCCTTGGGGTCGGTCTCGGCCAATTGCATCCCCGCTTGCGCCAACAATTGGGCGGGCGAGGGTAACAGCCGCATGATCCATTCACGGGCCTGATCGGCCGGCAGTAGTCCCGAGAATTGATCGACAGGCTGGCCTTGAATCAAGGCGAATACGGTCGGCAAGGATTCGACCCGGAAAGCTTGGGCGATCTCGGGTTCTTCGTCGGTGTTCACTTTGGCCAGCACGAACTTGCCGGCCATCTCGGTTGCCAGGGCTTCAAGAATCGGGGCGAGTTGGCGGCAGGGATTGCACCACGGAGCCCAGAAGTCGATGACGACCGGAACCTCCATCGACTTTTGAACCACGTCGTGCTCAAACGTCGTCTTCGTGACATTGATAACAAACGGAGATGCAGACATCACAGCAGCCTTCTCTGGAGGAATTCGATTTCCTCAGAGTGTACGCCGCTGGCGAATGCTCGGCAAACAGGGGTGGTTGCCGCTGGCGAGCGGCTGAGGGAGCGGACAGAAGGATTATTCCGTCCGACAGGATTTTTCGGAGTGAATCATGCCACCGGCGTTGGTCGCCCACCTCGAGCAGGAAAAGACGACGTATGTTGGTCCTGAGTTCTGCCGTCTTGGGGGCGTGATGAAATTGAGGGAGTCGAAGACCGTAAAGAAGACGCAAGTGAAATGACACAGGGCACTAAGGCGTGTTGACAGTGCGTCTTTATTCGTTTCTTTCTCCTGGCAAAGTTCCCGGGAGAAACGGTCTTTCAAATTGACGCCCGTTGGCGCAGCTCCGTATGATAAGCCATCAGCTAAGGTTGATGTCTTCCCCGCCTGAATTTCTCCCGCCTGCTGACCCTCCTTGGAGTCGAACCGCATGTTGGTTTGCCGCCTCATGAAGTCGTTGCCGATCGTTCTCGGCCTGTGTGCGTCAGTCGTCGTCGCGCAAGAGCCCGTTATTAATGGAACTGTTCCGGGAGCTTTGGTTCCCGGTGCCGCGACGCAGTTCCAGATCAACGGTGGGAATCTGGCCGTTGCAAAAAAGCTGTGGCTGAGTTTTCCCGGTGAAGCGGTCCTGGCAGAAGGGATCGAAAAGAATGGCGAAAATCCGGGTCAAGTGACCTACAAAATCAACGTACCGGCCGAGACGGCCTGTGGCATCTATGCGACGCGAGTTGTGACCGACAAAGGGATCTCGCCGTTGCGGTTGATCTTTATCGATGACTTGCCGTCGATCGCGTCGGTCGGATCCAACGTGCAACTGGCCTCGGCACAAGTTGTTTCGGTGCCCACGGCCATCGATGGGGCGGTGGCTGGACTGAGCTGGCAGTATTTCAAATTCTCGGTCACTGCCGGGCAGCGACTGTCGTTCGAAGTGTTGGCACGGCGGATTGGCTCGTCACTCGATCCATTCTTACGCCTGCTTGATACGAAGGGGCGTGAACTGGCTTACAACGATGATACGCCGGGGCTGAGCAGCGATTCATCGATTATCTACACGTTCAAAGACGCCGGGGAATACCTTCTCGAACTGCGAGACATCAAATACGGCGGCGGGACATACCGGTTACGAATTGGCGATTTTCCAGTCGCGACCGTAGCTTATCCGCTGGCTGTCCAACGCGGCATTGCCACGAACGTCACGCTGGCTGGTTTTGCCGTGGACGGCTTGTCGCCGATGACGCTGGCCGTACCACCGACTCAAACGGCGGAATGGATGAACTTCAGTTTGAAACGCCCGAACGGGGCGAGTGGATACAGTACTGTCGCGGTGGTCTCGACGCCGCAGTTCCTCGAACACGAACCGAACAATACCGCCGAGCAGGCCAACCAAGTTGATCTCAGTCACGATATCAATGGGCGGTTTGAACAGCCGGGTGACGTGGACCGATTTGTCTTCGCCGCGAAGAAAGATCAATCGATTACGCTCACGGGGATTACTCGACAACAAGGGTCGCCCACGGATCTGAACTTTCGGATTTTGAATAAAGACGGCGGTCAAGTGGCGGCCGCTGAGGACAGTGGAACCAGTGAAGGTTCGCTGACGTTCAAGTTTCCCAGTGATGGCGAGTACTCGCTGGTGGTGGAAGATTTGAATCACCGCGGAGGCAGCGAGCATGTGTATCGCATCGCCGCGACGACCACTTCGCCTCAATTCTCATTGGCCGGTTCACTCGACGCGTTGAATATTCCCGCTGGTGGATCGGTCATGGCGACGGTCACTGCCGTTCGGACCGGTTACAACGGACCGATCGAACTAAGTGCCTTGAATCTGCCGGCGGGAGTCACCGCCAGCAAGTCGGTGATTGGTGCCGGCCGGAACGATGCCGCGATCACGCTGCAGGCGGGGCCCGATTTTGCCGCAGGAGAGCTTTACAATATTGCCATCGTCGGCACGGCCCGAATCGGTGATGCCGATGTCGTGATTCCGGCAGAAATCTGCGGGGTTCTGAAAGCACGCAATAACAACATGCGGTGGTCGCCGCTGATGCTGAGCAAATCTGTCGCGGCCTCTTCCGCACCGGCTCCGGGTTTTGCCTGGCGTGCCGAACCAAGTGTCGTTGTTTTCGGCAAGGACCTGTCGGCCAAGGTGAAGTTGATTGCCACGCGAGCCGCAGGCTTTGAAGAAGGCGTGGTCGTTGCCGTCACGCCGGCCCAGAATGGTCTTCCTGCCGGCGTGACAGTGGCCGTCAAAAATATTGATAAGGGGCAGACGGAGGCGGAGATCGTGATCTCGGCCAACAATCAGGCTGCATTGGGTGATTTCACGGCCGCGCTGACCGGAACCCTGAAGCAAGGTGACAAGACCGCCGTTCAAGGAATGGCTTTGCGTTTGAATCTCACTGCTCCGATGACGATGAAGCTGGATCCTGCCGGAGGCAAGATTTCAAAAGGCGGCGAGCTGATCGTGAAAGCGATTGTTGAACGCAACCCCGCTTTCGCCGGACCAGTGAATGTGACTCTGCAAAACCTGCCTGCCGGAATCACCGCGGCACCTGCGACAATTCCCGCCGACCAGACAAGCGTTGACCTGAAATTAACCGCGACGGCTGACGTGGCAGCGGCCACGATCAACAACCTGACTGTCAAAGGTGACGCGATGGCGGGGGCTGCGAAATTGGAAGCGACATCTGCGGCGGTGACGCTGGCGGTCGAATAAATCACTGAAATTCGATACGTTGTATCTCTGCCGCGATTCCTAGTCGGAGACGATGACGATGAGAACGAATGCTCTTTCCCGATGGTTTTCACTCGGCGTGATCGCCATGATCCCGTGCTTCGCCTGGGCAGAAGCACCGATTGACGTCGGGCAGCCTGCGGCTATCGTGCTGGAACCCACCCCGTTTGAATTGTTGGGCCCACGTTCGCGGCAGCAGTTGCTGGTCACAGGCAAGTATTCCGGCGAGGACGTGCGTGATCTGACGTCCGTTGCGGCGTTTGTCTCATCGAATCCAGCCGTGGTGAAGATCGAGGGGGCTCTTGCTCTGCCCGTGGGAAATGGCGAGGCCACTATCACGGCAGCGGTGGGCGGCCAGTCGGTCGCTGTCCCGGTAGTGGTGAAGAATTTTGATGTGGCGGCTCCGATCAGTTTCAAGAACGAAACTCAGATGGCGCTGACAAAGGCGGGATGCAATATGGGGGCCTGTCATGGGTCACCGTCGGGCAAGGGGGGATTTCGGCTTTCGTTGCGGGCTTACGATTCGGCACTCGACATTATGACGGTGCGTTCTGAATTCTTTGGCCGACGGACCAACATCATGGAGCCCGGCCAAAGCCTGTTGCTCCGAAAGCCGCTGATGGAAGTGGCTCATGGTGGTGGAAAACGATTGACGAAGGGTGATTCCGCCCATCGAACGCTCGAACAATGGATCGCCGAAGGAATGCGGCTTGATCCCGCGACGGAACCGGACCTGGTGAAGATTGTCACGGTGCCTTCCAAGCGAGTTCTTCGTCAACCAGCCGCACGTCAGCAGATCATAATGCTCGGCCATTTTAGTGACGGGTCGATTCGCGATCTGACGCCGCTGACCGATTTTTCTTCGTCCAATGAATCCGTCGGTTCGGTCAATTCCCAGGGCCTGGTTACGAAGAATGGACGCGGTGAGACCGCGATTCTGGGACGCTATCTCGACAAGATGTCGACGACCTACATGACGTTTCTCGAGGACGTTCCGGGATTCGCCTGGAACAATCCACCTGAAAATAACTTCGTCGACGCTGCCGTGTTCGAGAAGTTGAAGCAATTGCAGATCTTGCCCTCGGACCTCTGCAGTGACGACGAATTCCTTCGCCGCGTGACGCTGGATTTGACCGGTCGCTTGCCCACGGCCGAGGAAGCCAAGGCGTTTCTCGCAGAGAAAAGTGCGTCGCAGCGAGCGGCGCTGGTCGATCGGCTGCTCGACAGTGACGAGTTCGCTTCGTTCTGGGCCCTCAAGTGGGGGGATGTGCTGCGTTCGAATAGCAAGAAGCTGAAGATGGCTGGAGTCCACAAATTCCGGCAATGGATTTACGAATCCATTCGGAACGACAAACCATTGGACCAATTCGCACGTGAACTGCTGACCGCCAATGGCAGCGTGTTCGAGAATCCGCCGGCCAACTTCTGGCGGGCAAGTCGTGATCCTCAGGACGCGACAGAAACGACGGCGCAATTGTTTCTCGGCGTGCGGATTCAATGTGCCAAGTGCCACAATCATCCGTTCGAACGATGGACACAGGACAACTATTACGGAATCGCGGCCGCGTTCGCGCGTGTCGGTCGTAAAAATTCGGTCGATGCCGAAGAAGAAGTCATCTTCACCCAAGGCGGGGGGGAAGTGACCCAGCCGCGGACGAACAAGCAAATGAAGGTGCATCTGCTCTTGAAAGGCGATGTCGATGTCGGTGTCGATGAAGATCGCCGAGTGGTCTTTGCCAAATGGTTGACGTCACCCGAGAATCCGTTCTTCGCCAAGAGCGTCGTCAATCGGGTTTGGGGGCATATGTTTGGTCGAGGAATCGTGGATCCGATCGATGATTTCCGCGATTCCAATCCGCCTTCGAACGCACGATTGCTGGACGAACTGTCACGTCAGTTCGTGACCAACAATTTCAGTCAGAAATGGGCCATTCGCACGATCTGTAATAGCCGCACCTATCAGCTCAGCTCGCGCAAGAATCCCTTCAACAAAGACGACGAGATCTATTGTTCGCACGCCAATACTCGGCTGTTATCGGCTGAGCAATTACTCGACGGCATCTGTGCGGTGACGAGTGTTCCAGAACAATTCCCTGGCATGCCCTTGGGAACGCGAGCGTGCGAATTGGCCGATCCTCCGACCGACCACTATTTCCTGAAGGTTTTCGGACAGCCTCAGCGTGAGATGGCTTGCCAGTGCGAAAGGTCGAGTGAATCGAACCTGTCGCAGGCGCTGCAGATGATTAACGGCCCGGTCGTGCATAATAAGCTGCGAGCCGATAATGGCCGCATCGCCATGATGCTGAAGGAGAATAAGTCCGAAGAGGAAATCATCACTTCGCTGTATCTGGCCGCATTGGCCCGAGTCCCCTCTGCGGAAGAGTTGCAGGCGTCAAAGCAACATATCGCGGCCCAACAAGACCGCCGTCAGGCGTTTGAAGACGTGGGTTGGGCCATCTTGAATTCGAAAGAATTCCTCTTCCAACATTGATCTGTTGTGCGTCATACGGTGAGTGACAAGAGGGCAACGCCGCCGGCAATCCAGGTCATGCCGCCAATCGCTGGCCACTTGGTTTTACGGTGCGTGGCCCTCGAACGGACAACAACGTGGCCACATCGACGACCATGCAGAGGTCATATCGCGCGAATGCTCATTGCCTTTCACGCTCCGGTGACGGAAAATAGTGTGAGCAATGATCGGTGGGTTGAGCCAAGAGAGAAATCCAAATGCCCCTGTATGAGTATGTCGTAATCAACGAGGACGGTTCGCACGGAGAAGTGTTTGAAGTCTTGCAGCGGATTGGTGAACCGGCATTGACCAAGCAACCCGAAACGGGTCGCCCTGTCGAGCGATTGATTTCGGCTGCCAGTGTTCCGCGTCCCGCTGGTGGACCGATCAAAGGCGACATCAGCAATCGCGGCTTGGAAAAGCTGGGATTCACGAAGTATCAGAAGACTCAGACGGGAAAATACGAAAAGGTGCTGGGCGACGGTCCGAATTTGATCAATCGTGACGACTAATCCGGCCGCATCCCACCCGAATTCAGTGAAAAATGGATGGGATTTGGCCAGTTCAGTTGGGCCTAGTGAAATCGATTAGCGGAGCAGATCGAGCGAGGCTTGCATCACGGCGTTCGCGATGCTGAAGGCTTTCGCGTTGACCTCATAACCGCGTTGGGCGGCGATCAGGTTGGTGAACTCGGTGCCGACGTCGACATTGGATCCTTCCAATCCACCACTATGAATCGTGCCGGCTCCGCCGGATCCCGGAGCGGAAATGTCGGCCAATCCGGATGCGGTCGTGGACACGAAGTAGTTGTTTCCCGCTCCTTGCAGACCTCCCGGATCACTGAACGTCGCGAGTCCGATCTGCGCGATGCTCTCTGTTTTGCCGTTGGTGAATTGCCCAGTGATGACTCCGTCGGAACTGACGGTCGTAGTCTGGAGCGTTCCTTGCGCGTAGCCATCCTGACTGGCCGCCGTGATCGAGGTGCCCGATCCGGTTTGTGTCACGCCACTGAAACTGTTTGGTGAACCCAAGGACAGAGCAACCGTTTGGGGGCCGGTTGATCCTGCGAGATTGTTGATTTGGAACGCGATATTGGGATTGCCGGAGGTTCCCGCCTGAGTTTCTTCAAAGGTACTGAACGAGGTTTTCCCTCCAGTGTTTGTAGCCGAGTCCCTGATATTCAGCGTCAGAGCCGATTGCCCCGTATGGGTCGCGGTCAACTCGATGTTGCCTGACGCATCGAGACCGGCGACGGCACCTCCGTAGGCGGCATTAATCGCAGTGATCATATCTCCGACGGTCGTCGGAGCGCTCGTGACGGCATTAAACGCGGGAAGCGTGATCGGGACAATTGTTTTTCCATTGGCGTCGTTGCCGGTAATTTGAATCGTGTCAGCGGCGGCGTAAGGTGTTCCCGGCGGCGTATGTTGATCCAGGTCTTGCAGGTTTGTCGACAACGTGGCGGCGGCCCCCCCTACGGTCATCGGGTCGTGCGATGTGAGCACTTCGGCCAAACTATTTCCGGCGATGCTTTCGAGTGAACCATCCGCATTAAAGGTCACTCCTGCCACGGTGTTGTCTTCGCCAAAACCGGTAATCGTTCCGTCGGTCGCATGCAGCGAGGCGGTAATGTTCCAGGTATTATTGGCAACTTTCTGGAAGGTGAAGGTGACGTTGTGGGCCGCTCCCTGGGCATCATAAATGGGAATGACCGATGTCGCCGTTGTTCCCGACGCACCTGCCACGGTTTGTACGAAATCCGAAAACTGTGTGGTTGTCCCAGAAGGATTTGCCGTGGGACTCGACAGCGCAAGGGTGGCGGTGGACGGGCCAGATTGATTGGCCGTCAATACGATGTCGCCGGCAGAATTCAGCGTGGCCGTGGCACTAGTGCCTGGGGTTGCCGACATGAACGCCTGGTTAATGGCAGTGAGAAGTGATCCCACCGTGTCGGAGCCGGGAACTCCCGATGGCTTGTAGACCGCATTCACGGTCGTGCCATCGGTCCGGGATCCTGTAATCAGGATCTCATCGCCCGCTTTATATCCGGTGGGTGATAATGTCGTCAGCGAGGTTTGGTCGAGCGAATCGAGCGACGTCGACGTTGTGGCGCCGATCCCGCCGACCGTCAGCGCTTGGCCGCTGGTCAGCACTTGGGTCGTGGCGGCGACGGCGCTCGCACTGAGATTTCCCGCGAACGTGATGTTCTGCGTTGCCGCCCCAGGAATTGTCAATCCGGTGGGAATGCTGATGTTCGTGTTACCAGGGATTTGGAAGGCAGGTGTCGTTGCGGTCGCTTCGCCGACAGTTCCGACTCGCTGGACCAACGCACCCGTGGACGGATCAACGAGATTTCCGTTGGCATCGGTATTGAACGCCCCATCTCGCGTAAAGACCGTCTGCCCATTATCGTGCAGAACGAAAAATCCATTATTGGTAATCGCCAAATCCAACGGGTTACCGGTGGCTTGGAATGTGCCTTGTGTCGAATTGGTGTCGGTCGTCGCGACCTGGACACCCATCCCGATTTGCACGGGGTTCGCCCCACCATTGGTGGCGGTCGGTTTGCTCGCGTCAGACAGCAATTGCGAGAATTGAGTTGAAAAGAGCAGCGATTGTGATTTAAAGCCGGCGGTATTGGAGTTGGCCAGGTTGTTACCGACAACACTGAGCATTGTCTGAGCGGCGTCAAGGGCGGAAGAACTGGTAAACAAAGCCGGAATCATGGTGTTGGACTTTCGCTACGACGTAAGTGTGAATCGTGGCGCCAAACGCGCCACAAACCAAAACTTCGTAAGCGGCATCCATGCCGAATCCGAATCTGCTCCTGATGGACTTCAAACAACTCAATTGACGACGCGTGGTTTCGCAGAGCGCTGAACCCGGTCGTTCCTTGACCAGAAATTCGGATGCCCCGCGATTGAACCAGGCGTGGTCGGAATTACGCTGTCACTCCTGTTATCTGACTCAGCTGAACTGAATCGCTGCCGATCTGTAATGTCATTTGTCCGTTGCTCATTCCGACGGAACCCACGGTTCCTGATGTGGCGGTTCCGGAAGAACTGTTGTAGGCCACCTTCTTGCCAATCAAACCTGTTCCCTGGGTAATCTCCTGCAGCGTCAGCATGTCGCCGAAGCTGGTGTTCAACTGTTGCATCCCACTCAGCGTAGAAAATTGGGCCAGTTGTGCCAGCATCTGTCCGTTGTCGGTGGGGGTCAGTGGATCCTGCGATTTCAGTTGGGTAACCATCAGCTGCAGGAATTGATTCTGGCTAACCGTAGCTGATGATGCTGCAGAGGTAGTCGACATGGAATTCGAGTCCTTTCGAGATGTACCGAAGAAGATTCCATCCTCATCGCCGACTCAGCCTATTCCATCGTAATTTTTACGGTCATCACAACAGGAAATTATTGAATGCCAACGGATTGACTCAAGCGGTCGGCAGAAGCTGCCGGTCTTCTGTCCACGGGCTCGAACTAACCCGCAAGGGCGGAGAGATCGTGCGGCAACGTTGGTTTACGGCCGTATAGGTTGTCGTGTGGCCGCGATGAAGAATTTTTCTGTGGACGGTGCGATCACCGTCTGTACTAGAACGCAATCACGAGGCGAACCGACAGAGCGGCGACACCAATGCGCTAACCTGCATGTCTCACAAGTCCTCTCGATCAGCGCGTCGGTTTCGCGATCTCCAATTTGCGCACATGCTCGCTCACGGCTGGCGTTCTCGGCGAGCGTGTTGAGCGTAAAATCAGGAACGGACTGGGGTCTCGGTCTTG
>CAIQIR010000123.1 GCA_903871875.1 uncultured Schlesneria sp.
AACCAAAGGAGAACGTCTGTATGACTGGGCTGAAGTCCGCTGGCCAGGTTCGCCCGAAAGTCCGTTTGCAGGAGGCCTGCTAGTCCGCCGATCGATCAAAGATCCGACGGACTTGGCGTATTACTTTTTCCGAGCCCGTAAGGGAACTCCTCTGAATACGATTGTCTCCATTGCGGGTCGACGCTGGGCGATTGAGGAGTGTTTCGAACAAGCCAAACAACTAACCGGACTGGATGAATACGAAGTCCGGTCTTGGATTGGCTGGTACCGACACATCACCCTCTCGATGTTGGCGCATGCGACACTGGTCGTGATGCGGGCTCGGACTCCTTCCCGGAAACCTGTCAAAAAAATCCGCCACCATTGATTCGCCTGAGCGTTCCGGAAATCCGCAATCTGCTCGTGAGATTGGTGCTGAACCGCCCTGTCAATCTCCAGCAAACCCTGAGCTTTTCCACGTGGAAACGGCACCACCAGGCACTGGCTATGCAATACCACTACAGAACCAGAGGCTCACCTCTCAGAAATGTCCAACTGTAGTACTAGATGTCTTGAATTAATCCGACCGTCGGAAAGCCAGAACGGAGATTTGGTCATTTCGAGTCGGGTCAGCAGAAAACGAAATACTTCCGGGCAGACTCCCAAAACTGATATCCCACTGACCGCATTCAGTGCCTTGCGGTCACTTCAAAAACGAAAATGGGGAGCCGCGCCCTCCCCGTCTCAAACTGCTTCTCGAATCAACTTCTGCAAGAGTCGAAATGAACGCGGTCACAGCATCTTATTACAAGGTGAGACAAAGGCACACCGTTTCTTTAAGTGCGTCAAACAACACTCGGCAGAAGCAGTTTCTTGAGGCTCGACTTCGGTCGAGCAGGAAGCTTTCAACCAGCGCAATTGTTGGCAACCGCTTCGTGGGTGGCACCGCAATTGAAAAGCTCACCACCGGCGACGAAGGTGCAATTATCATCAATGATTTTGAATCCTTGCCCGACGTCCAAAATGACGTCCGGCACCAAAACGCACCCGGTCCCGGCGCAAGTCCATTCTGCGTCTTGAATACCGCCGCAGGTGACACCTCCAAACGTCCTGGAACCCTCGGCGTCGGTCAGGAGGCTAACTGTTGGCCCAGTGGGAAGAAAAAATAACCCAAGTGTTGTCAACGCGGCGGAAACGGTCATCAGGAGTGCCGGAGGAAAGAAAGTTTTCAATTGGATAGACCTTTCGAATAAGCGGGGAACACGAACAAGATGGCGGGCGACGCGCTCGCCTCGATGTGATAGGTAGCGATCATTAAAGCTCACAGACTGTGTGAGGGAAAGTGGAGAGGGCTTTCATGGGCCAAAACACGGTCGCGCCATCGACGATCCAATCCCCGCTGCCACCCAGAGTGGCTGACAGCGGGCGATGTCGTTCGACTTGAGTTCGGACAGATGGATTTCTCAATTTGGAATCCTGATCATTTAAAACGCATTCTGAATTGATAAGTAAGACAGTTACCGTTCTCGATACTAAAGTGCTGGGTCCAGCGGACGCGCTGTCGAAGTGGTGAAAAAAAGCTGGGCCAATCCCGCACATTTGAGCAACAACAGCACGACCAGGCATGCCAGACACACGAATGCGACGGTCACCACCATGTCGTCATAGGCTTGCGAGTTCCAATCCACTTCGCGCACTAATATGATTCCGCTCCACTGGGTTAGCATGTCCGCATAGGGAGTGCGGACAATCGAACCGAGAGTTGAGTCCAATATCGTTGCGGAATCATCGGAATGAATCCTCAGCAGAACAACAAAGTGACCCGATTCGCCATCGGACTCATCGTGAGATTGCATGTGCAAAATCGCCGGCTTCGTGAAGCGCCGCAAATCCTTTACTGATGCCTTCAGTGGTACGAGAGCCAACCCATTTTCGCGTCCGGCCTGAACCAAATCAGTCACGCTCACTCCTTTTTCCTTGATCGACATGCTGGAAATGATGCGATCATAGTCGGGCGTGAGGCCGTGCATGGCAAGCAATACGTACAGCGAATTCGGGCCACACCGGTTAAGCTCGCGCCAACCAAGGGCAGTCCGCGGCTGGACGGGCCGGGAATCACTGGCTGTCACGACAGTACCAGCAAGACTAGTGATTAGGAATATACGCAATACAAAAAGCACGGCTGATCACCAAAACTAGACGAGTCCTTGGCTCACGCTGGCTAATAAAACGCGTCCGGCATGGCTGTAGGGACAATAATTGCTAAATACGATTTGATCATCTAAGTTAAGAAATGCGCGGGCAAGAAAATGAAGGCCTGAAGAGGCCGAAGCCGACGAGATGCGCAACTCCACGGGCAGGTAAAGTTGGGCCTCAAGAATATGTCCAGTCATATGCACATCGTCATTTTCACGAGCTTTCAGCTGCGGTTTCGTGGACCAGTCTCGTTGCCATGCGCCTGTATCGTGCTGTGTCGATTCGAGCATTTCGGCATATCTGGAGCAAGTGTTTCGGACGTGGACGGCAACACGATCTTTAAGGAGCTGACTTTGCTCAGTTGCCTGGAGGATTGCAGCCAAGGCCAACAATAGATGTGTGCCGCCACAGCTGTATGAGCTTAAGCCTAACCAGAAATCATAGATACCTTTTCAACTGAGCAAAACTGCCTCTAGTATTTTTAGGCTCGTAAATTGCCCGACATCCTTCATCCCGACGTCCGTGATTCGGGTCCGCGCAAGGTTGAGAGCTGTCAGATGCTTGAGCTCTTTCAGTTCCCTCACGCCAGGGATAGCCGTCGGGATGCGTCAAAAACGGAGCCGACGCACTCGCTTTGTCTTTCGGTCCCTCTTCGGTGAACAGGCTGATGATCCCGTTCTGATTCGCCTTTTTCCGGTCGGCATCTGCCACGTTCGCAAACCGATAAAGTTCCTTGGGATCGTCGCCAAAATAATAGCGACTCTGACTTCCCGCTCGGCAGGCGTATTCCCATTCCGCTTCCGTCGGCAGTCGGTAGGTCCGCCCGTCCTTGCTGCTCAGCCATTCGCAAAAGGCGACGGCGTCATTCCAGGTGACGTAGACCACCGGATGATCGGGCTCGATCTTCCAGCCGACCGGATCCCAGGGGCGGTACCGAGTCGATTTCACCAGTGCCCCGGCTTTGTCATAGCCCCAACTGGGCTGACCGTCCCGTTCGGATTCCAGCTTGTAATTCGCCTCGTGATAGAACTGCAGAAATTCACGCAAGGTTACCTCGTATTGCCCCATTTCGAACGACTTGGTGACTCGCACAGTGTGACGTGGCAGTTCCCCCTCCAGCCATTTCGGGTTCCAATAAGGGAACTCGTTGAGTGTATCCTTGGGATCTTCTTCCGCACCCATCAGGAATTCGCCGGTGGGGATGTCGACCAGCTTCATGCCAATCGTGTTCGTCGACACCACTGGATCGGCGGCCGGCGCAGGGCGAGCGACCATCACATTCAAGAGCGCGATCAAGGTGGCGAGAACGATCCGTTGATGGTGTTGACGTTCGAACATCTTTGCAAACCTTTCGGGCAGCGAGACCCCGTCTCTGAGGAAACTCATTCGCGGAGGTGATCCCTGGCGATCCCAGCAATCAATACGACTCGGACGGAAAATGGGGCGGCCCCATCTCTGTTGATGCAATTCCCGATCCTGAGTGTCGCAACGTGCCTGATCATTACTTTTTCGGCAGGCTCTGGATTGCGCGACTATTTATCCCGACTTCGCGGGTTCATTCTTTAAGAGAGCTAAATTCTGTCACTGATTCTTCCCCAGACCCGCTCTGCTTCCGACGAACCTCCGCACGTCCGCCCGATGGGACTCATCAGGGCTGGCGCAGGGGGCTTCGTTTCCACGTCGGAACGGGGCGAGAAGACGGGAACTGGCCGGAGCGACGACATGAGAAGAACAAGTATCCGCCGTCTGATCCTGGCACTGGGACTCACGCTGCCGCTGGGCGTCTCGACGGCCGACGCGGCCAAGGGCGTGAAGAAAACCACTCCCACCGGCCCTCAAGTCGTCACCGGTGTCGTCATGAGCATCATCCCGAACAAAACGGGGGGCGGGACTTTCCATCTGAAAACGGTTCAACCGCATCGAATCATGGGCACCGTCTCTCCCAGCACGAACACCACCGGCAAGATTCCCCAGCACGAGTTCAACGTCACGACGGCGACGCGATTCGAGCAATACAATGGCACGACGGGCGGCGTGGTGAACGCGGCCGCACTGCGGCCCGGCTCACGTGTCCGAGTTCAAGCGGTCGGACAACAGGCCCAGCGAGTGCAAATCATGACCGCCCGACGATCGACCGGATCGGTCATGCGGCACCGTACCAGTCAGTATCATCCGTACCATTCTCCCCATCGACGACGGTAAGCCGCGGCGTTTGATCGGTCAGTCTGGCCTGCCTGCGAACAAATCAAGGAACGTCTAATGCCGCTCGCGGCGAGTTCAATTGCCTTGTGCATCGTCCTGTGGGGAGTGCCTCCGCAGATCAAAACCGTCCCGCTGACCGTCAAGGGCCATACGGACGTGGTCAATACCGTGAGGTATTCGCCCGACGGACAACAACTGGCGTCAGCCAGCGACGACAAACTGGTGCAGATCGTCGCTCCGTCAACCGGCAAACTGCTCTTCTCGCTGAAGGGACACCAGGACGCGGTGCTGTCCGTCGCCTTTTCGCCGGATGGCACCAAACTCGCCTCGGCCAGTAGTGACGAAACCGCTCGCCTGTGGGACATCGCCAAGGGCACAGCCCTGGCGACTCTGACCGGCCACGGCGACTCGTTGAACTGCGTCGTGTTCAGTCCTGACGGAAAATGGCTGGCCACGGGCAGCGACGATGACACAGTGAAACTCTGGGACGTGTCCTCCGGTCATGTCGTCGCAACCTTGAAGGGACATACCGATTCGGTGAACGGAGTCGCCTTTTCGCCGGACGGTCAGTGGCTCGCCAGCGGCAGCTCGGACGACACGATCCGCATCTGGGACATCGAAGCCCGCAAGTCGTTGCGCACGCTGAAGGGACATACCGACACGGTCAACGCGTTGGCATTTTCTCCTGACGGAACCTTGATCGCCTCGGCCAGTCAGGACGACACGGTCAAACTGTGGGATGCCGCCAGCGGCGACACCGATGCGACGCTGACCGGACATGACGGTCCGGTGCGAGGTCTGGCGTTTACACACGACGGCCGGATGTTAGCCACGGTCGGCGACGATGGCGTGGTGAAGATTTGGGATCTGTCGAATGATGAAGAGCGAGCGACGCTCGCGGGGCATGAACAGCCGCTGAACGAGGTCGCGTTTGCTCCCGACGATCTGACACTGGCAACTGCCGGCGACGATCACACGGTCAGGATCTGGCGTCTGCCGTCCCCACCGGCTGCCACATCGGGTCGATAACGACCGAGTGCAAAACACCAGAGGGGACCAGCGCGCGACGCGCGATGCCCCCCTCTGGCGATTGACGTGACGGCCCACCCGCCGTCGACGTGTGTCAAACGTTTACTCGCGATGCAAATGGGTCGGAGGTGGCGGCAATTGCAACGTCGACCGTGCCGCCCCGACGGCCTGCTCGTATTCACGTAACAATTCGTAGGTCGACTGGAACTCGGGGCGCTGGACCAACTGCTGGTATTCGGTCGCTCCACTGACATGGGCAAAGCGTTTGAGAGCCAGCGTTACGGATTCGTGCGGAGGCACGACACCCGGTTCTTGCAGTTCTCGCGGGATCGCGAGATACGGTCGCCATTCCGGGCTGAGGAGCAATTGCAATTGTTCGGAACTGCGGACCAGCGATCGGCGAATCGCTTCCACCTGTCGTTGGGACGGTGGTGGCAAAGGCTGTTCAATCGCCACAGGCTTGGAGGCATGCCCGGGGGTCAATTCGGCCAAAAAGGCTCGCAGCTGCGCCGCGGTGGGTGGCACTCGTCGCGGCAGTTCGCCCGACGGTGATCCGTAATAAAAACCGTGTGCTTCATTGTCGATTTCGAGGGCCGAGCCATCGAGTGACACACCGACAAACAGACCGCGGCTGCGTGAATAGGAATAGATCTCGGACTGCAGCGTCGCATCAGTACCGAGGGCCGCTTCGCGGCCGACCGGTCCGGCGGTCGCCGACGCATCGACGCCGACCGTGAATTTCCCGCGCATCAGTCCTTCGACTCCTTTGCGAGTCGTAAAGACCAGCACCACGTCGGTGCCCTGGATACCGGCTTGCCAGCCGACGCTACCACCGGTGAGCGTCACAAACTGGGGCAAACTCCATTCTCCGTCGGCATCACGCACCATCACGACCCCATGGCCACGACGTGCACCGGCGATGAATCCGATTTTGATCACATTGGGAATGATCACCACCCCTTGGGCTTGTTCCAGCAACCGGTGGGGAATCTGTTTGGCGGGGATGGCCATCAATTCACTTAAGACCTGCTCCGCTTCCACCACCGTTTCGGCGGGGCTGTTGGCAACCAGCGGCTGAGCCGTCGCGATTCCTCCACCGAGAATCATTGCCAGAATCAAATAGTTGCGCATGATCGAACTCCGTTTCATGTCGGTTGAAAACTGGCGGCCAATTCCGCCCCGCCGCATTCTAGTCCTTCTGCGGGATTTCCGAAGCGCAGATCCGTTTCGACTGGAATGTTTCCTGCCGGGCGACAATCGGACGCCATGAGCTCAAACATGCAATTCCGGGGGCACCAATTTCCGTGCCCCCGGATCGTTCCGCCATCTGGCCGGCGGAGATGCCGGCGCGAATCCCGATCGTTCACCCAATCGACGATCAGGACCTTCGCGACCAGTTAGAATTCGAGTTCCTCGCCTTCGGGCAGCACAACCAGGGGAACGCCATGATCGGGCATGTCCAATCCACGTAACAGATGAAACCGCTCATTAGGCAAAATGGCCTGATCGGCTTCGATCCGTTTGCGGATCTCTTCGCGAGTTCCCTCGAACTCATGTTTCTGGATTTTTCCGTCTTTGTCCTCGTAGGCAATCGAGGCGTGAAAACGTCCTTTGTCCAGCTTCTTGATCGTCAGCGAATCGAATTGAGTCCAGGCGGAACCGGCATGATGCAGGTGAGCCCGATGGGGTTGACCGCCCCACAAACTGCGGAACCAACCCGGGTGGGCCGCCCGTCTTGCGCCAAATTCTTCGGTGATCAGGGATTCGCTCCCCTTCACCGTTCGTTCACCGAGCTTCATCTGCACGGTTTGCGGCTTGCCTTCCCGAATCAGCCCCAGCTTCAATTCGCGCCCAATTTGATCACTGCCGATCAATTTGATGAACTGTTCCACCGAGAACAGCTTCTGATCATCGTAAGTCATCAGAATATCATGCACTTTGATTCCGGCCTGGGCAGCGGGCGAATCCGCAGCCACCGATTCCACCAGTAGCCCTTGCCCCGATTGGCCGGCGCCAGGCAGATGCTTCATCAACGCGGGATGAAGTTCTTCAACCATCACTCCGACAAATGCCGAATGCTGTTCGTCATTGGATTGCGATTCATCAGTCCGTGACTTGGACGTTTTCGAACTATCGTTGGCCGCTTTGTCTGAATCGGCCGCCAAGGCCAGTAGCGGATTGCTGCCGAGCGCGATGGCCAAGAGCAAAGGTACTGACAAATACCGGGTGCCAGACATCGTTCAAATCTCCCTGAAAAAGGCTATTTCGTCTCTCACCGCCCCCACCGGACGGTGAGCATTCCTGATGAGTAATTGCCCCTGAACGGAGCGGTGTGGCGTTTCAAGTCTTCACCGCTTTCCAGCTTCGCCGTACTCAGTTCACCGTGTTAAGTTTTCACAGCGATCTCGCAGGGTTTGGTCTGTTCGGCCTTCGGCAGCGTGATGGTCAAAACACCATCGCGGTATCGGGCATCGATCTTATCTTGCCGGACGGCCGCTGGCAGCACGATCGAGCGCGAGAACGTACCGTAGAAACGTTCCACGCAATGTGGCGTTCCGCCGTTCCGTTTTCCTTCGCTCTGTTCGCACTTTCGTTCGCCGCTGATCATCAACACATTTTCGGCCACATGCACCTTCAGATCCTCGGCCTTAATCCCCGGCAGATCGACTTTCACTTCGTAGTTCGAATCGGTTTCATTCAGATCGAGCATTGGTGCAAATGCCGGCACCGTAGCCGCGTTATCCGACGTCGTAAACCAATTGGTCAGCATCTGATCGAATTCTTCGCGTAACGACCCAAAGGGATCCGAAGCGAAGATCGACGGCAGGGTCGTCCGAAGTCGGTTTGGACGGCGTGTGAGCGTCGCGGACATGATGAACTCCTTTCTGAAAATCGATACGTCTGCCCGCAAGCAGACATTTCCCAAACGTTGACGAATCGTCACCTCGGTTCGCCTCAAGACGGATTGGCAATCATCCTCAACTCGGTTCGTTCCGTGATGGGCTGCAACCCCGGACGGCGATTCGCTTGGCTCGCCACCGACCGCGTCCAGTCAGCAGCGACCTGGGTTTCTCCGCCCGGGGTGATTTCCGCCCAATCTCGCCGCACGATGACCATCGATATTCGCAGACGAACGCGGGATGACGTCGCCATCTGGTGCCGCAGTTCGTCGACCGCCGTTTCACGAACTCCTTGGGAAACCGCGATCGATGCGAGCCTTGGCACAACAGCTGAAAATGCAGAGCGTGTGCCAACCCGGTGGAATCCGACGGATGTGTCCCCTAAAAGGCCTGCCAGGAATTCTTCCGGTTTGTCGAACTCTGGCATCATTTTCGTACTTACGCAGTTGGGATCCTGTTTTTTGAAGATCCGTCAGCATCCGTTTCGACTCCCGCCAGATGAGTTGAGGTGGAACAGTGCTGGTTGATTTTCGTCCGATCGGCCTGCTGGGAGTTCATCTGGCGGAAATTCAGACTCCTGAACATTTGGCACAGCTTTTGAGTATCATCGTGTCGTCTGTCGAGCGGGCCGGGCCGCCAGACGGTGTGCCAGTTCGGCTCATCGCGGTGACTCTGACATCGAAGCCGGATTCTTGAAACGGCGACAGAATCGTTTCTGACGACCTGATACGGACAGTCGTTCCCGCGGGGACCACGTTTGCGAATTGGGGTGCCGAGATGGGCGTTGATTATGGGGTGACGGTCAACCAGACCGGAATTGACAAGATCACCACAAAGTCCGCGAAGCAGGCCCTTGACCGGCGGCTGCGGAAATCGATTGAGTTGATGATCGCGGTCCGTGAGCACGGTGCGGAGCATGTCGAACGCGTTCATCACTTGCGGACCGAAACGCGGCGGGCCGATGCCGCGCTGCGATTGCTGGGCGACGGGCTGCCGCATCACCGGGCCAAATCGATTCGCCGCCAGCTGAACGATCTGCGCGATCAAGCGGGACAGGTTCGCGACCTGGATGTGATCCGCCCCCTGCTGGAAGAGTACGTTCCCCAATTGCCGTCGGCGACCGGCGAGTGGTTGAAGGAACGAATGAGGTTACTACGGGCCAAAAAGAAACGATCGTTGCGGCAGGGCTGCCGGAAGTTGTTAGCGAACGGATTCGAGGACGAGGCCAAGTCGACGATCCGACAGCTTTACCGGAAGAAATCGACGGACGACGCAACCATTCAGCAAGACCTTCTGCAAGCCGTCAACCCGCTCCTGACAAAGTTCTTCGGCACCATCAACTTGCTGTCATTGGATCCACAGCAGTTCCATCAGGCCCGGATCCTGGGGCGGCGTCTGCGGTACACAATTGACCTCTTGGGCGAAATCTTTCCAGCAGCGCGACTCGAAACGGCCGGACAGCAACTGACAAAACTACAGGACGCCCTGGGTCTGGTGCATGATCAACAGTCGTTGCTGCAATTCCTGAAAACAAGCCTGTCAGACTGCGACGACCAAACCTGTGCCACGTCGCTGCTGCCGCTGATCCAAGCGGTCGAAACAACGTCAGAGCAACAGCGCATCGTGGCGATTCAGTCGATGATCGAACAGGTTCAGGAGATCCGTAACCTCAGGACGATCCTGACGTCACAGATATCCGGAACCTGAGCCGCAGCTACTCAATCTGAGCCGGACCATTGATCGGCAGGATTTCCCGCACGGTCAGCGCCAAGAGAAGGCTGGCGGCCACTAGCACCAATCCGCTGATACTGGGCACCAGCGATCCCAGCATGGTGCCCTCTTGCTCCTGGATTAACGTCGTGTGGGCCATCACTTTGACGAACAACAAGCTGGCGCCGATAGTTAACCTCGTCATGTTTGAACTCCTTAAAACAAACATCGCCTTTCCAACAACAGCAGCGCTTTGAATTCGTTCTTCAGAGATCGTAGACCGTTCATCCCGGATTTCACCCCGGGAATTCTGATCGCGGTGTGATCAAAAAGAGCGCAAACAACGCTCGTTGGGACTGCAACGACCTCGGATCGGCACTAACCACAAGCAAACCGTATTCCGCAACCTCCGCAAACAAAACAGGCGGGAAACGGTCCGACAGAGATCTTGAAATCAGCCGCTTTCACGCCGGTTTGTACCGGCCCCATCACCTGTGACACCGGTGGAGGAATCAGCAGATTGATCGACACGCGTCAGGCAGGACGGGTTCGGTGACGACTCCCGATACCGCGAATCACACCCTGGTGGTCGTGGTCTTATTTTTGCTGTCATGCATTGGTAAGAAGGAATTCCGATGAGCACAGGAACGCTCGAATCGAAGGGAAGTCGTTCAGCGAGAACGGTTATGGGAGCGTGCCAATCGGGGCAATCCATTCAGAAATCCGAAGCGGATGACCGCAATTGCCCGCAAACAGGGCAACATTGGTCTTGCCTGAACTGGCTTCGCTGTGATAATTCCAAGTGTTCATCAACCTGGCTTACGAAATCTCTTTATTGTCCGCCTTTGTGAATCGATGAGACGACTGTTGGAGGCGGTTCGCCGATTGCTCAAAGGGTTGATGGCGACGGTGGTGGATTGGTTGACTTGCGACGTTCGGGTTCTCAGACAGAGGAACGCGTCGCCCGGGGTGCCTGCGACGGCAGGGATTTGCTGTTCTTTCCCACTTCTGAATTGCCAGGACAGGGCGGTCTTCTGACCACTCACACATCACGGAATGCCAGAGGCGTTCCCGTACGATGTGCGACAGACGACTTTCCCGTCGCGAACGTGAATCGGGCCGAATCGACTGGGATGGCCTGAATTCGCGATCGACACTTGTCACAAGGATCGGTCACATGACTACGGGACATAGCTTACTGCAGAAGATTGCGGCGCGTCAGGATGCGAATGCTTACCGACACGAGCATTGGCAGGGCACCTTTGACGAGTATCTGGATCTCGTCCGGGCCACTCCTGAAATCACGCGATCAGCTCACCAGCGCATGTACGACATGATCATGACTTACGGCACCTATCCGGTCGACGAAGGGCGTCGCGACGGACTGGTCCGTTATCGATTTTTTGACGACCCCGATACGGGCGGCGAAGATGCGATCTTTGGACTGACCGAACCGCTGACACAACTGGTGCACGTGTTTCGCTCGGCCGCGCTCAAATACGGCAGCGAACGACGCGTGCTGCTCTTACACGGTCCGGTGGGTAGCTCGAAAAGCACGATCGCCCGCCTGCTGAAGAAAGGACTGCAGCGTTACAGTCGCAAGCCGGAAGGCGCGGTGTACTCGTTCGGCTGGAAAGAGGACGACGGGTCGATCACCTGGGATCCGATGAACAGCGAACCGCTGCAACTGATCCCCCAAGCCTACCGCGAGGAAGTTTGTGCGGCGCTCAACGAAGGTCGCGACCGCAACAAGCAATTCACCGTCGAGATCAACGGCGATGTCTGCCCGCTCAGCCGGTTTGTATTCAAAGAACGCCTGGAAAAGTGCGACGGTGACTGGACCAAAGTGCTGCAAGGGATCGTCGTCAGGCGGTTCTTCCTTTCGGAACAGGATCGCATCGGGATCGGTACCTTCCAGCCCAAGGACGAAAAGAACCAGGACAGCACGGAGCTGACTGGCGATATCAACTATCGCAAGATTGCCGAATACGGTTCGGAATCGGATCCACGGGCCTTCAACTTCGACGGCGAATTCAATGTGGCCAATCGCGGCATGATCGAATTCATCGAAGTGCTGAAGCTGGACGTGGCATTCCTGTACGATCTGTTGGGTGCCTCGCAAGAGCACAAGATCAAGCCGAAGAAGTTCGCGCAAACCGATATCGATACCGTCATCATCGGACACACGAACGAACCGGAATTCCGCAAACTGCAATCGAACGAGTTCATGGAAGCGTTACGCGACCGAACCGTGAAGATCGATGTTCCGTATGTCACCAAGCTGGGACACGAACTGCGGATCTACGAAAAGGACTACAACGATCGTCGTGTTCGCGGCAAGCATATCGCCCCGCACACGCTGGAAGTGGCGGCGACCTGGGCCGTCTTGACGCGATTGGAAGAGCCCAAGCATCACGGACTGACCGTGCTGCAGAAGCTGAAGCTGTACAACGGCAAGACCTTGCCCGGCTTTACCACGGAGAATATTGAACAGCTGCGCAAAGAGGCCAAGCACGAAGGCTTGGACGGGATCTCGCCCCGGTATGTTCAAGACAAGATCTCGAACGCGCTGGTCAACAATACCGAATCAACCTGCATCAACCCGTTCATGGTGTTGAACGAGTTGGAAAATGGCCTGCAGCATCACTCGCTGATCCCGAACGAAGAAACTCGCGAAGGTTATCGCCGGCTGATCTCGGTCGTGAAGGACGAATACACCGATGTGGTGAAGAACGAAGTGCAGCGGGCGATCGCCGCCGATGAAGAAGCCTTGATGCGGTTGTGTTCGAACTATATCGACAACGTCAAAGCGTACACTCAACGCGAGAAAGTCCGGAACAAATTCACCGGCCAGGATGAACAACCGGACGAACGACTGATGCGTTCGATCGAAGAACGGATCGATATTCCCGAAACGCGCAAAGACGATTTCCGTCGCGAGATCATGAACTATATCGGAGCCCTGTCGCTGGACGGCAAGAAGTTCGACTACAAGACCAACGAACGATTGCACAAAGCGCTGGAAATGAAACTGTTTGAAGACCAGAAAGACACGATCAAGCTGACCAGCCTGGTTTCGAATGTCGTGGACAAGGATACACAAGAAAAGATCGACGTCGTCAAAGGCCGGCTGATCAAGAACTTTGGATACAATGACGAATCGGCCACGGATGTCCTGCAGTATGTGGCCAGTATCTTCGCTCGAGGAGATGCGAAACGAGATTGAGGCCTTGCCAGGTGGCCGTGGCGGAACGGATGTTCGCATCTGATCTGCCGCGGCCGCAGCGAGTTCAAAATCGAACCGCCCTCCAAAACGTCACGTCCCGGAGAATGCCCCTTCCCAAACGAAGATTCGCCATCAAATTCGCCTGCCGCCTCTTTATACCGATCACGAAGTGCCGATAATTGAAGATGTCCGTCATCCGTAGGGACCTTGCGCCATGACGCGTTCCATTGACCGAGACAATCAGCGATTCCGAGAAATTGTCCGGGGCAAAGTCCGGCAGGGGCTGAAAAAGTATATTACCCACGGTGAGATTCTGGGCCGGAAGGGCCGCGAAACCGTCAGTATCCCGGTGCCGAATATCGAGATCCCTCATTTCCGGCACGGACAGAAGGGGTCGGGCGGGGTCGGACAGGGCGAAGGGGAACCCGGTCAGCCGATCGGCCGCGGCGAAGAAGACAGCGACGGTCAGGGGATGCCTGGCGATCAAGCCGGACAGCATATCCGCGAGGCGGAACTGACGATCGAAGAACTGGCCCAAATGCTGGGTGACGAACTTCAACTCCCGGCCATCAAGCCCAAGGGACAAGACGCAATCAAGGCGATGAAGACGAAATACAACAGCATTCGTCAAACCGGCCCGGATTCACTGCGTCACTTCAAACGGACGTATAAACGCGCCCTGCGCCGCTTGATCTCGTCCAGCGAATACAACCCGACGAAACCGATGGTCGTGCCGACTCGCGAAGACGAGCGATTCCGATCCTGGACCGACGTCCCCTTGCCGCAGGCCAATGCCGCGGTGATCTATATCATGGACGTTTCGGGGTCGATGACCGACGATCAAAAAGAAATCGTCCGTACGGAAGCCTTCTGGATCGATACCTGGCTGAAAAGCCAATACGACGGCTTGCAGCGCCGCTACGTGGTACACGATGCTGTCGCTCATGAAGTGGATGAAGACACGTTCTATCGGATCCGTGAAAGCGGCGGCACGCGGATCTCGTCGGCCTATCAAGAGTCGAAGAAAATCATCGAGCGGGATTTTCCACCCGCCGATTGGAACATCTACCTCTTCCAGTTCTCGGACGGAGACAACTGGGGTGAAGACAACAACAGTTGTCTGAAGATGCTGCAGGACGATTTTCTGCCGGTTTGTAATCTGGTCTGCTACGGTCAAGTCGAAAGCCCCTACGGGTCGGGCGACTATATCCGCGAGCTGAAAAAGGCGGCGGGGAATTTCGAAAACCTGATCCTGTCGCATATCAAAGACAAGGACGGGATCTATGAATCGATCCGGACGTTCCTGGGCAAAGGTAAATAAGGCGGCGGCCGGTATTTGTCGTTAGCAGGCGCGCAGGCTGTCGGCGATGTAGTTGATCACGCGAGGCGCCATGGCGTTGGCATAGTTCCAGCCAAACCCGCCGTGACTCGATTCAAAATCCTGGTCGAAGGCGATCCCGGTCGAGGACAACTTGCTGGCCAGGGTCAGCACCGCTTCGAAACAGTAAAAATCGGCGGGATCGCACAACAGCAACTGATGCTTGGGATAGTTCAACGGGTGCAGGTGCAGGATGGCCGTCCGCTGGCGGGCCGCCTCTTGATCAGCGAACAACGTATCGAGGGACGTGCCATGCCCCCACCAGGTTTCGAAATCGACTTTCGGCGAGATCGCCACGACGATTGGAAACTGTCGGGCATGCCGATAGGCCAACTGCAACGCCCCCTGCCCGCCCATCTCGATGCCGCAGACGGCGATGTGGGGCGGTGCGATCTGCCATGACTGCTGGCAATATGCCGCCACCTGCTGCGTCAGAAACTGCAGCGGACTGATTTGTTCGTCGAACGGCGGATACACCTCGTCGGTCCACCAACAATGCGGGGCGATCGGACACAGCCCGATCAGATTTTGTTTGGTCAGTTCCCGTGTGTAAGCCGGGTTATCTTTCAACGTGACGCCGTCGTACCCGTGAAGAAACAGCACCACGCCCGCAGGTGAGGCTCCCTCGGGAACGAACACATCGGCGGAGTGACCCGCGATCTCTGCCGTTGACCAATTCATGAACAGATCCCGTCAAGTTGCGACTTTGGTTGACGTTCTTCACAATCCCCTGGTCGAGACGGAAGAACCTGTGAGACTCTCTGACTGGAAAACTTGCCTGCCGAAAGTGGCCGCCGAGCAGTAGAGTAACGGGTCGCGGCTCGAACGTTGAGTCACCGCTGCCCGCCGATCCGTTTCTCAGGCAGTGAATGATTCGACCATGCATATGACATCGCAACCCAGGTCGACGCTCTCAGTCAGGATTTTTCGAATTCGATGGACACCCTGCTTTCCGAAACGGCAATTGCGAAACGAGTGGCAGAACTCGGCCAAACGATCACGGACGTCTATCGAGGCCGACCGTTGACGGTGCTGGGCGTCTTGAACGGCAGCGTGGTGCTGGTCGCCGACCTGATTCGGGCGATCGACATTCCCCACCAGATCGGTTTCATTCGGGCCTCAAGCTATCGAGGCGAAACCACCGTTCCGGGTGAATTGACGATCAACATCGATCTGATGCCGATGATCGCCGGTCGCGATGTCCTGCTGGTCGACGATATTTTCGACACCGGACGAACCATGGTCCGATTGCGTGATGAATTGAACCGGCAAAACCCCGCCAGTCTGCGAACAGCCGTTCTGCTTTGGAAACAAGGACGCAGCGAAGTCGAGATCACTCCCGACTACCACGGCTTCCAAATCCCCGACGTGTTCGTCGTCGGTTACGGGCTGGATTACAACGACGATTATCGCCATCTGCCGCAGATCGCGGTCCTGGAACCGGCCGATCTGCAAGGCCTGCCGCAGAATGATTGCTAAGACGATGCCGTCGTGACGATGGACAAAGTTTCGCCTGCAGTCGGTTAGTCGCCGGCGAAAGACGTTCGCGCAAAACGACTTTCCTGCAGCGGTTCCGAACATCTTCAGGGCTGCGCGGCCACGGCCGGCGAGATGGTCACCGGAGGAAACTCTTTGACCAGTTCTCCCGTTTCCGCATTGTACAGGCGCACGATCCCATCGAGACCGCCCGTCGCCACTTCCTTTCCATCGGGTCGGAAAGCGACCGCATAAACGCCCGCATTATTGCCTTTCAATTCGGCCAGGGGCTGTTCCGTATCGGTCTTGTAGACGCGAGCCGCGCCGCTGGTGGCGTTGCTGCTGCCGACGACAAACTTGGAACCGTCGGTATTGAATTGCAGACAGCAAATCCGACCGGGAAGTTTTGTATAGCTGCGAAGACGATTGAAATCGTCGCCAATCTGACGCGCCTGCGTGCGGAAAATCTTGTAGAGCTTTGGTTCACCATCGGCACCTCCGATCAACACTTCTTCTTCCTTGGGGTGCCGCTGCACGGCCATCAGGCCGCCTTTCAAAGCTCCCGGCGTGATGCTGGTGATATTGTCGATGAACTGGGACGTCTTCAGTTCGGTCAACTTCATCGACATGTCGCGGCTGACGCTGATGACGTGATCATTCTTGAGCGAGAATGTCGTTCCGAAGACCAGGTCGGAATGAGCGTCCATCGACATCACCTGTTTTCCGTCGGCAACTTGGATCGCGCGAACGCGACCGTCGAAGGTGCCGTAAGACAAGAGCGACCCATCATCGTTAAAACTGATGCCATACAGCGTATCGATGCCGATCGTGTCGGAACGGACCAGTTCGTTCTTGGCGGTGTCCCAAAACTGAATCTCGCCGAACAGCGAGGGTGCTCCGCCCGCCGCGGCCAGCCGCGTACCGTCCGGTGAAAAGCGGATCGACGTGATTTTGGGAGAGCGGCCGATCAGCCGGGCGACCAGTCCGTTGCCATCGGCCTGATGGAGCAGGACTTCGTGGTAACCGGAAACAGCCAGCTTCGTGCTGTCGGGCGAATAGGCCAGGGCCGTGATGACCGGCGATGACGTGTAAATGGGTGGTTTGTCGGCCGTGATCTCTTCTTTGGCGGCAGCGGGGGTGTCGTCGGTCGCCCCTTGGGCAATCCAGTTGCGAATCGTTTCGATCTGCTTGCTGGTCAACGGGTCGCTATTCAGCGGCATCTCGGGCTTGGTACCGGAAATCTGTTTGACGATCAGACTTTCATCGGGGTTGCCGACAACAAAGGTGGCGCCGGTCTCGCCGCCCTTTTTGAAAACGTCGTACGAAATCAGCTGCAGGTTGCCCCCCTGCTTGGCCGGCTGATGGCATCCCGAGCAATGCCGCTGCAGGATCGGACGAACCTGCCGATAGAAACTGACCGGCTTCGCAGGAGCGGCAACGTCTTCGGCGGCAACGGGGCCGACCAAAGTTCCTGCCAGTGCGAACAGTGTCAGTGCGATGCGTTTGATCATGCTCATCAATTCAGTTTCCATTCAGGTCAGTCCGTGGAGAATTCAGCGCAGCAGACCCAACAGAATAGCCATCGTTGATGGGTAGAGTAAAGTGGCCAGTCGCGAATGCGAGGCGGTCACCGTTTTTCCATGCCGACCAAGAGCAGCAACTCGACTCGGTCGTTGGTCTGATTCGTGAAGTGAATCGTCGATCTCGGTGGCAACTCGCAGCGCGAGTCGATGTTGGCAACGTCACGAATTACAGCGGCTTTTCTTGTGTCAGTTCAAAGACTTGAGCTCACGGAACTTCCATCTGGGGATGGATCAACTGATCTTGATCAACGTTGATTGATCTCCTAGTATCCCGCCCTCTCTCCCAATCCCTATCAATTCGATCCTCTCTGCTAGGTAAATCCTCGTGGGAATTCCTCGCACGCACAGACAATGCGCGCCGCGACGACACGCGCAACGAGTGCTTCGTTTCTCGTTCGGGCTTGTCCTGTTCGGCTTCGCAGGCTGGTTTTCTGACCAAGTCCAAGCAGATCCTCCCGATCTCGATCGGTATCAGATCTATGAGCTGAAATATAAGGACGTCACCGAAGCCGAAGCCGTGTTGACCGACATGCTGGAAGGCTTCAAGGATTCGGTCGACATCGTGGTCGACGCCAAGTCCAATCGCCTGCTTGTCAGCGGACCGGAAAAAGCTCAGCGAGTCGCGACCAAAGTTCTGAAAAAGCTGGACCAGCCGCCCGAGGAAGAGAAATCGTCCTCCGTCGAATCGGTCGTCAAAACGTATCCCTGCCCCAAATCGAAATTCAATTTAGTCGCGGAAAAACTGCGAGAGCGTTATGCCGACGTGAACGGCGTTCGCATCGCGGGGGACGCCGCCGGCGAACGACTGCTCATCCTGGCTCCGCCCGACATTCATCACGAGATTCAAACGCTGTTCGCAGCGGACGAAGAAGAAATCGAGGACAGCCCGAAACGACAGCGAGCTCAACCGCGTCCACAGACGCAAACGGCCAATACTCGCGAGACGCCCAGTGCGCGACGCAAGCCGGCCCCTGCACAACCCGAACGTATTCCCGCCAAGGTCAGCGCGGTCAAAACCGCCAGTGCGGACGACGAGCAATTCATTGAACTATTGCACGTTCACCCCGACGTGGTGGCTCCCTTCCTGCGCAAGCTGCTGGGCCCGCATTGGGAAGCGGTGGCTTCATCCAAAACACAATTCCGCGTCACGAATAATCAATTGGTTTCCGTCGACGTGACCATCGATCGGAAGCGAAACGGCATCCGACTGTCGGGCGATCCCGAGTTGGGTGGCCAGGTCGCGTCCATCATCCAGAGTCTGGACGATCCGAGCGGAACCGGCTCCGAATTGACGCGAGCCCTGCCGCTGCAAGGCATCGATCCGGAAAAAGTCCAGGAAGTTCAAAACGCCTTGCGATTGGAAGCACGACGGGCCGCGTCTTCGCGTGGCAAACCGAAAACCAGTCAGCGTCAAAGCCAACGACCGTCGGTCTCGCATGCGAACTACACCGAAGAATCGGAACAGCTGGGCACCATCCGGCTAATCGGTAATCAAGAACCTTCGCAAAACCGCTCTTATGACGGTACGGCGGGAATTCCGGCCGTCGATCCCGCGGACGCGCCGGATGACGACGCACGAGACTTGAAAAAAGAGCTGCGAAAAATCAGCTCGGATCTCGAAATCGACGTCCTGCCGGACCTGGATGTCGTGATCCTGCGCGGCAGCAAAGCGGAAGTTCAAGAGATGACCCGGATCTTGAAAGATCTGGAACGGCTGAGTATCGAAACTGAGCCACAAGTCGAAATCTATCCGCTGAAACATGTTCGCGGGGAATCACTGGCCGCGTTGATCGAGAAGGTGAATACCGACCTGACAGGCGGACTGCGCGGGAAAATCACCATCACTCCGTTGGTGAAACCCAACGCGCTGCTGATCATTGGCTGGGGTGAAACCGTGACGTCGGTGCGGCAACTGATCGAGAAGCTCGATCAACCGATTCCGGCCGATGTGCAGTTTCAAGTCTTCCGTTTGAAACATGCCGATGCGACACCGGCACGAACGACGGTTCAAGAATTCTTTACGGCACGAACACCGGCCGCGGCAGGGACCGGAACCAGCGGCGGCCCCGGGCTGGCTCCGCGAGTGCAAGTTACGGCCGATACGCGTACCAATTCGCTGATCGTGCAGGCCCCGCCGCGCGATATGCAGGAAGCGGCAGAGTTGATTCTGCAACTGGACGTTCCCGGCGGCGCGGTCGTTCATCAGGCGCGCATCTTCAAATTGAAAAACACGCTGGCGGCCGACGTGTCGGTGGTACTGCAATCGGCCATCGATGCCGCCCGCGGAGGAGCAGGCGCGGCGGCGGCCAATCACAAATCATCCATGCTCGAATTCCTCACGGTGGATAAAGAGGGACAACAGATCCTGAAGTCTGGAGTAATGGGCGATGTCAAAGTCACCGCCGACCTGCATACGAACTCACTGCTGGTCTCGGCCTCGCCGGAAAGCATGGAACTGATTGCGGCCCTGATTCGTCGTCTGGACGAAACACCGACCGACGGCGCGCAGATCAAAGTCTTTCGCGTCGTCAACGGTGATGCAACGAGCTTGGTACAGATGCTGCGATCATTGTTGCCGCCCGCTGGCCCCGGGGGAGCTCCGCAACTCGCCAATTCTCGCGACGAAAGCTCGCTGGTTCCTACCCGATTCTCGGTGGACCTGAGGACGAACAGCATCATCGCCACCGGTTCGACAGGCGATCTGCGAATTGTCGAAGCGTTACTCTTCCGACTCGATCAAAGAGACGTCGAACAACGTAAAAATACGGTTTATCGACTGAAAAACGCACCGTCAGCCGATGTGGCCAAAAGCGTCAATGACTTTCTGCGCAGTGAACGCACCGTACAGCAAGCGGCCCCTGGTGCCATCAGCCCGTTCCAGCAGATTGAAAGCGAAGTTGTCGTCGTTTCCGAACCGGTCAGCAATTCTCTGATTATCAGTGCGACGCCACGGTTCTTCGACGAAATTCTGGTCCTGGTGGAAAAGCTCGATGCTCAACCGCCCCAGGTCATGATTCAGTGCCTGATCGCTCAGATCACACTGAATAACACCAACGAATTCGGTGTCGAACTGGGTTTGCAGGATTCGTTGCTATTCGATCGCAGTCTGTTATCGAACCTTGTCACGACGCCCGCGAATACGTCCACGGTCTCCACCCCGTCGGGCATCGTGACGTCAACCGTATCGAACATCGTGGGAGCCACGCTCACTCCCGGATTCAACTTCAACGGCCAGCCTCTGGGAAACAACGGTAGTTCTTCATCGATCTCCACCGCAGGGACTGTCGCGGGGCAGGCGACGTCGAACTTCGGTGTCGGAACCACCAACCAACAACTGGGCTACGGTGGTCTGGTCCTTTCGGCCAGCAGCGAAAACGTCAGCGTGTTGCTGCGGGCCTTGCAGCAATCGAGTCGATTGGAAGTGCTTAGCCGTCCGTTGATTCGAACTCTTGATAATCAGCCGGCCTTCATTCAAATCGGCCAGCGCGTCCCGCGAATCGTGAGCGCTTCGGTGACCCAGGTCGGTTCGGTGAACGGCGTCACCCTGGAAAACGTCGGTTTGATTTTGGGGGTTACTCCACGAATCAGTCCTGACGGAATGGTCGTGATGGAAGTCGATGCAGAAAACTCGTCGGTCGACGTCATCGATCAAGGGATTCCGGTCTCGGTCTCGGCGAGCGGAACCGTGATTCGATCTCCCATTTTCAATATTACCACGGCCTCGACGACCGTCAGTGCCAACAGCGGCGAAACGATTATCATCGGCGGTTTGATTGTCAAAAACACGAACGAGACCAAGCGGCGTATTCCACTGCTGTCGGACGTTCCCGTGCTCGGCAACTTCTTCCGGTATGACAGCTCGGTCATCTCGCGATCAGAATTGCTGATTATTCTCACCCCTTATGTCATTCGCAGCCCCGAAGAATCCGCGAGACTCAAACGCGAAGAAGTCGCCAAGATGCACTGGTGTGCTGGTGACGTGATGGAACTGTATGGCCCGGGAATCGTCAGCGACGACACTTCGCCGTTCGCCGAATCCAACGTGCCCGTGATCTATCCCGATGCCAATCCTCGCGGAACGATTCAAGTACCGGAGATTCCCCCGGAACCATCACAACCGGCGCTGCCACCTCAGCCATCGGATGCTGCCCGAGGCCAGATCGGCGGCGATGCCGAGACTGCGGAATCGACCAAGAACAAGAAGTCTGGTCGGTTCCCATTTTTGACCCAGAAGAAGACGAAGTAATTTCGGCCCTCTCAAGACGTGAAGTTTGCCCATGAAACGACGCATTAATACACGAGCGACGGGTGTTGCCCTGGCCCCCCAGGCAGAATCGTCATGCCGTTCGATCCAACCGATTGCGACGGGAACCGACGCGATGACCGCGACCTCGTTCGGAAATCGGAACCTTGCTCCTCGCATCGGCATCGTCATCTGTCTGTGCCTGGCTAGTGGATGCAACGTCTTCGATCTGACGAAAAAATTTGATCTCAGCCGCAGAATTCCCTGGATCGATCCTGATGCCGAAGAACCGCATCCCGTGCGGGTCACCGCCTTGTGGTCGCATACGGTTTTGAACCAACAAGGGCAACGTGGTGTTCGCGGCTTTGGCGGTCGACTGATGTTCCATGGGAAAGAGAGCGAAAGGCCGGCACGTGTCGATGGCTCGTTGACGGTCTACGCATTTGACGAAACGAATCGCACCAGTTCGATTCCCGAACGAAAGTTCGTTTTCACCGCCGAACAATTCGAGAAGCATTACAGCAAGTCGAAGCTGGGACACTCGTACAGCATCTGGCTGCCGTGGGATGAAGTTGGTGGACCGCCCCGCCGCATCAGCCTGGTAGCTCGTTTCGAGCCCACCGAGGGAGGAATGATTACCTCCGAAACGTCCTTGCAAACCTTGCCGGGAATTTCACCTGAACCGGAATATGACGCCGGAGACGAACCCAAACATCTCGAAACATCTTCCGGCATTCAACAGGCCGGTTATCAAGAAACGTCGACGAAAGTCACCCGACAAAAGCCAAATTGGGAAGAACAGTCCGCCGCCGACACGATCAACCTGCCGGCCAATTTTGGTCGTCGCTTCAATTCCCCAAACGCCCAAGTGCCATCGCAGCAGACCAAGACGACGGCCACGACAATCGGCGAGCCGACCAAACTGGCCGCGATTCAACTGGGCAATGACGCTCGCGATCAAGTCGAAACCGCCGAATCCAACGATTCACCGGATACGTCGACGCGCAAGAGCAATCACTCCGCGACGCCGATGCAGTCGCTTAACGAGCGGAAGAAAGAACTGTCAAATCATTTTGAACGGCGGAAATCCCGGGTTCAAAGAGCATCACCTGCTCAATCAAGGCTCGCTCCGCCTCCGTCGCGACAGTCCCTTCCAGACGCACAGTCTGACCAACCACAGTCGTCGTCACGCGAAGAGAAGGATCCGTTTGATTCAGACCTCTTACCTGATTCTGCAGGTTCGCGCTGATTTCCGAATTCATCCGAGCTGCGACGGGAAATCCGACGGACAGTCGGGGTTCATACATTCTTGTACGCGGCGGGGTCGTGCGGGGTGGGTTTAAGAGCGATTCCGGCACACGACGCTCAACGACTTCCGCCGCTGCGGGCTGGCCATCAATGGCGCCGAGGCCTTTACTGTCCTTGCCCACGAACGTTTGAGTACTGCGGTTCTGACGCAGGAATCGAGCTGCTCCTGTGGCCGCGCTTCCCGCGGTCCCAGCTGGCGTGCTGCCCGGGGCTCCGGGTGTTCCCGTCGCACCGATCCCCGGCGCGGGCGTGGGCCCACCGAACGTTCCACCGCCGGCGCTGGCCTGCGGCTGCAACGAGGCACCAAAGGTCCGGTTGCCAAACATCTGTGCCCGTGCGTCGCGCCCGGACAGGCCGCAAAACAGACCGGCAATCATGACTAACCCAACGAATCGTTGCATCGCTTGTTCCTCAAGCGAGAATTTTGGCGGAGGATGTCAATTTTGCAATTCTACCAGTGAATAAACCCCAGTTGAATCGCCAATCCGCGGAACGAGGAATATCCCTCCGCACGTCTCACTGACGCCGAAACCCCTTGGTTCAAGGGAAAACTCCCTCGATCGTCCCCTTGAAAGAGTCGGACCAAGTCGGACGTCGCCTTGACCCAACTGATTCGACGACGGCTCAGAATCAAGATTTCCAATCACCCCACACCTCCGACTTTATCGCGAACCGTTCGTGTCCGGCAACAAAATGCATTGTGAGTTTGGAATAACGTTTAAACCCAATGTAGTGGCAAACATCGATCTCGGCCGATGATTGTCTGTGTGCGATGCACAAACCATGTTAACACAGGAAAATTGCGCAAATATCAACTTTTAGGCAGGTACGTTAACTGTTGCAATTCCCGGGTTTGATGCCAACCGAGCTCCTTCGGATAATTGATTTGACGGCAAACCTTCCCAAATTGTTACAATCTTCCAGTACTGGCCAGCGACCGTAACCGCTCACTGGCTCCCGCCTGAAAAGCCCCGCCTGACAGAGCACGCGAAATCCTCCCGTAAATGGAGTCTGAATTTTGACCCAACACCATTCTTTCAATCTGTGCTCTCCTATTCCCTGCCGTGGAATTCTGGTTGCCACTTTCGTCTGGGGCCTCTGCACCATCGGTTCTGTGCCGCTGATGGCCGAGGAGACGATCGAGCCGTCGAACGAAACCAGCTTCAGTCGACTGGCAGAGGCCAAAGTCGCGGAAGCAGTCAATTTGACGGACGAGCAGCGGGGTCAGGTTGCCACATTGATCACGGCGCGGGCCGAAGCGCTGGCAAAAGCGGCTCCGGCCGACCGTCCGCAAGTGATTGCGCAAAGCGAGAAGGATTTGTCCGCCATTTTAAACGATGAGCAGCGCGTGCTGTTCGTGCGAGAAACGGCCGAGCCACGACTGCACTTTAATTTCCGTTTTCAACGCTGGACGGATGTGCTCGAATGGTTCGCCAAGCAGGCGGATCTGTCGTTGGTTCTCGATGCTCCTCCACCCGGAACATTCAATTATTCGGATTCGAAATCCTATACCGTTGTCGAGGCGCTCGATCTGCTGAATGGAGTTCTGTCGACCAAGGGTTACACTCTGATTCGCCGTGGGCGCATGCTGCTGGTCGTCGATGTACAGGACGGGATTCCGGAAGGACTGATTCCGAGAATCCCCCTGGAAGAAATCACCAAGCGCGGCAAGTTCGAACTTGTCAGTGTCGTCTTCCCACTGGGCGATCTGGACGGCGCGGCGGTCAAAACGGAAATCACTCCGTTGCTGGGCCCCTACGGCAAAAGTGCGCTGCTGCCACAATCCAAGCAATTACTGGTCACCGACACCGCCGGAATCATGCGCGCGGTCAGTGCCGTCATTTCCTCGATGCCCAAACCGGCCTCTGCAACCGCTCCGGTTCCCCTGTACGGCGTCTACCCGCTCAAGGGCGTCGATCCCAAGATTGCCGAAGATGTGCTGACCAAGATGTTCCCCGGTGCCAAAATTGCCGCAGATATCAAGGCCGAGCAAATCAATGCTTATGCGGTACCCGCTGAGCAAGTCGCCATCAAGGGGGTTATCGAGCAAATGCAGGCTCAAAACCCGCCAGAAAAGAAGCCCTTGTTGGAAGTCTATCCGATTCGCGACCAGCAAGATGCGACTCAACTTGTCGCCAACCTGACACTCGTCGCACCGCTGGGACGAATTACATTCGATCCGCGCGAACGGCAGATCGTGGCTTTTGCCAGTCCCCTCGATCAGGCCAACATCAAATCGGCGATCGAGAAACTGGCCGTGACCGGCTCCGGCGACAAGTCGCGGCAATTGGACGTCTATCGCCTTTCTAAGGCCGACCCTGTGACGACGCTCACGTTATTGCAAGGACTGCTTCCCCAGACAAAGTTGTCACTGGATCCCCAAACTCGCCGGTTGGTGGCGATCGCCACGCCTGACGATCACAAGGCGATCAAAGCGATCCTTGATCAATTGCAATCCGTGGAACCAGGCCCCGATACGCAGACGCTGAAGATCTATCCGTTGGATCATCCCTTGCCGCCCACGTCGCTGGCAGTGCTGACCACGCTGGCCCCCAAAGCCCAGATCGTTCCCAATGTGGAAGCCAAGCAACTGCAGGTTCTGGCCAGTCCGGCGGATCATGTGTTGATCAAAACCAATCTGGAAGAACTGTTGAAAGAGGTTCCCGCGCAAGAAAAGCGGCAAGTAGTGGTCTATCACGTAACGCCCACCCAGCGCACCAAGTTCCAAACCCTGCTGCCATCGCTGACCACCGATTTTCCCGACATTCGTATGGTGGTCGAAGGCGAACCCAACGAACTGACGATCTGGGCCAAGCCCTCGCAGCATGAATTGCTGAAAACCGTGATCGAGACACTGGTGACGGACGGCAATGAACAAGGCAAACAACAACTGACGTCGCATCCCTTGCGCTCGGCCGATCCCACAACAGCCTTGACGGTGCTGAAAGGTCTGGTCCCCAACGCCAAGATTTCGCTTGATTCGGTGAATCGTAATCTGGTGGCAATCGCTTCGCCCGAAGATCATGCCCTGATCAAAACCAATATCGAAAAACTGCAACCCGGCGATCTGGGCCCCGATGCGCCCGTCTTGCGATTTTATCCGCTCGAACAACCGCTGCCGCCCAGCACCTTGGCTGCCTTCACCCGGCTCGTCCCCAAAGCAACCGTGACGCTCGATGCGGATGGAAAGTGGTTGCAAGTCGTGGCCACCGCGACCGATCATGCCTTGGTGAAGAGCAATCTGGAAGAATTGACCAAGGGATTGCCGCTGGTGGAAAAACGCAAGCTGGTGGTCTATCACGTGACGCCCATCCAGCGCACCAAGTTTCAAACATTGCTGCCATCGTTGACCGTCGATTTCCCCGAAATCCGGTTAGTGGCCGAAGGCGAACCCAACGAACTGACGATCTGGGCCAAGCCCTCGCAGCATGAATTACTCAAAACCGTGATCGAGACACTGGTGACGGACGGTAATGAGGAAGGCAAACGCCAACTGGTCTCGCACCCGTTGCGATCGGCCGATCCGACGACCGCCTTGACGGTACTGAAGGGACTGGTCCCCAACGCCAAGATTTCGCTCGATTCGCTGAATCGCAATCTCGTGGCGATCGCTTCACCCGAAGACCACGCCCTGATCAAAACCAATATCGAAAAACTGCAACCCGGCGATCTAGGCCCCGACGCCCCGGTGCTGCGGTTCTATCCGCTCGAACAACCGCTGCCGCCCAGTGCCTTAGCCGCCTTCACCCGACTCGTTCCCAAAGCGACCGTGACGCTCGACACGGACGGAAAGTGGTTGCAAGTCGTCGCCACCGCCCTCGATCACACGCTGGTGAAGAACAACTTGGAAGAATTGACCAAGGGACTGCCGCTGGTGGAAAAACGCAAGCTACTGGTTTACCCGGTGACCCCTGCACAGCGCACCCGGTTTCAGTCGGTGCTACCTTCGCTGATGGCCGATCTGCCGGAAATCCGCGTGGTGACGGACGGAACCTTGAACGAATTGGCCATCTGGGCCAAGCCCTCGCAACATACGGTGCTGAAGAGTGTTCTGGATGAATTGAAAACTGAAGCTCCCGCCAACGAGAAGAATCAACTGGTTTCGTATCCGCTGAAGTTTGCCGACCCCACCACGGCATCGACCGTGCTGCAAACCTTGTTTCCCGGCGCGAAAATCAATGTCGATACGACCACCAATCGTTTGCTGATTTGGGCTCGACCCGCCGATCATATTGCCGTCAAACAGGCAGTCGACGAACTCGACGGCGACAAGGCGAGTGAACGACAAGACAAGGTCATGGTCTATCCGATACCGGAAATTGATCCTGACACAGCCGTCGCCATGCTGATGTCGATATTGCCGAAAATTCGCGTGATGAAAGACGTCAAGGCCCGGACCGTCGTGGCGTGGGGCAAAAAGGCCGATCACGAAATCATTGCCAAGACTCTGGCTGCGATGCGTGCTTCCACCGAAGGAGATCAGAAGCCACACTTAAAAATCTACCCCGCCGGCAAGATCAACGCGGCCAATATGATCGAAGTACTGCGAATTACGTTTCCGAGCGCCAAACTGGCCGTCGATACTCGCACCGGAGGTCTGGCGGCCTTGGGCACCGCTGCCGAACAGGCCGAAATTCAATCTGCCATCAACCAGATGGTGTCACAGGCGATCGGAGAGACTGGCCGGTTCGTCACTTATCGCTTGTTCAAAACCGAACGAGAAACCGCGATGTCGGTGCTGACGCAAGCGGTGCCCGAAGCCCGCGTCACGACGGGCAAAGACCCCACCCAGCTGCTGGCCTGGGCTCGTCCCGCCGACCATACGATCATTGAGCGGATTATTGACGAGTTAGAGTCAGAATCGGCTCCCAATAAAGGGTTCGAACTGAAGGTCTACACCGTCAAATCAGCCGGCGCCAGCAACATCACAACAGTGCTAGGTCGCGCGGTGCCCAAAGCGATGGTCAACCCCAGTGCCGACCCCAATCGGCTGGTGATCTGGGCATTGCCGTCCGACCATCTGCTGATCTCGCAGATCATCAAACAATTCGACACCGAACACACTTCCGATTTTAAGATCGAATTCTACGACATCCAAAAGCTCGATTCCGAAGCCTCGTTGCGACTGGCGCAAGCCATCCTGCAAAAGCATGGTCCCGGTTCCACCGCCGCGTTGATTCAAGGCACCAACCAACTGTATGTGGAAGCCAGGCCTGAACAACAGGAAATGATTCGAGAAGCGTTGATGGGCCTGCGTGCGACGCCTGAAACGGAATTTGAAGCCTTTCAATTAGACACTGTGGACGCCACGGCCGCCGATGCACTAATCCGACGCATGTTCAGCAACACGAAAACAATACCTCCGCTGGTGGAAGCAGACAGTAACTCGCAGAAGCTTTATGTGCGGGGAACGAAGGAACAGATTACGCGCGTGCGAACGTTGCTCGGAAAAATGGGTGAGACGGGAATTGGCGCCACCGGTGGTAGCAACACCTCTCGCCGAGTTCGCGTGATTCCCTTTACCGGCGATGCCGGCACCGCTCTCGAAGAAATTCAGCGGATCTGGCCTCGGCTGCGTCCCAACGAACTGCGCGTCGTCCCCGCGGCTGGCCTCAAATCGATCCTGACTTCGCCAACACAGAACGATTTGCCGCTGAACGAATCCAAGCCTGGAACGCCGGCGCCGTCTTCCAAGCCAAACCCGCCCGTTCCCGACGACAAGCCGGATAACGACCGCGACGGTGCGATGCTGGACGACGCACCAGATCAGGGCCACGGACTGCCCGGCAATCGCCGTCGCACCGGCCGCCCCGAAAAAACAACCGCGAAGACCATGGCCACGCCGGTGGCTCACAAGAAAACCGTCGCACTGGCAGAGGCCGCAGACCCCATCGTCGATCCGGTCGCCAATCCGACTGCCGAACGGGATGAAAACACTCCCCCACCGATCATCGTCCTGCCGAAGGACGGCAACATCACCATCTTTTCCGAAGACACCGAAGCGCTGGATCAGTTGGATAAGTTGCTGCGGGGAATGGCTCGTCCGACCGAAGTCGCGGGACGAGGCTTCGGGGTCTATGCTCTGAAGAACTCGGGAGCCGCCTCCGTCGCCGAAACCATCCAGAAGTCGCTACGCATCCAGTCGACGACGGGAGGAACCTCGCGCAATTCCGGCCCAACCGTGGTCGCCGACGACCGGTTGAATGCAATCGTGGTGCATGCGAATCGTACGGATCGAATGGCGATCGAAAAATTAATCGAAGCGCTCGATTCGGCCGAGATTCCCGATTCCTCGAATCGTCCCCGGCGAGTGGCGATCAAACACGGCTACGCCCTGCAAATCGAACCGGTGTTGCGGCTGGTCTATAAGGCACAGCTCACGACGGGCGGTGGACGAAAAGAGTTGCCGATCCCACCCGGCCTGGCTCCCGAAGTCGCCGCGACCTTGCAACAAATGAACGCCATGAACACGGGACCGCTGTTGACGCTGAGCGTTGACGAAACGAGTAATTCGATCGTGATCATGGCCCCGAATTCGCTGGCCGAACAAGTGACGAAACTGATCGAAGAACTGGATCAGGCCGCGCTGAACGAAAACGCACAAGCCATGAATCTGATTCCGACGGAGCGGATGAGTTCCGTGCGAGCCCAAAAGATCCTGAACCTGCTGCTCGATAAAACGAAGCGCACCAAACGCCCGTAACCACCGCGTCGTGAACCGCGTATTGTCAGGGAAATCGGCCCCCACGCAAAAACGACCGCTGCGAGCATCCACAGACTGCCCGGGATCCGTTAATCTTCCCGTTCTTCGGGTGGGGGAGCGGCACCGCAACGGTGGCGGCACCCCGTCCGTACGAACCAACGACGACCGCTTCGGAAGGAATGTCTGTCATCCCGCTGTGTGAAGGTCGAAACGGGAATGAATTACCTGACTTCACTCGAGGATCACTTACCGCTGCTATTGGTGTTGTCTCCCGCCATCGGGTGTCTGCTCACGTCGCTGGTCCATCGATCGGCCGGCGGCCTGGTTCGGTCGCTCACAATCACCCAGACGATTTGTTCACTGCTGCTGCTGGGTGGAATCGCCTGGCGGTTTGAAACCGAACTGACGACCGAAGCCCGGGCGCGAATATCTCCCGCCACCGACATTCCCGCGACGACCGACGTCACGGCGGCTCGTGCAGCGGTCAATCGACAAGTCGATAAACAACGCGCCGAACGTCTCTCTCATCAGTGGCTGGTCGTCGACGGCACCAATCTCTGGCCCTTGCTGATCCTGATCGTGCTGACAGGACTGGTCAGCTGGCAGGCCGACACCGTGACCGGTTCGCCTTTCGGATTCCTGGCGATCGTTCAATTATTCGAAGCCGCGTCGCTGACAGCACTGATGGCCTACGATCTTCGCGTTTATCTGATTGCGTTCGGCATCGGCGTGATGGCGATGGGTGTACTACTAGGCCAGTGGGGGGGGCCCGACCGGCGCAACGCGACCAGCCGATTTCTGCTGACGCAATTCTGTGGAAGCTCGTGCCTGATGCTGGGGTTTGCCATGTTAGTCGTGGCCGTCCCCTGGATGAAAATCGAAGACGCCCCTCAACCACCGACCCTCTTCTGGAACATCACCACCATCGTCTTCGAAATCCAGAAATGGACAACCGGCAACTCCCTGGCGTTTCAATACGAAAACGAAGTCTTCCCCTGGATGATCTTTATCTTGTCGCTGGGATTCGCCATTCAGTTCGGCCTATTCCCGTTTCATTCGTCATTGATTGGAGTGCTAAGCGATGCTCCGCGATCCGTCGCCGTATTGCTCTTAGCCGGATTGGTATCGGCCAGCGGCCTGGGCTGGTTGCGATTCGTGGTACCGCTGGCTCCCGAATTGCTGGTCGGCTTCGAACGGCTGATTTTGATCCCCGCCTTGGGTAGCGCCGTCTGGGGTGCGATTCGCGCAGTGAACCCGGACGAACCTCGCCGACAGGCCGCTTACTTGTTTCTGAGTCTTTCTGGAGTCGCTCTGGTCGGGTATGACACCTTTTCGCGGATCGGCATGAGCGGAGGCTGGCTGATGCTGCAGCAATTGACGGTCTCGTTCATCCTCGCGTTATTCGTCTTCGATGCCAAAGACGCCGAGCGCAGTTCGGGCCTGTTGCCGACGACCGCTCGCCCCGAGAGTTATTCCACTCGTACTCTGCTGCTCTTGCTCTGTCTGCCCCTGTTGGGATTCTTCGCCAGCGAATTCCTGATCTTTTCCGAGTTGTTCCCCGATCGCTTGTTGGTGCTGGCGGGCGTGCTGTTTGCCGACGCCGTGGTCCTGCTGACAATCCTGTCGCTGTTCAACCGTCGCCTGGCTGCGGCCCCGCGCGGTCCTTCCACCGCGGCAAGTTCCAAGCGATTTCCCACATCAGCCATGGTCCTGCTCGCGCTCGCGGTGATCGTGAACCTTGCGCCGAATCTGATGCTGCATCAGTGCGAGCCCGAGTTCGCTCGCGTCTTCCGGCGATTTGAACGAGTGCCAGCGGTCGATTCCGCCGAACCCGATTCGCCTGAACGGCAGACATTGCCGTAAGTGGACGAGTCACGATGCGCTTTGGGGAAACTTTTCCGAAGCTATCGATTTTAGCGAGAGTCGGTTCCAGCGGGTCGTCGATACAGAGGGATAGCCGTCGTTGTCTGGCGGCCCGTGGAACAACGAGAACTGGCCGTTGAATCATCAGTCGATTCGCAGCGTCGACTCTGACGCGAATGTCCTGTCTCTCGAACGTCATTACGGTATCACCTGATGCGGGCGGTCGAATTTCCGAGGAGTCTGGTCAATGAACCACACACTTTTCAGCAGCGTCGTTATGGCCAGTCTGGTAACCACGTTGCCGTCACTCGCTGAGGCTCAAGTTTGCGGTCCCGCCATGAACTGCACGATCACCCGCCCTCGCCCCGTGGTCTCGACACAAATGCGTCCGCAACAGGTCACCACCTTTTGCGACGTGACAGAAACTCAAGTCAGTCAGCGACAAGTCATCGAAAACATCCCGGTCACCACTTGCAAGAATGTGACCGTTGACGAAGGAGGCTATCAAACGGTGTGGGTTCCCAAGCCCGTCACTCGACAAGTCGCACAAACAACCGTGCGACAACAAGTGAAAACCGTTTCCGTGCCCGTTCAAGTCACCAAGCGAATCCCTCAAATCTCGACGCAGATGGTTCCGGTTCAAACGGTGCAGTACATCAATGAAACGGTTCCCGTTCAGGCCACGGCGATGGCCTCAACCTGCAACACCTGCGGCGGAGGGAGCCCGATGATCGGCTCGCAAATCTTCGCCCCTCAGATCGGCTACGGCATGCAGCAGTATCAACCGGCCCCGTACTCACAAGCGATGGTTCCCACGATGCCGGCCATCACGGTGCCCTCAACCTATCAATCGGCGGCGGTCACGATCCCCAGTTCACGACCAACACCTGTCGCACCGGTTCCGAACGCTTACGAAGAAACCGTGCCTGCCCGCAACGTACCGGCACCACGTGACGAAGCAATCGCCCCGGCTCGCAAGACCTCGATGTTCACCGGAGTCCCCTCCGCCGCCTCCGTCTGGCAACGACAAAGCACGTACCAGCGCTAATCGTAGTCTCGACTCTGGCAACAAGTATGTCTGGCAAGCGGTGTGACCGACAACTCTTCGTCGGTCACACTCAACGGACACTGCGATCTAGCGCGGCAAGCACCCCTGGTCATACGCTCGAACACTTTCTTCCGCCGACATCAATCGCTCCCAGTCGATCGCTGTTCGGAATCCAGTATCACAGCTGTTCGCAGTGGCCATCTGATGCCCTCGCAGGTTCTCTGCGACGATTTCCCTGAAAAGTTCTGTCAGCCCTGCTCTCACTCATTGCCGGCCCCCCATCTCATCACGCGGGATCGCAACCAATCGGCGCGGGCCTCGATCGACACAGGCCGCTTTGCGAGGCGTCCAAGAATCCGCCCCATTGATTCTGGGGTTTTGTCGTGACTTGAAAGAAGTTAACGCGAAGGCCCAAAGTCGCCATGGCGCAAGGAAAGAAACAAAACGGTCGACACTCCCTCCTCCTTGCGGCTCTGCGCCTTCGCGGCTTTGCGTTCCCTTCTTTTCGAAAACATGAATTCGGCGCGTCTCGATCGTTAAACGGCTTCAATCTAATTTGACGCCATGCCTAAAATGCACGGACGGGTTGGTGCGGCACGTACCGACGATCTGTCACATCGAAACCGCCTCGAAAATGAGTTCCGAACAAATGTCAAAATCATGGCGACGTCGGACCTGCTCTTTCCGTGGATTGTCACCTCGACGGTCGGGTTCGGGATTTACGTTGATTGAATTGCTGGTGGTGATTGCCATCATCGCCGTGCTGATTGCGTTGCTGTTGCCGGCGGTACAGCAGGCGCGCGAGGCCGCTCGACGCGTGCAATGTAAAAACAACCTGAAACAAATCGGGCTGGCACTGCACAATTACCACGATATCACCACGAACACGTTTCCTTCGGGCTACATCGGCACGACGCTGGGGGGAAACGGCTTTTCGGGGTGGGGGTGGATGACCATGATCCTGCCTCAGCTCGATCAGGCCAATCTGTACAACGCCTTCAGTTCACCTGCGACCAATCCGAACTTTTCCGTAGGACTGTTCGGACTGAGTACCGCTCCGCCCACACCGGGGACCATTGCGACCCCGATCCCGGCCTTCCGCTGCCCGACCGACGTGGGAGATCCCACAATGCTTGGCAACTATGACGGCGGCATTGGGTTCGGTATTTCGACAATCGCCTACGGCCGGTCGAACTATGTCGGCGTCTGCGGAACCGACCCCAATTGGGTGAACGCGACCAGCCCCTACACACCCACATTAATTCCCAATAGTTTCGCCGGCGACGGATTCGCCGCATCCGCCTCTCCGACCCCTGGATACGCATTTGGCGCGATGAGCTATTATGTCTCCGCGGCCCCGATCAATCTGCAGACGACCAATTCCGTCTTCGTCGAGGCATATGGCGGCACTTTCGGAAACGGCAGCATGCGCGGCCTGCGTGACATGACAGACGGTTCCAGCAACGTGATTGTCGTCGGTGAACGGTACAGTCCGGCGAAGACGACTGATGTTGTTGACAATGGCCCTGGCGGAAACCTGGATTTGGTCGGAGACGCTTCGTGGGTGGGAGCGGAAGACTCCACTTTTCACGGGCAACCGATGGCGTTGGGCGAAGCGACCAATCCGATTAACTACAATTTCAACTCGGCCTCGATTCGCCCGCAGACAACCGGATTCGGCAGTCTGCACACTGGCGGGTCCCATTTCCTGCTGGGCGACGGCAGCGTCCGCTTCCTGCTGCAGACGATGAACATCAACACGTTCCGACAACTGTCACGAATCGCCGACGGTGGCGTTGTCGGCGAATTCTGAATCTGCGGCGATCTCATTTATCGGATACGACAAACTCGGTTCTGGCTACCCTCTCTCTGAAGTCCGACAGCGGGCTGTCATGTCTTGGATTTGCCCTGTTTGGACACGGGTACGAAACGCGATTGGTCCCCATAATCGACTCCCTGAAAGACGAAGCGAAAACATCGAGGTCGGTTTCACCGAAGACATTCCTGTTGTATTCTCAAACGACAACGTTTTGTTAACCCGAAAGATGTGTCTCCTTTGAGGTGCTCTCGATGGCTCGGAAGTCTTCCGGTGGAGTTGACGATTTCGACCCATACCACAAGTGGCTGGGCATTCCCAAGGACCAGCGTCCCCCGACCCTATATCAGTTGCTTGGAATTTCTCCCAACGAAACCGATATCGAGGTCATTGCCTCCGCTGCGGCTCGCCAGCAGACCTTCGTGACTCAGTTTCAAGGGGGACCGAATCACGATGCGGCCGCGACGATCCTGTTGGAATTGGAAAAGGCCAAAACGACACTGCTGAATGGTGCCAAACGCCGGAAATATGACCAGAAGTTGCGTGAATCCTCGCGACAAAGACGACGAAGCTCAGAGGGAACCGATGTTCTATTCGGTTCCGGTTCTCAGTCGGTCGGAGAAGATAATTCGATCACTCGTCAATTCGCCGCAATCGTCGCGATTCTGGGCGTCGCCTTCGCCGTGATGGCTCTGTTTTCTTTCAAAGTACTGCCCTGGAACAAACAGCCCGACCAACCCGAACAACAGCCGATGAATCTTGCGGTTCAGCCCGCTCCAGCCGTGCAACTACCAGCAGTTGGGCAACAGCCCCCGGCCGTCAAGAAAGATCCGCTGCAGGTTGAGGTCCGCACGGCCGAAGTCACCTTTGAGCTCACCCCTCACGACGCTTCTGTCTCAGTAACACCGAATCAGGGCGTTCAAGAAGTGACGGATCGGGTTGGTCGTAAAATCGTCGTGAAACCCGCAGACGCTGGAACAGAATATGCCATTGCCTTCGAAAGCCCCGGCTACCAGAAAACAATTCGACAATTGAACCTCAAGCCGGGACAGACAGAGAGGCTGAACGTCGTCATGGAACGCCTTCCCTCGGTGGATTCGCCCCCCTCACTCACCGAGCTGGGGAAAAAACTGACGGGAACCAAATGGACGAACGCCAACGGTGCCCACTTCGAGTGGTCCGCTGACGGGCGATTCTTGCACAACGCCACATATCGTGAATGGCGAGTGCTGGACGGGCGCAAGATTCAAATTGTTTTGGGGCCCGAGCATGTCGATCTACTGGAGTTCGACGATTCACTGTCGAAATTCAAACAGCTCGTGAAGGGTGGCCCATTGTCGATCGAGGGAACAAGGACGTGGACGAGTGGATCGCCATCAGCGTCCATTCAACAAACAACCGGCCCTCCCACGCCGAACGATCAGCTGATCACATTGCTTCAAGAGAATTCTCTGGAGGGATGGCAGCCATTCCCCTGGGCCGACAACCCGCAATGGGCGGTAAGCAACCGCACCCTGAAACGAATCGGTCCAGGACCGTCGCTGATGACGAAAGACAAATTCAAGAATTTTGACCTACATCTGGAATTCTCACTTCCGCCCAAGGGCAATTCCGGTGTCTATCTGCGGGGACGGTACGAAGTCCAACTTCTCGATACGGCATGGAGGTCCGGGGCCGGAAAGCCGGAACGACCTGAAGGTCAATGCGGCGCCATTTATGGCCTAATTGCTCCGCGAACCGTTTCGTACAAAGGCCCCAATAAATGGAACGCCCTTGATATTCGATTAGTCGGACGCAACGTTTTCGTTCGAATGAACAATGTGATGTTGATTGAGAACAAGCCGATTCCACGAGTCACACCCGGAGGAGTCGACCAGAACGAGGCGGACGAGGGGCCACTTCTGCTGCAAGCCCACTCTAGCCCAGGCGCCGAGTTCCGTAACATCCAGATCAGGCGGATTCCCTAAAGAGTAGTTATGAGAAGGGCGGGTAATGCGTTTTAAATTCGCGGTCATGGCGATTGTCGTGTTGGCTGCGAACGTCGGGACTACCGACGACAAATCTGACGAAGCCAAGGTCATCGCGAAGATTGAACTACTGGGTGGCAAGATCACCCGAGATGAGACGTTGCCCAACCGCCCCATCATCGGACTCGATTTCTTTCGAAGCACTCGGTTTCGGGATGGTCATGTGCATCTCATTAAAGGATTTGCCCAGCTGACCACGCTGCAACTTGTCGAGACCTCCATCACGGATGACGTCTGCAAGCAACTCAACGAGATCACCAGTTTGAAGACACTCGTTCTCGTTGGCACTCAAATTACAGATCTCGGATTGAAGGAACTCCATGGGCTGCAGAACCTAACCGAACTCAACCTCGCTTTGACGCAGATCAACGGCACCGGCTTTCTGGAGCTCCGCGAATTGAAAAACCTGAAGACGCTGGTGCTCGATCGGACTCCCGTTTCGGATGATGGGTTGTGGGAAATCAGTCAGCTGACAAGTTTGACGACGCGCAAGCTGAGTCAGACGCGGGTCACTGATTTTGGCGTGAATCAGATTGGCAGGCTCACCAATTTGCAACGGCTCTTTTTACACGGGAATCGAATTTCGGATGAAGGTTTGACGGAACTTGGCCAACTCAAAAATCTGAAAAAACTCGATCTCTCTCGAACGAACACCACGGATAAAACTGTGCCAGTACTAAAACAGCTCACAAAGCTGGAGCTGATTGACATCGGAACCACTTGGATCACAGCTGCCGGAAAAGCGGAGCTACAACAAGTTCTTCCGCTATTGAGAATTGACGACTAGTCCGTTTGATTCGATGAACAGGCGGATGAAGCGAACGAAAAAGCCCCGCCATCACGGGGACGGCGGGGCTAATTGATGATGTTCAATGATCTCGCCTCAAAGGATCAGGGTGCCGGACGACTGACGGACCATGTGCCACTTCCCGTGATGCCGGCGGAATTCACGATCGTCCATGTGCCGGTCCCTGTTACAGTGTTATCCGAATTGATTTTGAGCGCACCGCTGAAACTGATGTTGATAGTGATGCCGTCCACCATTGCCCCCAAAGCCGTGAATTGCACCGTTCCATTACTGTTCAATGTTCCCGTGCCACTTCCACCGATGCCCGGCAGACTGATGGTCGCCACTCCGTTCACAATCGAATCTTGAATGTCGTTGCTGCCTGACGGAATCACGGTCCCCGGAATCGCAAAAGTCTGCCCCAGAACGGTCACGTTGCCGATAAAAGTTCCGGTGTAATTGCCATCGTAGGGGAAAGCGTTAACCATGAGCGTCGCCGCGGTTGTCGTCGCCGAACCCTGTGAGTTCGTGAACACCGCTCGGTATTTGTTACCGGTCTGGGCTGCCGTCGTGACGAAACTCAACGTCGTTGAGGTGGCACCGGCGACATTCGTAAAGGTCGTTCCGCCGTTGGTGCTCACTTGCCACTGAACCGTCGGAGTCGGATTGCCGCTGGCCGCCGCCGTGAATGTGGCCGTCTGGCCGACATTGACACTCTGGTTCGCGGGATTGATCGTGACCACTGGAGCGGCCAGTGCAGGTAACACCGTTAGCGTCGCGGTGGTCGTTGTCGCCGAACCTTGTGAGTTCGTGAACACTGCCCGATATTTGTTACCGGTCTGAGACGCCGTCGTGGCAAAACTCAACGTCGTTGAGGTTGCACCGGCGACATTCGTAAAGGTCGTTCCGCCATTGGTACTCACCTGCCACTGAACCGTCGGAGTCGGATTACCGCTGGCCGCCGCCGTGAACGTGGCGGTCTTCCCCGCGTTGACACTCTGGTTCGTGGGATTGGTCGTCACCACCGGAGCGGCCAATGCCGGCAACACCGTCAGCGTCGCGGTGGTCGTTGTCGCCGAACCTTGTGAGTTCGTGAACACCGCCCGGTATTTGTTACCGGTCTGAGACGCCGTCGTGGCAAAACTCAACGTCGTTGAGGTTGCACCGGCGACATTCGTAAAGGTCGTTCCGCCATTGGTACTCACCTGCCACTGGACTGTCGGAGTCGGATTACCGCTGGCCGCCGCCGTGAACGTGGCGGTCTTCCCTGCATTGACACTCTGGTTCGTGGGACTGGTCGTCACCACAGGAGCGGCCAATGCCGGCAACACCGTCAGCGTCGCGGTGGTCGTTGTCGCCGAACCTTGTGAGTTCGTGAACACCGCCCGGTATTTGTTACCGGTCTGGGCCGCCGTCGTGACAAAACTCAGCGTCGTTGAGGTTGCACCGGCGACATTCGTAAAGGTCGTTCCGCCGTTGGTGCTCACTTGCCACTGGACGGTCGGAGTCGGATTGCCGCTGGCCGCTACGGTGAACGTGGCGGTCTTCCCCGCGTTGACGCTCTGGTTCGTGGGATTGGTCGTGATCGCAGGAGCGGCCAATGCCGGCAACACCGACAGCGTCGCTGCAGTTGTCGTCGCCGAACCTTGTGAGTTCGTGAACACCGCCCGGTATTTGTTACCGGTCTGGGTCGCCGTCGTGACAAAACTCAACGTCGTTAAGGTTGCACCGGCGACGTTGGTGAAGGTCGTTCCGCCGTTGGTGCTCACCTGCCACTGAACTGTCGAAGTCGGATTACTGGCGGCGGCCGCCGTGAACGTGGCGGTCTTCCCCGCATTGACGCTCTGGTTCGTGGGATTGGTCGTCACCACCGGAGCCGTCAATCTGTTTGTGACCGTCAGCGTCGCCGCGGTCGTGGTCGCCGAACCTTTTGAGTTGGTGAATACCGCCCGGTATTTGTTACCGGTCTGGGTCGCCGTCGTGACAAAACTCAGCGTCGTTGAGGTTGCACCGGCGACATTCGTAAAGGTCGTTCCGCCGTTGGTACTCACCTGCCACTGGACTGTCGGAGTCGGATTGCCGCTGGCCGCCGCCGTGAACGTGGCAGTCTGCCCGGCGTTGACGCTCTGGATCGCAGGATTGGTCGTGATCGCAGGAGCGGCCAATGCGGGCGACACCGTCAGCGTCGCCGCGGTCGTCGTGGCCGAACCTTGCGAGTTCGTGAAGACGGCTCGAAATTTGTTACCGGTCTCGATCGCCGTCGTAGTGAAATTTAATGTCGTCGAGGTCGCACCGGCGACGTTGGTGAAGGTCGTTCCGCCATTGGTACTCACCTGCCACTGGACCGTCGGAGTCGGATTCCCGCTGGCGGTCGCCGTAAACGTTGCGGTCTGCCCTGACGTGGCACTCTGGCTCGTCGGATTGAGCGTGATCACCGGCGCGGCCAATCCAGTGGTCGCGTTGTGATTCACATTTTGCACTTCTGCCGTCACGGCATGGCTGCTGAGCAGCGTTCGTTGTTCCAAATACTCCACGACGGAGGGAACCGACCGCTGCTTCGCACGGCGTGACGATCGATGGGCGGGTAATTGGGGACAAAAGAAGGCAAAAGTCCGACGAACAAATTCACTGACCACTTGGTGTCTCCTCTTGAGCAGCGCTTGATAAATTCGGGAGTTGATTCGATTCGCAGGTGTCTGATCGTCTGCAGGAAAATGATTTAGTCACAGAGGGGGGTGAGATACGTCATCACATTGACAGAGAAACAACGTTCACGCAGACGAAAGCCGTGCTGACGGCTGGCGGTCGCGTGAACCGGAAATGAGTCGTCGACTTCGCCGGAATGTGCTGGAAAGTCAGCTGCTCGCAGACACGTTTCGCAACTAGGCGACGCAGCGCGATTCGAGACAAAGTTCATTCGCAAGTCCACACAATGAGAAACTCCTTTCCAACGCCACGCCGTGAACGACGGGCAAACGGGTAAGGAAACAAAGGCGGAAACTACGCAGACGACCCATTTCCCGGGAAAAGTACACTCCATAGTGTTCTTATGTCAACCAAATCTGAGGTTTTGTCTCACCTCAAGAGAAGTGCAACGGAAGGCCACACAAAAGAGCCAAGAACGGCCACAGCCGCCCCAGATCTGTGAAAATCGCCTGATCGGAAACAGAGCGATCCCACCACCAAACGGCCCGGCGCTCAGGACGAAAACGCGGGACGGGTGACGGTTCCGGTTGTCGTTGGTCTGATCAAGAGAACGACACGATCGACTTTACGGAGGCGCGTTGAGTTGGCGGCCATCGGCTGGTGTCTCGGCCCGGATGCGGGCGCAAGGGCCAAGATTGCGGTCTGATACCAAGGCCACAGCGAGCGAATGAATCGGGAACATCGGATGACCTCATTGGCCATCGAAATCATCCGGGCCACGATGATTCATTCTCGGAAGACGATGCAAAACGAGAGCGACTCATCGCCACCGAAGCGGCGATGAGTCGCTCTACGAAGTCCGAGCCGTCGTGAATTCGGCCCCGCGAGACTCTGCACTGACTCGTTCCGTAGAGGCCGATTCCGTCGAGGCGGACGTCAACCAAGATCGTCGACAGGTCCCGCAACCTGAGATTTGTGCGACACAAATCCCAGGTTTTTCAGGCAGGCGGACGATTTGACTAGAAGCGAATGATCAGGTCAGCCGTCAGGCGGTTTTGCAGCAGATCGCGACGGTCGGTATAGGGAATCTCGTAGGCCAAGCCGATTTCGAGATTACCGTTGGGCTTGTATTTCACCCCATAAGCACCGGTCACAATGTCGTGGCCCAGGACGTTCGTTGAACCCAGGTTGAACAGATCACCGCCTTCGACCGGAGCGGGGAATTGGTTGCCGTTCGACAACCAGTGGTACCAGTTGGCTTCCGTGAAGAGGTAGAAGCCACTCTTCCCGAGCTTGCGGTCGAGGTGATTGGAAAAGTAAGTGCTTTCAGAATAGGCATTGTTGTTGGCCGGGATCCTGGCACCGAATGTCGACAAGACATGCCAGTTGTCACCGATCTGTTGCCCGCCGCTCAAGAACATATTCAGTTCGCCGTTGCCTTTTCCCTGCAGCGATTGATGGCTTCCCACGGGAGCGCCAAACGTGAACCCTGTGCTGACGAGCGATTGGTTCGCGTAGTTCTTATAGAGGTTGTATTTCAAACCGGCGTTCACATCGAGAAATCCATCGCTGAGCAACGGGTTTTCCGGAAAGATGAATCCGTCTTTTGTGGCGATGATCGACAAGTTCTCGGTCAGCGCGGCCCGCACTTGCATGGCCATCACTTGGGCATTGCCGCCGCCGAGCGAACTCGGGATTCCCTGATTCGCGAAAATGAACCGCGTTTCCGTCAACGTTCGCGGATCTTCAAAGTAGATCGGATTGGTCATCGGGCTGATGAAGTTATCAAAGCCATGATCGCTGGGAGCAATCAGGCCCAACAGCTTGTTGCTGCCACCAGACGTTGTGACGCAATCGACATTCGTCATCGTGTAGGTGGGAGCCGATGCAGGCGGACATGAGGCGGAAGCCGGAGCATAATCGGGAGCAGGAACAATCGGAGCGAGATCGTCCGCCATTCCAATGGTTGAGAGGCCGAGCAGGAAACCAACACCAAGCAGCCAAGACCGCTGAATTATCGCGGCACCTTCCTTGATCAGAGTTTGAGTGGGACACGCCCTATTCAGGACAAAAAGATCCACTTATCCTGACGTCGCTAGAGTCAATTATCGGCGGAATTCCTTTCAAAACTGTGATTCATCGATATCCGCCCGTACACCCGTCAAATTGTCAAATGAACCGTGCAAAGTATGCGGGCTATTCTAAAAATACGGACCTGTCAGTAATGAGAAACGGAAAATGAATCGATTCGATGGAAAGACATTAAAGAGATCCGGTCCCACACGACATCTGACCACTCGTGAGCCGACAATGAGTTCTTCCCGTGCATTTTGACACCTGTGCTCGACAGCGTTCAGATGAAGTTCATTGGGGTACAACAAAGAGATCAGCACACGAATGGCATCGCCCTTCGGAGGGCATCAAAAAGTCCAGTCCTCGTTGATTTGCCCCCGATGAGACAACTTGCCTGCACCTGGACTTCGTCCGATCCACCGTGACATCATTGCGACCGTAACTCACCCACTTCGATCCGAGATCATGGGCGGAAACGGACATCATGAATTTCCATTTCCCTGTCATTGCTTGCTGAATGTTGACGGCTTGCACCGCCATTGCGATGTTCTGATTCACCATGTCACCGCCACCTGCCGAATAACGACTTCGATTTGCGATCTGTAACGCCGTATTCGTCATCGTGAATGGAAGCACCTGGTGGCAGTTACTGGTCACAACCTGGGACCAGTAACTGCCACCAAGACCTCGAACAAATCTGTCGGGACATGAGAAGCATCACAGCCGCTTGAGGCGGCGACTTGCTGATCGCGGCTTTTAGTGAACACGAAGCCGCTAAGGCGCCAGGGCGAAAAGAAAGAAACAATTCGGCCGTCATTCCTTCTTCCTTGCGTCGTTGCACCCTCGCGAGATTGCGTTCCCTTCTTTCAGATCGATTTAAGGATCGGACGGGAACGGCGGTTGAATCATGACGAACCGTCGACCAGTTCCTGCCTAGCTGATTTGCCCAAATCATGCATCGTTCGCACCGTGGGGTCTGTACGGAAACCCTGCCCAAAACGTAATGGTTTCGAGTGTTGTCTCCCAAATGAAATTGTCGATTTCATTCTTAAGCCGTTCACAACGAATCGCACCCCTCTCTGCCTCTCGAGATGGTTCGCTGACGTTGACAATCGTTCGTGATGATTTGTCGGGGCTCTGTGCGAATGCCACGGTGTCCGACGCCGATCTCGGAAACCTGAAATCTGCGCCACCGCGAAGTTTGTCGAGCCGCAGTCGTTGTTGTCGATGAGGTTAACGGAGCAGTTCCCGAGGGGATTCAAAATGACCATTCGCGTCGCGACGATGGCGGACCTGCCACAGATTCTGCCGCTCAGCGTGCGGCTGTTCTTCGAAACTCAGATAGGCCCACCCCCCGAATACCACACTATCGAACAGGCGCATCGGTTGTTCTTCCAGACACACCTGAATTCGCCGCTCTCCCGTACGTGGGTTGCCGAGCTGAATCAGAAAGTCGTCACGATCGGGACTTTGGCGTTCTTCATCCGGCCTGCCGATCACGGTCATGCTGCGGCAATGGAAGCCTACCTGGTCAACATTTACACCACACCTGAATATCGTCGACGAGGCTTGGCGGGCGCAATCGTGAACGCGGCCATAACCTATTCTCGAATTCAGGGAATCCACACCATCTGGGTTCACGCCACCAAAACCGGCTATCCCATCTACCAGGCGGCCGGCTTTCAAGAGGTCGCCCCGCAGGTGCCACTCAAATCGGCGTAAAACGGAAAGACCTCCGTACGAAGCCTGCTCGGCCATCAAAAACCCAATCGATCGGGACTTGAACGGTACCCAATCTTTTGCGACCCGTTCACCATTCCTGAATTCTTTGATTTGCGGTCACCACGTTTCAATCGGGTCGGTCATTTCGTTAGACTTCAATGATAAGACATTTCGTTTTTATTGACGGAATCTTGTCTTTGTGAATAGCGAGTCGATGGTGTGCCCCCTGTCATCGCTTGCCAGTTTCCCATCAAATGACGGACAGGAAATTCCCCTTCAGCCATGAACCACGCCTCAACTGATCCGGTGAGACTCTTCATACATATCGTGATGATTCCCCTATTCATCCTGCTTTCAACATTGAACGCGACGGCCGCAAATCCGGAAGTCGGTGACAAAGTATTTGTGAAAGACGGAGCGATCGGGAAGGCGGGACATACGAAAGTTGACGCGGACCAGTTTACTTACCCAGCGACCGTGGAAGACATCAACGGCGACCAGCTGTGGCTGACGTTGGCTTGGGTTCACAAACGGGATGTGATGACTGTTGATGAAGCCTTGAAGTTCTACGATGAGCAAATCGAGCGTGAACCATTCAATGCGAGCGCATGGAGACTCCGAGGTTCAGCCTGGGAAACGACAGGGGATTTTGACCAAGCCCAGCAGGACTATACCGAAGCGATTCGACTCGATCCCGGAGACACACTTCCCTACATCAATCGTGGAAACAATTGGTATGTACAAGGGAAATATGCCCAAGCCATCGCCGATTACAATCAAGCAATCTTAGCCGGTCCGACAGAGTTCACGCCCTATTCGAACCGTGCCGGAGCGTGGCTGGCCATGGGCCAACTTACCAAAGCGGTCGCCGATTTCAGTGAGGCAATTCGGCTAAATGAGAAAGATGCCCATTCCTACATTGGTCGCGGGCTCGCCTGGTATCGAATCGGTGACGACAAAAAAGCGATTAAGGACTACGAAACGGCGATCCGCCTGCAACCGAAATCGAGCGACGGCTATTGCGGCCTGGCCTGGATCATGGCCGCCGGCCCCGATGCGCAATATCGGAATGGAAAAAAGGCTGTTCAGCTGGCCACGACAGCCTGTGAACTCACGAAATGGAACGATGCGAACAATGTTGCCGTGCTGGCAGTCGCGTACGCCGAATCCGCCGATTGGGAGAACTGCCTGAAATGGCAGCGACAGTATATCGAGATGGTCCCGACGGAAAACGAAAAGCGCGATGGACAAGCACGACTTGAACTCTATCTGCAAAATAGACCCTATCGTGATAGCGTCGTCGAGCTTCCTCAAAAACCAGTGCCGATTGGGCAATCCATTGGACGAAATCTCGGAGAGATCATCATTGGATCGATGTTCGCCGTGATGACCTACGTGGTCGTATTGATCTTGCTGGCCTACCGACGGGACCAACAGACGGCACGCCAGAACAAAGCAATGGGTGAGCCGAACGGTACTCTGCCGAAAGACAACGCCTTGGAGATCGTCACCGTCGCCCGATTTCAGTCGTTACCGGAAGCGGAAGCCTGCAAGCTGCGTCTGGAATCGGAAGGTTTAACCGTCTTTCTTGCGGATGCGGAAACGATTCGCACCGACTGGCTGCTGTCGGGCGCGATCGGCGCTGTCAAAATCCAGGTGCCCAGTACTCAGGTCGAAACGGCAGCCAAAGTTCTGGGACAAATACAACACCCGCCGGCCGGGCAGCGACAACCGGCTGACGACAATCTCTGCCTGGCATGTGGCCTCGTCATGCCAGAAGAGGCATTGCAATGCCCGGCCTGCGGTTGGTCTTATGCCGGTGAAAACAATGAAGACGCGGAGACAATAGAGGCCGGTGATTGACATCTCCAGGAATCCATTACGGTCTCTGCTCGTGCCGATCGGCTGGCGGAATCCGGCGGCGCGTCCGATCACTATTGTCGAACAGACTCGACGATTCGAGGAACATCACCGGCCTTCCCATTCACTGCTGAATTTGAATAAAAATCCTCGATGAGCAACTTCTCCGGCCTTTGCCCTCACTGTCAGCATTCTCGCCAAATCATCTCAGGGAAGGGATCGCGATTTCTGCTGTGCCGGCATCCACTGATCAGCGAGAAGCACGGCAAGTACCCACCGCAACCGATCATTCGCTGCGCGGGCTACGCCAGCCGGAATGAAGATCAAAAGAGACAGGACTCGCAGGACACGATCTTGCGGAGCGAGTAATTTCCAAGAATGATCTCCGCCGAAAAGATCGTCGACTTTCGTCCCTCGATTTCCGTGTGAGCCGACAGGACATGCGTCGTCACAGCACCAAAAGCCGCTCTCCTCTTCTGGGGCGATTGGCGAACTTTTCAAAATGATTGGCTCGAGCATGGTCAGACTGTCTCTTTCAACAGGGCGACGGTCGGCCGCGCTTCCCACTTCGAACGAATGATTTCAGGCAAAAGCCGCGATCCCCGTCAGATGTTCTCCGAGAATCAACAGATGCATGTCGTCGGTTCCTTCGTAGGTATAAACGCTCTCCAGATTGCACATGTGCCGGAACGAAACGTGTTCATCGAGAATTCCGACGCCGCCCAAAATTTCGCGAGCGGTACGGGCCACCTGTAACGCCATCGCCACGTTGTTTCGCTTGGCCATCGAAATCTGCACAAAGGTTGCCTGACCGGAATCCTTCAGCTGTGCCAGCCGCCAGGCCAGCAACTGAGCATTGGAGATCTCGGTCGCCATCTGGGCCAGTTTGCGCTGCACCAGCTGAAACGCGGCCAATGGTTTGCCGAATTGGATGCGCTGCAATGCATAATCGCGTGCCTCTTCAAAACAGGCCTGTGCCGCTCCCAGTGCCCCCCACGCGATTCCGTAGCGCGCGTGGTTCAGACATTGCAGCGGTGATTTCAAGCCGCTGGACGCCGGCAACAAAGCGCTATGCGGAACGGTGCACTGGTTGAATTCCAAGCGGCAGGTGATCCCAATGCGCAACGAGTATTTTCCGTCGATCACCGATGCTGTGAATCCAGGTGTTCCGCGTTCCACGAGAAAACCTCGCACGGCGGCGGGGCTCTCGGGATCCACTCCGGGTTCTCCGTGAACCTTGGCCCAGACGACGGCCACATCCGCCAAAATTCCGGCACCGATCCACATCTTGGATCCAGTCAATTCATATCCGTCGGGCGTTTTCACTGCTCGGGTTTCCATGCCACCCGGATTGGAGCCATGTTGCGGTTCCGTCAGCCCAAAACATCCCAGCTTTCGCGCCCGGGACATCTCCGGAAGCCAGTGTTGCTTTTGCTCTTCACTGCCAAACAAACGAATCGCAGTCATCGCCAGGGATCCCTGCACCGAAACGAATGTGCGCAATCCCGTATCGCCACGTTCCAGTTCCTGCAGAGCCAGTCCGTATCGCAACGCGCTCCAGCCGGCGCAACCATATCCCTGAATGTTGCCACCGAAGACCTCCAATTCGGCAAGTTCCGGAAGCAGTTCGAGCGGAAATGTACCGGCATTCCAGCACCGGTTGATCTGCGGGACGAATCGCGTCTGAACCCAATGTCGGATTTGTCCTCGCAGCGCCTGGTCTTCGGCCGAAATCAAATCATCCAGCCGAAAGAGATCGAGACACTCGGACATGATGCAGACTCCCTGGTTGCGACGATGGATTCTCGACATCGATCATGATGCCAACGCTGTTCGGAATCGATGTTCTCACACTACCATCGCAAGATACCGTATCTTCGGCCGAAGCAAGAGAGACGTTCTTCAAGTTCCGGAACACAACATCGCCGCATTTGAGGACATTGTTGGAACGCCTGAAACAACAGCGATCGTCGCCCTCTTTGCCAAGCCTGATCGACACCAGGAATTGCATGGGAATCCGGTACCGATTTCCACGCTGGCAATTCAGAGCTGCCCCGGCGAACTGTCGGCTGTGACCGCTAAGTGCAAGAAGCTAACGCCAGGACGCAAAGTAGAAACAGGACGATGTTCAATCCCTTCCCTTTGCGTCTTCGCGCCCTTGGCGACTTTGTGTTCCCTTCTCTCAGACAACCCAGAAAGGCCAAGACACGATCGGCTGCCAAGCTGCGATGACGCGTCCAATCACCGCAGCCGGTTTTCTTGCCGCTTCTAAAATTCGCCGATGATTTCATCGTTGGCCCGCGTCCCCAGGGCTCGCCAGATCTTCTGATCGATCACATTGCTGGCGGACCGAACCGAACCGTCCATCAAGAGAATTTGCACGATTCCGGTGTGGTAACTGCGAGCGGTGACGGCTCCATAAGTCAGTTTCGTTGCGCTCAGTCCCAGGCGGCTGCTAACGAAATCAACGTCAACGGGTGTCGCGCCGTTCATGTAGTTGACCGGGGTATTGGGGGTGAACGTGGTCGTCATGCCGGTCTGAACCATCATTCCATTGACCCATTCTGCATGGGCGAGATTGAGGTTAAACGTTCCGCCGTAAGCGATCACGTCTGCGGTGGCCACTGGGGGCGGTACATTGGGAATGTCGGGAGCACCGACATCATGAAGTAAGGCTCGATAGGTCTTCACTTCCGCGATTCCCAGCGTGTTACTCAGTCCATCGAGAAAATCTCCGGTCTGAAATCGCGAATTGACGCCGAACGCTCCGTCGCCCGTCTCGCCCGTGGTGGGATTCCAGGCAAACCAAGTTCCATAATTGGCAGCATAGTTACTCGGATCATAGGTCTGATTGCCGGACGTGTTGGACCGGTCATTGATCTCCGCAGGACAGAGAAACATGGCGATCCGTGTCGGAGCCACTTGCGGCTGAATCGAATAACTCAACGAGAAATTGATGAGGTTTTGCAGACTCGCTTGATCCACATAGGGCAACAGTCGGGCATGGACCGAATAGCTGTCGGAGACCTGGCTCATTCGCAATACACAGGCGGGCGGAAATACCGTATAGGGTTCCAAGTAGTTGTGGAGTGCAAGACCGAACTGTTTCAGATTGTTTTTACACTATGTTCGACGAGCGGCCTCGCGTGCCTGTTGGACGGCGGGAAGCAGCAGAGCGATCAGCACTGCGATAATTCCGATGACCACCAAGAGCTCAATGAGTGTGAACGCGGTCCGCCGTCCGCGACGCATTTCTTTCTTCTTGAGATTCATTTCGGCAACCTCTTCCGCACCACGGCGGGCTCTCTAAAAAGGACTGTGCTCAACCTCGTGGCGGAACGTGACAACAACTTTGAGACAGTTTCGTGAAAAGAATTAGAGAGTATTTGCGAGCGGAGTTGGTCCGGTCTGCTGTTTTTTGTCGGCGATCAGATTGGTTTCCGGTGGATTGATCCAGACGTTTTGAGGCGGCTG
>CAIQIR010000124.1 GCA_903871875.1 uncultured Schlesneria sp.
AACCAAAGGAGAACGTCTGTATGACTGGGCTGAAGTCCGCTGGCCAGGTTCGCCCGAAAGTCCGTTTGCAGGAGGCCTGCTAGTCCGCCGATCGATCAAAGATCCGACGGACTTGGCGTATTACTTTTTCCGAGCCCGTAAAGACCCTCAAAGTCTGCAGTCTGTCAATGTGCAACCCTCTTCTGGCAATCAGATGATCAAACCGGAACAGGTTTTCAAACCAGATACCGGAGCTAGCACGTCTGCAAATTCGACCGGCGAATTGCTCTCGCAGTCATTCGGCGTTGTGACCCGTTCAACTTCCGCTGTCAATCAAGACGCGCGTCTGCGCGGCTATTCTGGTTCGCAGATCGTCGGGATCGCGAACGGCATGAACCAGAGTAGGTCACGCATTGATGTCGATTCGCTGTTTAGCCAGGTTGATCCGAACCTCATCAAGACCATCACGGTGGTTCCTGGGCCTTATGCCGTCGAGTATGGTCCCGGATTTTCATTCTTCGACGCGCAGCTGATCTCACCCACTCGTTCCAACCAACTGACGTTCAGTTCGGATTCGAAGCTTGGATACAACTCGAATGGGAAGCAATTCTCGTGGCGCGAGACGGTGGGGTATTCGGATCGTGATTCGGGTGCCCTTGTCAGTTTTGGTCAGCGTCAGGGGGGCGCGTATCGTCCGGGGGCGGGCTCAAATGATTTTCACATTCCGGCAGCGTTCAATGAGCAGGATGTTTATATCGCACTCAATAGCAATGTGACCGCGCGAAGTCGACTCGACGGCAATTACCTGCATCAGGATTTGATGAACACTCAGTTGCCCGGTGTGGCCTACGACATCAACAGTCAGTATGCCGACCAGTACAACGCGCGGTGGACTTGGTTCGATGATTATGCGGGCCGAGATCGCCTGCAAATGAATTACTGGTGGAATCAGGTCGCCTATGAGGGGGACGGCTCGAGCCCTTCCAAACAGCAAACGATGTTTGCGGATTTCTTCGGGCAACCCTACCCGCAGCTGGCGGGCGGTGGCACGGTCGTGGTTAACGGGCGGTCGAATAACAGCGGCGCTCGAGCAAATATGATGTGGGGCGACACCGACATCTGGGAAGCGAAATCGGGACTGGATTGGCGCCGGATCAATCAATTCCATCATGAAACATTTCTTGATTCCACGGGAAACAACGTGCTGGGCACGGGCGTCCTGGGCATTCCCACTTCTTCGGCCAATGATTACGGCATTTTCGCCAACGGTGGTGCAAACGTCACTGATCGCTGGAAGCTAGGGGTCGGGCAGCGCGTCGATGCGGTGACCTACGGTCTCGATACCAATGATATTGCGGCGACGTCTTACCAGTTCTCGCCGGGGCAAAGTGTGACAGGCTTCTCAACGCCGACGCGGATGCTCAATACGACTTACCTGACCAGCACTTTTAAGCTCACCGAAGATACAACGCTGACCGCCGGAGCCTCGTACGCGATGCGACCACCGAATCTGGCCGAGTTGTATAGCAATTCGCCGTCAGCGCCACTCGTCCGTTTTGGCAATAGCTTTGTGTACGGTGATTCCAATCTCAATTCCGAAAAGAACCTGCAGCTGGACCTCGGATTGACCAAACGCCTCGAAAAATCGACGTTTGGCGTGCGTGCATTTCATTCAGAAATTCGTGACTATATCGGCCTGGGAGCGACCAATTGGGGTTACTTCCCGATGGTCGGGACGTCTCCCGACGGAAGTCTGGGCCGTGGTCAAGCCTATATGGCCAACCCCTACGTGCCGAATCCGAATCTGACATCCGATACGGCGTCATTGGGGTATATCTACCGCAATATCGACCGCGTCGGAATCTCCGGTTTCGAAATGCAGGCGGAACAGCGTCCGCAAGCATGGCTGGAATTCGTCGAAACCCTGAATTTCACGCGGGCTACGAACTATGACCCCACCTGGACTGACGTAACGAATGGGCAAGTTCACCACCTGAACACGACCGAAGGGCTGCCGGGAATTTATCCCCTCAACGGAACTGCCACCCTGCGGTTAGTCGAACCAACCAGCCGGAAGTGGACGGCAGAATGGCAGGCCCGGTTTGCACGCCAACAGGATTATCTCGCCCATAGCCTGGGGGAAATCGGTACTCCGGGCTTCGTCGTTCACAATATCCATACGACGTATCATTGGTCGAAACACATCTCGTTCCGGGCGTCACTGCTGAACGTTTTGAATCTCGATTACTACGAACACAACTCCCTGGCGATCATTGACAAGAGTGGCAATGTCACTTTTGTGAAAAATCCGGGAATTTCGTTGTTCACCGGGATGGAATGCACATTCTGACACGCGATGTCGATTGTGATGAAAAAATCCGCCGGAAAGTGGTCAGCACGCGACATTCTGTGGAAAATCCTTGCGGGATATTCAGATGGGGCGCCGTTCGTTGAACTGTGGCTGACGAGTGATATACTCAAACTGTGGAGTCAGGAACCGCTTCTTAGCCGAGCGCTTTCTGAGTGGATAAATGTATTTGGGCGCCGCTCGTGGCGACGCTTCCCCACGCCTGTTGAATCCGTTCGTCTTGCGAGTGAGACCGTCAATGACTGCCGCCGTATCCGCCGCTGCTTCCGCGCCCGATAAAGATCTTTCGGCTGAAAAAATTGCGGCTCGAGGACTGAAGGGGGTTGTCGCGGCTGACACCAAAATCTGCGATGTCGACGGAGACGCCGGGAAGCTGATTTACCGCGGCTACAATATCCACGATCTGGCGAAACGCAGCACGTTTGAAGAAACGGCTTACTTGTTATTCAAGGGCGAGTTGCCCACCGCGGCCCAGTTGGTCGAATTCAAAAAGGTCCTGGTTCGTCACCGCGAGATCGCTCCACCAGTTTTGGCCTTTCTGAAGACACTGCCTAAGAACACTCCTCCGATGACCGCCCTGCGATCGGCCATTTCGATGTCGGGTGTGCACGACCCTTTGGCCGAGGATGAATCGCCCGAAGCGAATTTCGAGAAATCCATCCGGCTGACAGCCGAAATGACAACGATCGTGGCTGCGGTGCGTCGCATTCTGGCTGGACTCGAACCGGTGGCACCGAAGCAGGATTTAAGCCACGCGGCCAATTTCATGTATATGTTGAATGACAAGATTCCGTCCGCCGATGCAGAAAAGGCGATGGATCTGATCCTGATTCTGCACGCCGAACATGCCTTGAATGCCAGTACGTTTGCGGCCCGTGTCATCGCCGCGACTTTGTCGGACATTTATTCCTCTGTGACCGGGGCGATCGGTGCCTTGAAAGGTCCGCTGCATGGCGGTGCCAATACCGAAGTCCTCAAAACACTGATGGAAGTCGGATCTGTCGAGAATGTTGTGCCTTGGGTCGAAGCCGTCCGGGTCAAAAAAGGGAAGTTTATGGGCTTTGGCCACGCGGTCTACAAAGTCGAAGACCCACGAGCCATCCATTTGAAAGATCTGTCGCGTCGGCTGGGAATCGAGGCCGGCGACACGAAACTGTACGATATTTCGATCGCCATGGAACAGGCGATCATTTCCAGCATCCACAAAAACTGTAACGTGGACTTCTATTCCGCCAGTTTGCAGCATTACATGGGAATTCCCGGCGACATGTTCACCTGCGTGTTCGCCGCCAGTCGAATCGTGGGCTGGTGTGCCCATATCCTTGAGCAACAGAGCGATAACAAGATCATTCGTCCCTCGTCCAATTATGTCGGACCTGCCGAACGAGATTATGTCGCGGTCGATCAGCGCTGAATGACGTTCGTCGTGGGTCACAATCCCGTTCGGTCGAAATGAGGCACTATGTCCGCAATTTATTTGACCGAAGACGATGTCCTGTGGCTGCTCGATATGGATGCAGCCATCGAGTGCGTCGAGGAAGCGTTCCGCCAATGGGCCTTCGGCAAAGCGGAAAACCAGCCTCGCCGACGATCGATGGCCGGTGGGGCCACGTTGCACCTCTTGGGCGCCGCGGCCGAGTACTTGGGTTACGTTGGCTATAAATCCTACGTGAGCACGCGCAGCGGAGTTCGGTTCCAATTCCAGCTCTTCGACGCCAAGGAAGGGCATCCTGTCGCGTTGATCGAAGCGAATCTGCTCGGTCAGATGCGTACGGGTGCTGCGTCAGGCGTCGCTACGAAGTATATGGCTCGGCCTAATGCGACGGTGGTCGGCTGCTTCGGTACCGGCTTCCAAGCCCGTTCTCAATTGAAAGCCGTCTGCTCCGTACGCCGTATCGAGCGGGTCGATGTCTATGGCCGAAATGCGGAACGGCGGCGGGCATTTGCCGAAGAAATGTCCGAGTTCTGTAGTGTGCACACGGTTGCCGTTCACACACCCGAAGAAGCCGCGGCCGAAAAAGATATCGTCATCTGCGCGACGACCAGCAAGGCACCGCTGTTCGACGGACATGCCTTAAACGAGGGCACCCACGTGAATGCGGTCGGCAGCAACTATCTCACCAAGGCTGAAATCGACGTCACGACGATTCGCCGTGCCGACCATATCGTTTGCGACAGTCTGGACGCTTGTCGGCTGGAAGCGGGCGACTTTGTGCCAGCACTTGAGGATGGTAGTCTCGACTGGTCTCGCGTGCATGAACTTTCCGACGTGGTCGTCGGCCGTGAAACGGGACGCGCCAATGCCGAAGACATCACGCTCTTCAAATCGGTCGGACTGGGACTTGAAGATCTGGCCGTGGCCGTTCGCATCTTCGAACGTGCCCGCGAAGAAGGTCTTGGCCGACCATTGCCGTTCTGACAAATGGTCGGCCTGGCAACGAGTCGTTCACGAGCGGTCTATTTTGCGGGCAAACCGAAATCACCGGCCAGGTTTCGCCACATCGAATGGACATGGTTCGCGTTGTTTTGAGTGTTGTTGTACTCAATGACAAATGTCGGCCCTTGCACCCGATAGTGATGGGGCTGGTTCAAATCGGGTTCGCCATACCAGGCGAATGCGATCTTCTCGATACCGGCATCGTTCAGCGTCTTGCGGCGAGCCTCTTCGACGTCAGCAGGAAGATTCTTGAGGTACTCTCCAAGCAACTCTTGCACCAGCTTTTTCTGGTCGTCGGACATCTTGCTGACGAACAAGCCGACCGGCTCACCGACCACCGGTTGAGGAATGTTTGGTCCAGGGACTTCGCCCGGCGCTTCTTTACTGATCCAGCATTGTTTTTGCTGTTCGGGAGTGCATAGCTTCAGAATCTGGCGTGCGATGTCTTCCTCAGGGCCCAAGACCCGGATTTGCCGGCCTTTTCCCGCGTCAATCGTACCGGGATTGGCTCCAAAAAATTCGGGCGTGCTGGAGATCACATTCCCATCTTTGACGCTGAAATTCAGGCTCAGATGGTGTCCTTCGACTCGCCATCCCCACAATCCGGTGTCCGAGGGGGTGCCGAAAATGCTGATGTAGTATTTGGTCGGATCACGTCGTTCGCGGCGTGCGGCTCGTTCACCCGGCTCGATCAAATAAAGGATCTCTTCCAGGCTCATGACGTTCAGGGTCTGGTCGTAACCGGCTTCCGAAAGTCCGCTTCGAATAAGTTTGGTCGCGGCATGAAGTGGTTCGCCTTCCAGAGCTTTCAATGGCAGCCCCTTGCGAGGCCGCGGAATGAAGTGCCAGTTCAAACGTTCGGGATCATCGTATTTGAATGTCGCCTCTTGCCGCTGTTCCGCCGTAATGGAGGATAAAAAGGACTTGGCCGCCTCGGCCATGCCGATCCCCGTTTTGGGCGTTTGTTGAGTTTGCGCGACGAGAAACGCCCCCATCGCACAGATGACCGTCAATGCCAGAACCAGCTTCCGAGTTGCCATGGGGTCGATCTCCTAATGATTTTGAACGGCGGGTCTTATTCAAAGAGGTCTGTCAGCGATGGTTGACGATGATCTCAGAAATTGCACGGTTGTGACCGTGCAATTGTACCGGTCACCCCGGCGGCCAACCCAGTGATCGCCCGGCCAGCAAATGCACATGCAAGTGATGCACCGTTTGGCCGGCGTCGGGTCCGCAGTTGATGACGGTGCGATATCCGTTCGTCAATTGCAATTGCTCACTGATTTTGCGGGCCACAACCAACAGGTGTCCCAGCAGTTGCTCGTCGGCGATTTCCACCTGCGCCAACGAGGGGATTTCCTTTTTGGGAATGATCACAATGTGTGTCGGTGCCTGAGCGTTAATGTCGCGGAAGGCCAGACATTGGTCGTCTTCATAGATGATGTCGGCGGGAATTTCTCGGTCGATAATACGTTTGAAAATCGTCATGGCGTGCTGGCTCGGGCAGGAATGATCGAACAGGGTCGCTCACTGGATGGCGACGGTAGCAAAAGCCGGCGGGGAACTCAAACACGGCTTGTTCCGGCCCGGTCCATTCTGACGGACAAAAACGGATTTACCGGCAGGGCGGATTACGATCCGGTCCGAAATCTGTAGAAAAAATTTGACTTGCTCAGGTGCTGAACTAAGTTTTCAAACGGTCGACCCACGACGATCTGTACTAATTGGATGTCTGGTGTCGACGAGAAAGCACTTCACGGTATTGCCAGTCGGGCCTGCGGAGATTGTTCATGAACGGTCCTTCTCTTTCGTCAAATCGTCATCGCCGTGGAGCGGTGGCCGTCGAAATGGCATTGATTACCCCCCATTTTCCTGATGTTGGCCTTCGGAATTATCGAATTCGGGCGCGGGATGATGGTCAGCAATATGGTCACGAATGCGGCCCGAGAAGGCGCGCGTATGGCGGTCTTGGACGGTTCAACGAATGCAGAAGTCACGTCTGCGATTCAGACCTTCATGATTAGTGCCTTGGGACTTTCCGCGACAAATATCAATGTCACGATTGCCACGAGTCCTGGAACGGGAAATCCCGATCCTGCGAATGTCATCGCCAACTGTCAGCCCGGTGATCTGATCTCGGTCACAGTGCAAGTTCCGTTCGACAAAGTGGCCTTGATTCCCGGCAACTACCTGGCCGGAAAAACACTCACGGGTCAGAGCTCCATGCGGCACGAATGATCGGATCGATCTGAACGGCAGTTCGGACAGTAGGCCCGTTTCCTGGCAGCAGTGGCTTTAGACGCGTAGAGATCTCGGTATCGCGGCGGCAATCCGGCTGGCCAGCAAACTGACGACGCTATCGGATGCGTTCGCATGCAAGGTCACACGTAAACGCGACGTGCCACGAGGAACGGTCGGGGGGCGGATCGCTCCCACCAGAAATCCGTCTTTCAACAACTGTTCGGCGACCGCTAAAGCGGCTTGTGGTTCTCGCAAGACGATGGGGACGATGGGGCCGATCGAGCCGGGAAGTGGCGACACTCCCGCATCATTCAGCTGGGCTCGAAAGGTGATGGCCATTTGATGAAGTCGCTGTCGGCGCTCTGGTTCTGTTCGTATTAAGGCCAATGACGCTGTTGCTGCCGCGCAGATCGCAGGCGGCAACGCGGTCGAATAGATTTGGGTTCGGGCCTTGTTCCAGAGAAAATCGATCAAGATTTGTGGCCCGGTAACGAAACCACCGATGGCGCCGATTGCCTTGCTCAAAGTGCCGATCCGTACCGCAATCCGGTCTTCAACATTCTGCAACTCGGCGACACCCCGGCCGCGATCTCCGAAGACGCCCGTTCCATGTGCTTCATCGACGATCAAGGCCGCATTGTAACGCTCGCCCAGATCACACAACTCGGCTAACGGGGCGAGGTCTCCATCCATGCTGAAAACGCTATCCGTCACGATGAACTTGCGCCGTGCGGATTCGCCCGCAAGTGAATCGGTCAATCCGTCGAGTTCGTCATGGCGGTAAATTCGTAATTTCGCTCCCGAGGCCCGGCAGCCATCGACCAGACTGGCATGATTCAATCGATCGCAAAAGACGGTATCGCCAGACGAGGCCAGCCCGGCGACCGTCCCCATGTTGGCGGCCATTCCGGTCGGGAACAGAATGGCTGCTTCCTCGCCTTCGAACTGAGCCAATTCCCGCTCGAGACGAACATGCCAATCGGTTCGCCCCGACACCAGGGGGCTCGCTGTCGCACCGACACCATGTGAACGAAGCGCGGCTTCCGCTGCCGCGACAACCAGGGGATCATGCGCCAGTCCCAGATAGTCATTCGAAGCGAAGTCCCAGGCTTCGTGTCCATCGACAACGACGCGTCCTGCCGAAAGCGGTCGAACTTCGCGGCGGCGGCGCAGCAGGCCTTCACCAGCCAAGGTTTGCAATTCGTCGGGAATCCAACCGAGCAAATCGGACATCGTTCGATCTCAACTGACCCCGCTTGACGATTCACGCTCTGACAGGGAGCGAGGATCGTTCGAACAAAAAAGCGGCCGAAAGCATCTTCGCAGACGCTTTCGGCCGAAGCAAAGCCGATCCGTTTTACTCATCACGACGGACACCCATGAGGCTCATCAACGCCTCGACGGAAGTGGCCGTCAAATTCAGTGCTTTTCCGAAGGCCCCGCGCCGCCAATGTGGACGGCTTTATAACCGCCTGTGGCCTGGAACCCGAGAATCAGCAGCAGATACAGCGCGGCCATCGCCAGCGGAACATAGGACGTCAACTGCAGTGCTCGGCGTCCGCCGTAAAGAACCGCTTCGTCGACGACCTTCTTATCCTCGGGAGCTGACTTCTGGGCATCTGCCCACCAGCCAGTCAGTTCGTCTGCCGGTTTACCGGCGTCGGTCAGAATCTTGTTGGCACGATCCAATTCCTTGCCGCCATCATCCAGCACGCCAACCTTACGGCCATCCAGGCCGACAACTTTATAGCCGAGGAAACTGTTTTCCTCTTGGGCCTTGTACCGCTCGTAAACGGCTTCCGAGTTTTCTTTCAGCTTGGTCGAGGCGTTGTAGTCTTGTTTGAAGCCGATACCCGGCCCACCCAATAAACCTGCTGACAACATGCCGAATCCGCCCAAGGCACCGATGGTGATCGCTCCTCCTTTGGGGAATCGTTCTGAAGCCACGGCCAGCATGGTCGGCCAGAGGAAGGTCTTACCACAGGCATAAACCGTCGCAGCGACCACGCACAGGGCCACGGTATTGGCGGATCCCAATAGCTGCAGACCGGCGACACCCAGCAGGCTGCTCACAAACAACAGACCCAATGGCGAGATGCGATGGACGATTGGTCCCGCAAAAAATCGCAGGGCGAACATCAAGGCTGACGTGTAGACGAGCAGTAGCAAGCCACTTTGCTTCGAGGCCATGATCGAACCGGTGATCTTGGCAATCCACGAATCGGTACCCAATTCGACATAACCCACCAGCACATGCAACAACAGCAGGATGATCATCAGCGGAGCGAACAATTGCGAGAACATCACGCCGTAACTGACGCCTGCGTCGCTGGCTTCCGACTTCGGGAATTTCTGACCGAAGACCATCAAACCATAGGCAACGACAGGAATCAGGAAGATCGACATCTGGATCTTCCAGTCGACGGGCGTGGCGTTATCCGGGTTCATGAAGTAGGACAACAGCGCACCCAAGATCAGACCGCCCGGCCACCCGGCATGCAGAATGTTCAAGTAGTGCGTCTTGTTGGATGGGAACAGCGAAGCGACCAGCGGATTGACGACGGCTTCGCAAATTCCATTGCCGACGGCGAACAGAAACATGCCCCAGTACAGGCAGTTGAAGGCCGCATCCTTGCCGCCTGCGGCATAGGCGTATCCGGCACCCAGCGTCACGATGGCCGAGACAAAATGTGCCAGGAATGCCATCGCCATCAAGCGGCCATAACCGACTTTGTCTGCGATAAAGGCTCCCGCCAGAATAATCACACCAGCACCGGTCAGCCCGCCGCCAGTAATGTCGCCTAATTCGGTCATGGTAAAACCGTAGGTCACGGCCCATTGACCCAAAATACCGCCGCGAATGGAGAACCCGACCCCTGCGGCCAGAATCGCCATGAAACCGGCCCACAGCAGCCGTTGGGCGTTCGGTGCCACACCTTCACTCTTACCATCACTCATTGTTGAATCCACTGTCAGAAGTTTCGAGCAGGCACGTCCTTGCGAACGACTCCGTGCGGCCACAATCGCCCGCTCGCGAAGCTGTCCCGCAGGCGGCGAAGCATGCTAACCAGTCCCACGCGATCTTTCCATGAACACAGCAGGATCGGCTGATGGCAGGTCTCGTTGACGGCCAGTCCCCACAATCGACAAGGGCTCGCCATCACCCCGTCTTTAAAGACGTCTCAACACCAGCAGTTTGTCCGAATGAAATCGAGCTTCGATTCGGTTGGGCAGGGTGATTGTCTCTCGCGTTGTCAGCAGCTCGAACAGACGATTCCACTGCTCATATCCCATCGCCTGCAGCGGCCACTGCTGTTGTTTCCAGAGTTCTCGGAAAAGTTGCCGGACCAGGTGCTTCGGTTCGTTGGCCAATTCGCTGACATCCAAGTGACAACCGTCAGGTTGCTGATCTTTCAACGTTCTGTCGAGCAGCCTGACGGCGGCCTGGCTCAGAAAATCGTCGATTTCAGCGGCTTGTTCGGCCAGTCGAGAAATCGCCGCGTCGACCTGTGGATTGATCTGTTCCCGCAACAATGGCAATACGACGTGTCGAAGCCGATTTCGCGTCATCGCCGAGTCGGTATTGGTCGCATCTGTGCGGAACGACTGACCACTTTCGACGAGATATGACTCCAGCAAGGTTCGACGAACGGCCAGGATTGGACGGACGATGTGCCGACCAGACGTCGTCTGGCGGACTGCCGACATCCCACGCAAGCCGGCCATTCCGGTTCCACGTAGCAAATGATGCAACACCGTTTCCACCTGATCGTCGGCTGTATGCGCGAGGGCGATTTTGTCGCATTGGTATTTCGCGGCGACTTCGTCAAAAAATCGGTAACGCAGCGTACGAGCATTCTCTTCCAACCCGCTGGCGTCTGCTGGCAGCTCGCTCGTCGAAAGGGATCCCAGTTCATGAGGAAGATTGAGAGACGCACAAAGCTCGCCGACCCAGCCGGCGTCGGCATCACTGTCGGCGCCCCGCAACCGGTGATTCAAATGTGCGACGCAAAGCTCCAGCGAAAACTCGGGAGACACTGCGACCAGGCCGCGCAGCAGAGCCACACTATCAGCGCCGCCCGAAACAGCGACGAGCAGACGTTCGTCGCCGACTTGGCAGCGATGAAGTCCTTCGCGCAATTCCTCCAGATAGCGGTGCAATTTGATCTTCCTGAGTTCCGGCTGATCCCCGGCCACCTGCCAGGTCAATCAGCCGAGCAACGTGACTCGTGATCCGATTGACCGCTGAATGCTCTCTGTACGACATTCACGTCGTGATTGCCATCGGTCAGTCGACCTGCCAAAATCATTTTTCACGAGTTTTCCCTGGCGAGAGCGACATCGGCAAGCGAGCACCGAGAGTTTGGTCTTGAAGAACTGTGCCGCCAGGGAACGGGCAATGGAATCGCGTCCCACCGATGGAGAAATCCTTCACGGCATTGGTCGAAGATCTGAGCGAGCGCGGGTTGCTCGATAGCACGTTAGTGATACACACCGGAGAATTTGGACGGACCCCGATCATCAACAAAGAGGGAGGTCGCGATCACTGGCCCGACGTCTACACGACGGTCATGGCAGGGGGAGGTGTTCGTGGCGGACAGGTTTACGGCAGCAGTGACACAAATGGCGGACAGGTTCACTCCCATCCTGTGTCACCGGCCGACTTTCTCGCGACCATGTGGACCTTGTTGGATGTGAATCCCCATCAAGAACTTCGCGACCGATTGGGCCGCCCGCTCGCATTGTCGCAGGGGCGGGTGATCGATTCGCTGATCGCGTGAGCGAGCCCAGACCCGTGGGCAACGCCCGCCCCATCACTTCAAGACGAAGTTCAGAGAGTTGGAAACCCGCTTGTGACTCAGTTCGTCGGAAATGGTCAACTTGAGCGAATAGGCACCGGTGGGCAGGTCTTCCGGGATGTGGAACTGATAGTTATGGAAGTAGTCTCGACGAGGATTGCGACAGAAGTCTTCGGTCGGAGCAAATCCTTTCGTCCAGACGATTTGTCCTTTCGCATCCGCAATCTCAATCAGTGATTTCAACGACGTCCGATATTCTCCGTCGACCGTCGGCGCACTGACGAAATTTTCAATTTCTGTGTACAGCAACACTTCGTGGCCGGGGATAAATTCGTTACGCGGGAACCGTTCGTAGTTGCCGAAGTAGGAAATCTTGCGGCAGAACGTCATGTTCTTGATCGACAACGAGGCTTCCTCGCGCATTTGTCGCAGTGCCGAACTGAGTGGCGAAATCGCTTGAGCCGCCCGCTCGTCAGCATCGGGAAAACGGATCGTATCGAACGAATTCGACATGGCCCAGATCATTTGCTGCCAGTATTCCTGTTGTGACGTCGTGGCGCCAGGAATCGCCATCAGAGCCTCTTCCTGCCGTTGAGCCATCAAATAAAGCAGCCGCAAATGTGCTTGCTGGCGGAGGGATTCGGCTTGGTTTTCCGATTTGGACTGAGCCAGATTCTGTTCGACGCGAGCGATCAATTGTTCCAGGTCCGTTTGCCACGGCAGGGGCGGCAGCAAGTCGGCGGCAGGGGCTTTTGCCGAAACGTGTGGCGTACCGGTATGGCTCGTTTGTTCTAGCGGAGCCGCAGCCAATGAATGGCCTGTTCGCGATTTCGCCAAGGGGTCGCCTTGAGGATCGGCGGGACGGTCAACCCAGTTTTGAATGGGCGAGCCTGAGGGGGTTTCTCGCTGCTTGGCCGGCGTCCAGTTTTCAGAACCTTGATTCGCTGCGACCGCGTTTTCTGTGACCGCACTGGAGGCAGAGCGTTTGTTCGGTGTCTCGCTGGCATCGAATTCCAGACCCTGCAATTGAACGGCACCGCTCAAGTCATCGTCACTTCGGCGGCCGCTCGCTTGAGCGACGTTTGAATCTTGGGGATCAAAATTCCCCCTGTTGCCACGCGGCGCGCGATCAGCGAAAGTTTCTGACGATCGCGAGCGGGCCTCTTGCGAAATGTCTGAGGAATATCCCGGCGCAAATTCGGACCCGTCGACATTGTTTTTGCTGGCGGATAACCGGTCAGATTCTGCCTGCTGATTTGAAGCGGCTTCCGTTACCGCCGTGACTCCACTCTTCGAGCGAGATTTGCTTCGAGGGGCTTTGAATGTCAGTTTTTTGTCGGTTGATGGCTCGCTCGAGGCAAACGGCTTTGAAGCCGTTTTCGAACCGAAGCCGAAATCGTCGGAACGGCTCAGACTTCCGTTGGGCGATACGCATCCCACGACCAGGAAGAGGCCAGACGCGATCAGTAATAAACCGACCAGGGATCGCATACGGAAATCCAAGGCATTGACAATAAATAACCAGCAGACGGGTCAGCGGGCGGACTGCGACGAAATGGAAAAAGACGGGAGGCCGGAAAACTAGTTGAATCAGCCGATTGCGACAAGACCGATCCACGCAAAAGATCTCACCGGATCTGTGACAATCGAGCGACCGGCTGACTTTCCGCCCGATTCAATCCCGAGTACACCATGGACGCCGAACCTGTTCACAAATTCGTGCCGCGATTTCATTCGTCGGGACGTGTCCTGTGAGAGATTGGTCGTACGTCCATGGGAAATTATCCGAATTTGAAAGGTCCGCGATGATCGTTGACAAGATTCAGAACTACGCCAAATACCTCGACCTGCCCAGCGGAATTGTGCGCGCGATCGAATATCTTGGCAGTACCGATTTCACGTTCGTGGAAAGCGGCCAATACGAACTTGACGGCAAAAAGCTGATCAGTATCGTCCAGCGATATAAAACCAGAACCCCCGAGCAGGCGATTTGGGAGTCACATCGGAAGTACATTGATGTGCAATTCATCGCTGGCGGCCACGAACGTTTTGGATACGCCAAGTTGGCCAATGCCCCTGCTGTCCAGATGCCGTATTCGGACGAAAAGGACGTGATCTTCTACGAACCCGGAACCGAAATATTTGACGCTCCGGCCGGGACGTTTATGATCTTCTACCCGGAAGATATTCATGCTCCGTGTCTGGCCGCCGGAAGTCCTCCCGCGCCCAGTGAAGTTGTCAAAGTTGTCGTGAAGGTCGCGGTTTGAGCGATCGCCGCTGATCGACCGAACTCAGGTTGGCGGTCGGCATTGATCGTCCGAAAAAACTGCAGGAGTTTTCGCAATGAGTGTTTCCCGGATGGCCAGGCTGGCCCTGGTCCCGTGCGTGATCAGCCTTTGTTGGCAGGGCATGACAGCGGGCAGCGATTGGCCTCAGTGGCTTGGGCCACAGCGGGATGGGGTGTGGCGTGACACAGGATTGGTCGAGAAGTTCCCTGAAAAAGGGTTGCCGACGAAATGGCGAGCTCCCGTCGGGATGGGCTATTCCGGCCCGGCTGTGGCGAACGGACGTGTCTATCTGACCGACTACATTCGCGAAAAAGGCGAAACCGCCAACGATCCGGGAACGCGTCGCACACTCGACGGGGAAGAACGAGTTCTGTGCTTCGATTCACAATCGGGAACAGAACTTTGGAAGTATTCGTACCCCTGCAAATACAACATTTCGTACCCTTCGGGACCACGGACGACGCCCACGATCTCTGACGGCAAGGTCTATACGCTGGGTGCCGAAGGCGATCTGGTGTGCCTGGACGCGGAACACGGCACCAAAATCTGGACCAAAGATCTGAAGGCCGAATATCACGCGGAAACTCCCATTTGGGGTTTTTGTGGGGGGCCGTTTGTCGACGGGGCCAAGCTGTTTTGCCTGGTCGGCGGTGAAGGCAGCGTGGTCGTGGCCTTCGATAAAAACACCGGAAAAGAGCTCTGGAAGGCCCTGTCGGCAACGGAAACGGGATATTGCCCTCCATCAATGGTCGAAGCAGGGGGCGTCCAGCAGTTAATCGTCTGGCACGCGGAAGCGATCAATGGGCTGAACCCGGAAAGCGGAGAGGTTTATTGGTCCATTCCGCTGAAACCCGATTACGGGATGTCGATTATGATTCCCCGGCGTCATGGGGATTACCTCTTCGCCAGTGGGATCGGAAATGTGGGGGCTCTACTGAAGCTTGACGCGACCAAGCCGGCCGCCGAAGTCGTCTGGCGGGGAAAGCCCGATACCGCCGTCTACGCGGCCAACACCACTCCGATGATTGATGAAAGCGGAATCTTGTACGGGGCCGATTGTCGCGGAGGCCAATTGCGAGCCGTCGAACTGGAAACCGGCAAACGCCTCTGGGAAACCTTTGCCGCGACGACGGGCGATCGCCGAGCGAGCCATGGAACGGCCTACATCATCAGAAATGGTGATCGATACGTGTTGTTCAATGAAAAAGGGGATTTGATTTTGGCGCGACTTTCGGCCAAAAATTACGACGAAATCAGCCGTTTTCACCTGATTGATCCCACGGGCGAGTGCTTTGGTCGGGAAGTCGTGTGGTCATACCCGGCTTTTGCGAATCAATGCGTTTTCGCCAGGAACGACAAAGAACTGATTTGCGTGTCGCTGGCAGCGGAATAATCTCATCCCAACAGGCGTCACGAGCCGATTTTCCGGTCATTCCGGCCCGCAGAAATGGGATTTCGGGATCGTTTCGGGTAGACTTGCGTCAAACGGACGAATCCAATATCTATACTGCCGTCAGACAACATTCCCCGATAGCTCAATAGGTAGAGCGAGCGGCTGTTAACCGCTAGGTCCTAGGTTCGAGCCCTAGTCGGGGAGCTTGAGTGCCATCGAAAGTCAATTCTGGGTCTACGTTTTGGAAAACCCGACAGGGTTATTCTACGTCGGGCAAACCGATGACGTGAGTCGTGGAGTGGATCAACACAACGATCCCGCTGGATTCGCGAACACCTGCTCAATCGGTAGAGCGAGTCCCGGCGCGCCGGGATTAACCGCTAGGTCCTAGGTTCGAGCCCTAGTCGGGGAGCTTGAGTGCCATCGAAAGTCAATTCTGGGTCTACGTTTTGGAAAACCCGACAGGGTTATTCTACGTCGGGCAAACCGATGACGTGAG
>CAIQIR010000125.1 GCA_903871875.1 uncultured Schlesneria sp.
CAAGACCGAGACCCCAGTCCGTTCCTGATTTTACGCTCAACACGCTCGCCGAGAACGCCAGCCGTGAGCGAGCATGTGCGCAAATTGGAGATCGCGAAACCGACGCGCTGATCGAGAGGACTTGTGAGACATGCAGGTTAGATCGACCGGATGCTCGCGAATCGTAATCCGCCTTTGATTTTCCGCTTGGCGCCCAATCACTAGTCTGTCTATGATATTCGCATGAACGAAATCACCGGCGACAAACTACGTGGGCATCTCGAAACAATGATCCTTTCGTCTTTGGAGAAGGGCGAGACTCACGGTCTGGAAATCTTGCGGCGTTTGGAACTCGCTGGGTGCGGATTGCTGCGGCTGAAAGAGGGTCGCTTTATCCCGCCCTTTATCGGCTCGAAGCCCAAGGGCTGGTCCAAGCAGTTTGGGAAGAAGAGATGCATGGAAGGCGAGGTGCCCGTCGCCGCTTCTATCGTCTCACGTCCAAAGGCAAATGAGCCTTGAATCAAGGCCGGGAAGAGTGGGTTGTGTTTGCACGCACGATGGGTGGAATTCTGGGAGCCCCCGCATGAACGAAGCCGTGTTGTTGAAATTGAAGACCATCGTCGAGCGAGCCGTCAGGCCAGTGCAAGCAACCATCTCTCGGAAAAAGAAGATCCGCGAGGAACTTCTCGCTCACGTCACTGCCGTATTTGAAGACGAGTTGCCTCGGTGTGCAGATGAAGCACGGGCATTGATTCGGGTAGAGCAGCGATTTGGCAATCCCAACGAGCTTGCCAGGACGCTGCAAGAAACGGTCCCCACAATTGATCGCATCGAAACCTTTTTTGGACGTTTGTATCAGCCACATGCCAGAGAATCGCTGCTTCGCCGCGCTTGTCGATACGGAGTCATTTCAGTCGTAGTCCATTTGAGTCTCGCGCTCCCATCGATCGTACTGATCCTGTTGTTCATGGCGAAGCCTGCTGCTCTTGGCAAAGCCGCCAGCGGAATCGCGATTGCGTCGATCGCCTACGGAGCAATTTCGTTTCTCATCACGCTCCTCTCGAACGGACTGCAACGTGCATTATTTAGTACACCCAATCGATCCCTGCTCAAAGGTGGATCAATCCTGCTTATCTCCTGCTTGGTTCCCGCTTTTCTGCCACTCGACATTGCGGTCGCGCTATTGCCCGTCCTATCTGTGGCAGACGCGACCGCAATTGGTTTCTCGATTCTTGAAGCGAGTTGGCCAGCATTCGTCCTAAGCCCCTTGGCACTTCTCGCCATTGCGAAACTGCATTCCGACGAAAAGCGGTATGTCGATGAATGGGCCAAGCTTCAGCTTGATTGAGCACGAAGCGACCGATCGACGTGCAGATTTTCAGGTTATTCCAAGGATGGAATAGACAGATTAGTGGAGCGACGCCGACGACCCCTCATTGCTGACCTGCCTTCTTCGGAAGAAACATCGTCGGCGGACCTATCCTGTTGATCGGTGTGTCGTCAAAATACCTTGGGCGACGCGTTTGCCATCGATGCTCAACAACACTGGAAACCGTCCGAGGAACTCGATTAATGGCAGATCAGGCTCTTGAGAACCAGAACTCCGCTCCGCGGCTGCAGTCGATTGATGCCTTGCGCGGTTTCGACATGTTCTGGATCATTCGGGGTGACTCACTCGCCAAGGCGTTGGCCATTTGGTTGGGATTTCCCGGTCTCGTACCCCAATTTGAACATGTCAAATGGAATGGATTTCGTTTCTATGACCTGATCTTTCCATTGTTTGTGTTTGTGGTGGGAGTCGTCCTGCCCTTCTCGCTGTCCAAATACACTGGTACCTCGCAAAGCACATCCGACCGCCGCTCTGTCTATTGGCGAATTGCCAAACGCACGCTGTTGCTGATCCTGTTGGGTCTGATCGGATCCGACATTCTGCAGTTCGATTGGGACAAATTCCGGTGGCCCGGTGTATTACAACGAATCGGGATTTGTTACTTCTTCGCCGCGCTGGCCGTATTGCACTTCAACGTGATCGGTCAGGCGTTGTTGTTCGTGGGCCTGCTCGTTGGATATTGGTGCCTGCTGCTCATCGTGCCCGCTCCAGGGTTTCAACCTTATGATTTGACGATGGAAGGCAGTCTGGTCGGCTATGTCGACCGGTTGCTGGTCCCCGGTCGGTTGTATTACGGCTATGGAGACAACGAAGGACTTTTGTCCACAATCCCCGCGATCGCAACCGCCCTGCTGGGAGTTCTGGCGGGGCACTGGCTTAAGTCATCGCGAACACCAGGCATCAAGGTATTGGGACTGTATCTCGCGGCGGCGGCCTGCCTCGCGGGGGGATACTTGTGGAGCTTCTCATTCCCACTCAACAAGATTCTCTGGACCAGTTCGTTTGTACTCGTGACGGGTGGCTGCAGCCTCGGCTTGCTGGCCACGTTTTATGGAATCATCGACGTACTCGGTTATCGGCGATGGGCGTTTTTCTTCATCGTCATCGGCATGAACGCGATCACGATCTACGTCCTGCAACAATTCGTCGATTTTTCCGCCATCAGCAAGTTTTTCCTGGGAGGTCTCATCCGTTACATCGGCTTGGCCTGCGAAAACATCTATTCCCCGGAACGAGTCGAAGCCGCACAAAGAGCCGTCCTGATGCTGGGCATTCTGACTGTGAAGTGGTCCTTGCTTTGGTATCTCTATCGCAACAAAACGTTTTTACGAGTCTGACCGGCCCTGATTGTGACGACGAACTGAGTGCGTCATTGGCCCGGACCAAAGCGATTCCGACAGACCCCGCCCCGGCGAAATCGATCCACACGCGCTTTGCCCTCATCAAGGTCGGCCATTTTTGTTAGGTTCCGAGCCTGACTGATTTTGAAGGTACGTCAATTGGATGGATTCGATCCCCGACCGGGGAAGCAAAGGACGGCCGATGACGGCGCGGTGCGATCGACGACGCTGGGGAACGTGGGCATTGCTGGGGGCACTCGCCGCCTTCCTTTTGTCGCGCACCGCCGGTGGAGTGATTGATCTCGATCTGTTTCACGAAATGGCCTTGGCACGGGAGGCCGTTGGCCTGGGATACGTGCCCTGGTCCGATTCGTTCGCCTACACACCGACCGTCGAAATTGTCGTGCATCATGAGTGGGGCCTGGGACTGCTGGCGCTCCTGCTATCTCGCCTGCCGGCGGGAAGCGGAATCCTGCTGCTGAAGTTCGCGCTCATCTTCGGTCTGGCCGCGGTGGTTTGGCGAACGGCACGGAATCGCCGAGCAAGTCCGGTGATTGTGGGACTGTTCGGCGCGCTGGCGATTGTGCTCAGTGATTTCGGATTCGCCACCGTGCGAGCCCAGATGTTTTCCTATCTGTTCGCCGGGATCTTGCTTTGGGGATTTGATCGAGACCGGCAGGGGGATCGTCGTTGGCTGATCGGCGTGGCGATCCTGTTTCCTGTGTGGGCCAATCTTCACGGCGGCTGTCTGGTCGGGGCCGCTCTGTTCGCCGTGCATTGGTTCGAACAACTCATTCGTCGTCAGCCGCACTGGCATCTGTTCGCCATGGGACTGGCGCTGCTCCCACTGGCCGCGATTAACCCTTGGGGATTTCATCTGCATGAATATTTAATTCATGCCATCACGATGCCACGTCCTGCCATCGCCGAGTGGTCTCCGCTGTGGGACCCTGAAAATCGAATGCAGTTTCTTAATTTCGGCATCTCGCTGTTACCGCTGGCGCTGATTCTGAGACAGGTGAGTTGGAACCGATTGCCCGGCATTTTGATCGTCCTGGCCACAGGAGCGGCGGCGTTGAAAAGCAATCGCTTCCTGCCGTTCTACGCGGTGGCCTATGCCAGCTATCTGCCGAGTGCATTTTCCCTGACGACTCTCGGAAAGGATCTTCGCCGCGGGTGGTGGCGATTCCAACCAGCGTGGTGTGTGGGATTAGTGCTCGCGGCCGTCGCGTTGGGAATCAGTTCCTTACCCGCCGAGCCTTGGCGACTGCAGGTGGCCAGCCACCCGCTGCCTCATCAAGGCCGGCATCTAATCTACCCCGTCGGCGCCGTCGATTATTTGAAGAGCCACGGATTTCACGGCAACGTCATGGTCCCTTACGACTGGGGTTCCTACGTTATGTGGAAACTCTGGCCAGAGGCAAAAGTCTCGTTTGACAGCCGCTACGAAGTGGCCTATCCCCTGTGGCGGATGGACGAAGACGATCTGTTCTATGACGCGAGGGAAGGCTGGGAACAAATTCTGGCCAAGTACCCGACGGACATCGTGCTGGTGCGATCCGATTTGAAGATCGTCACGCCGCTTGATCGTCACGTCGACTGGCGACGCGTCTATTCTGACCCTCAATTCATTCTGTTCGCCAGAACGGGCATTGATCTACCCGTTTTCGAAACAGATCACCCTGCGGCGGAAGGACAATTTCCGTAAGCGCGAGCCACGTCGCAAGCGGACTCGCTCATCAGGACTTTTGGCTGTTCGTCAGTTCCAGCAGATGCTGGAAGTCGGCATCGTTGCGTAGCGAATCGAAGTCCGTTTCCTTGGGGATCAGATTGACCAGCTTGCGATCCATTCGTAGCGAGCGACCCAACCACGACAGTGCATTCTCTTTCTCTCCGGCCAAGGCGTAATAGCAGGCCAAATTGTAGAGCACCACCGGTGTCTCTTTGTGAAACTGGTAGGCCAGCTTCATCGCGTCGATCGATTGCTCGAGTTGGTCGATTCGTTTGAAGCACCAGGCCATGCCCATCAGGGCATGCAGGTCCGTCGGCAGTTCAAGATGAGCCAGCCGGAAGGCATCGAGCGCCCGACAGTGCTCGTGCTTCATCCGCAACGCTTCGCCCCGCAACAAGTTGACGTGGAAGACGTTGTTATCGAAGTCTTTAATGCCCTCGAGCTCACGCAATGCGTGATCGGGCATCTCCAATTCCAGAAAACCTTCTGCGGCTTTCAGCTGACGCGCGCGAATCTTGTCAGGATTGAATGGCATGTGGCAACCAACGTCCGGTAATGATGACATTTGAGTTGTACCATCGCCTTCCCGTTGCGTCCACGTTACTTGATTTCACGCAGACGAATGTTTTTGAACTCGGCCCACATCGGTTTCCCCGCATGCAACTGCAGGGCCAGAATGCCTTCGATAAGCGCCCTGTCCGGATCGTTGTCTTCACAGTTCAAAATCAACTTTCCATTCAGGTAATGTCGGATCCGGTGACCTTCGGCGATGATCACGGCATCATTCCAATCGTCCAGTTTGAACAGCTCTCCGAAAGCCGCTTCATCAATCAGATCGGCTTTCACGACATGTTTGCCGTCCTTATCCCAAACGGCTTCTTCACCCACCAGGCAAATACGCCCCCGCTTGCCGCCTTCGTCGTAGATGAATCCCGAGACGTTCGGCAGCTTGATCTCATTGCGAATTTCGTGCTGGTATCCCCGCACGACCCAAGCATTTTTCACGTCACCCTCGGTGATGTGCTTCGATCGATACTGAATTCCCGAGTTATTGGTCGCATTACTGCGAAACGACAATCGCAGTTCGAAATCTTTAGTGCGACCTTCTTTCCAGATGATGAACGTATTTCCGTTGGCCACGTTCTCGGCAGTGGTTTCACCGTGGATCACGCCATCCTTGACGCTCCAGAGCCGGGGATCACCATCCCAACCGGTCAGATCTTTGCCGTTGAACAACGATTGCATCCCGGCCGCTTCAGGAGGCGCCGTCGAACTGGCGTCGGCCGCCAACAAAGACAGTGCGGGCTGAAATCCGAGAACGGCCAGCAGGATCAGGTTGCGAAACATCGAGTTCTCCGAGGATCTGGTTGTGAGCCATGAAGTGATTACCACCGTCACTGCATGACATCAAAACCATACCGCAACCGGACGACGGTGTCTCTTCTGGGACAATCATTCCGATCAGGCCGTCGGAGAGTTTGACGACGGCTTCACCGTCTTGGACTTGAGACGCGACGCATTCGCCGCACGCAGCGAAGCCTGTCGTTCCCGGAATTTGGTGATGTAAGCCTTCTGCTGCGCCAGTAATTCGGCTCGCGTGGGGGGCGCCGATCGCGCCACGGGGCCGGATCCGCGCGGACCGCCCATGTTCTGGCGACTGAAACCACTTGGGTTTCCCATCCCCGGCGGAGGACCGCCACCGTACGGACCACCACCTCCACCACCTCGTTGACACCCCCCGCCTCCAGATTGGGCGACCGCCGCCGTATTCGCAACAAATAACGCCGCGACGACGGCGACGCCCAGGGAGAAGAACCGTCGAATAATCGATCCGCGTAATTGTGTGTACATGGGAAAATCTCCGGAACTACTTTTAGCAGGGCACCGCAACGTTTTCCGGTGCCCATCAACGTTCTGACTTCCGCTGCCATTCGCCTTGGAACCAGGGTCAGGCTGATCTCACCTTCAATTCGTGAGAATTCGTGAGTCGAGTGCTTCAGTCACAGAAACGTTTTTCAGAAACGACTCTCAACAGATCGCGCGGAGATTTTTCACTTTTTGGCAAATCAGTTCGCCGCCAGCGATTCTTCTTTGTGCCGCAGCAGTTGCTCGTTGTATTTGGCAATCACATCCTTGCGGCGAAGCATCCCCCGCAGCCTGTCGGATTCGTGAGAATCAACCACCGGCAGTTCATCAATATTCAGACTGGTAAATCGTCGCAGTGCGGTATTGAGATCGTCATCGGGAGTTACCGTCACCAATTTCGTCGTCATGATGTCACGAGCTACCGCCAGTTCCCACAAGGCCTGATCATAAAAATACGACCGCACGTCATCCGTCGAAAAGATTCCGACCAGCCGCCCCTCGGCATTGGCTACGGGAAAATAATTGTGCTTCGTCGCGGGAACCAATTGCAGGATCTCGTGCAACGACAGCGATTCGGGAACCGCTTCCCGCTCACGAAGCGCCACGTCGCTCACATGAATTCCCTCGAGCACATCAACAATAAAATCGCCGCGATGGGCTGGTGAGTCCAATCGCGACGCGACTTGCTTCTGATACAGCGACCAGGGCCGTCCTAATAGAAAGCAAAGTGTCGACACCCACATCGTCGGCAACAACAACTTGTAGTCACCTGTCATCTCTGAAACCATGATGATGGTCGAGATCGGAGCATGCGCCACCCCGGCAAAAAATCCGGCCATGCCGACGATGGCGTAAACTTCAGGGCGAGGCACCAACTGCGGCCACAAGTCATGAAAGAACGTCCCGACCGCCGCACCCAGACAGCCGCCAATGACCATCGAAGGACCAAACACACCGCCCGAACCACCCGAACCAATCGTCAACGATGTTGTCAAAATCTTGACTAGCGAGACGGTTAACAGCAACCAGACGCCCAACCGTTCGCTGTTTTCCATCGCAGCCTGCAAAGCGCCATAACCCGTCGACAGCACCGCCAGAGCTCGTTCGTCCTGGCCCGTCAGGTAGTACAGGCCGATCCCCAGGATTCCCGCCGCCGCCGCGCCCACCATGGGACGCAGGTGGGGAATGATCGGAAGCCGCTTGAACTGGTGATGCGTGCCGTAGAACAGCTTGATGTAGACAACGCCGACGAATACAAGAATCGCGGACAGGATCGTCAGCGGAAAAAGCTCCAGTGGTGAACCAAAAGTGTATTCCAGTCGATTTCCAAATAACGGCGTGAACTGCTGGTCCAAAGGCAAAAATAACGAAAAGACGCTGTAGCCCACGATCGAAGAAATCGCCGCCGGAACAATGACATCCGATTCCAGATCAGCGTCCCGATAAAGAATTTCGGCCGCGAACAATGCTCCCGCGAGTGGTGCTCGAAAAATTGACCCCACACCGGCCCCCATACCGGCCGCCAGCATAATGCGTCGATCACGAGCCGACAAATTCAACTGCGTCGCCAGAAAGGAACCAAACCCCGCACCGATCTGAGCGATCGGACCTTCCCGTCCGCCCGATCCACCCGTGCCGATTGTAATCGCCGACGTCACGAGTTTGATCAGCGGAATGCGCGCTCGAATGAATCCTCGCTTCTGATGAAAGGATTCAATGGCGGCATCCGTCCCGTGCCCTTCCGCCTCAGGAGCAAACGTGTAAACAATCAGACCCGAAACCAATCCCCCTGCCGCCATCACCAGCACAATCCGCCAGGGAGACAACGTCTGGGGCTGGTGAGCATAGAACGGATGCTCACCAGCAGGCTCTGGAGGGGTATATCCCGCCATCATGACCAGCGTGAAATGCAGCACTGTCTGGCTGGCCAATTGAAAAACAATTGCGCCCAGACCCGCGACGATGCCAATGATGCCGGACAGGACGAACCACTTACCAGACGACATCAGGTCGAGTAAGGCAACAACATCCACCACCCATCGTTTGAATTTCGTCATAGACCACTCGACTCCGTTCGCCAGTTTGATCCTGTGGATCGACCATCCCTGCTGTCAGCCAGAGGGAACATATCGTCCCGCAACGATCCGTGCGAGTGAACGACAAACTCAGTTTGACACGTCGCAACGACGCTGCCAGCAATATGTTGACCTGTCCAGTGGTTAGACTTGAAATCGATCGCATACGCTCCACTGTGCCGCTTCGCGCATGAGCCACTTTGCGCTCATACGTTCCACATCACTTCCAGAACGACCGGTCGAGCGTGCGGTAGTTGATCGCTTCGCTTAAGTGCATGGCCGTGATGTTGTCACAGGCTTCCAGATCCGCGATGGTGCGACCGATACACAGGATCTCGTCGTGCGCTCAAGTCGACAGGCCCATTTCTTCCATCACATTCTTCAGCAACAGTTCCGCGTCGGCTTCCAGCTTGCAGTACTCGCGAATCCGCGATGGCAGCATGCGTCCGTTCAACCGCAACGAGCCTTTGCCAAATCGATGCTGCTGGATTTCTCGAGCCGCAATGACTTGGGCTGGTGGTGACCGCGGACGATTCACTGGACAGCTCGCGGAACGGACCTGGCGGGACTTCGATAGGGATGTCCAAGGGATCCAACTGGGGACCGCTGATGCCGGAATTGCACGTAGAACTCGAAATACGTCAAAATAGATTTTAAACGCAGCCAAATCACCAAATCCAGATGCTCGGCAGCAAAACCAATGCGATGGACTCGTTCGTGTCGACCTTCCTCAAACCAAAAACCGTCATAACAAATCGATTCCAGAATTCACGGACAAAGTATGCTGTGATGAACATCAGAATCGTCACTCGTACCAGATCCACAATTGAAGTGAAAATCAATCCTTCCAGCGGAACTCCTTTTGCCTTGTCCGAGACAACGAAACGAACTAACCCCTGCAGAACGCAGTAAGAAAACATCGCCACGTTGAACGCGACCGTGATTCGAGGCATACCATTCATTTCGGCGTACCATTTCTAAAAGTTTTTGATTGGCTTAGTTCAGCTTCACTTCCAATACGACCGATCCAACGTCCGATAGTTGATCGCTTCACTTAAGTGCATGGCCGTGATGTTGTCACTGGCTTCCAGATCCGCGATCGTGCGACCAATGCGCAGGATCTTGTCGTGCGCTCGTGCCGACAGGCCCATTTCTTCCATCGCGTTCTTCAGCAATAGTTCCGCGTCGGCTTCCAACTTGCAGAACTTGCGAATCTGGGAGGGCAGCATCCGCCCGTTCAGACGTAGCGAACCTTTGCCGAAACGGCGCTGCTGAATTTCTCGAGCAGCAATGACCTGGGCTTTCATGGTTTCGCTGTTCGTACCGGCGACCGATTCACTGGACAATTCGCGGAACGGAACTGGCGGGACTTCGATATGAATGTCCAATCGATCCAACAGCGGACCACTGATGCGGGACATATAGCGTTCGATCTGCAGCGGATTACAGTGACACTCGCGGCGGGGATCACCGTGATAACCGCAAGGGCAGGGATTCATGGCGGCGACCAGCATCAGGTTCGCTGGGAACGTCAGACTGCCCATCGCCCGGCTGATTGTGACCGAACCGTCTTCCAGTGGCTGCCGCAACACTTCCAACGTCCGCCGGTTGTATTCAGGCAGTTCGTCCAAAAACAACACGCCGTTATGCGCCAGGCTGATCTCGCCCGGCGCCGGCAGGCTTCCACCGCCGACCAACCCCGCTTCGCTGATCGTGTGATGCGGTGCGCGAAAGGGACGTTGTAACATCAGCGGCTGACCAGGCTGCAGCCGGCCGACGGCACTGTAAATACGAGTCGTCTGCAAGCTTTCTTCCGGAGCCAGCTCAGGCAGAATCGTCCCCAAACGCGAAGCCAGCAATGTCTTGCCCGTGCCGGGACTGCCGAGCATCAGCAAGTGGTGAGCACCGGCGGCGGCCACGGTAACGGCGCGCTTGGCCGATTCTTGCCCTCGAACATCAGAATAATCGACAACGTATCGGCCAAATTCCGCCACAGCATCCGACCAACTGAACGGCTGCGGAGGAATGTCCAGCTGCCCACTGAAGTAACCGACCGCTTCCGTCAACGACGCGACAGGGATAATCTCAATCCCTTCGACAACGGCTGCTTCCTGAGCATTCATCGCCGGCACCACAAAGCCGCGCAGACCTTGCTCTTTGGCGGCCAGAGCCATCGACAGAGCCCCCTTCGCCGAACGGATGGTGCCGTCGAGTGCCAGTTCTCCGATTGCGGCGTACTGGCCCAGAATGTCCGAGGCCAGTTGGCCGCTCGCGACCAGCATTCCCAAGGCGATCGGCAAATCGAACGACGCCGCTTCTTTCGGCAGATCGGCAGGAGACAGGTTGATCACAATCCGATCGATCGGCCGAACGTAACCTCCGTTGGCCAGCGCCCGTTCAATTCGATGAGTACTCTCACGCACCGCCGCTTCGGCCAGCCCCACCAGAATGGTTTTGGGGATCGCACCCGGAGAAATATCGACTTCCACTTCCACGGGAAGCGCATCGATTCCCAGCAACGAATAAGTCGTCAGTTTGGCGAGCATCGTCGAGGGGTACTCCGGCTGTCAGGAAAGATTGCGACTGGCCCGACATCAAGGACATTTCGATTGGCGGATGACGAAAGAAGCGTATAGCACAACCGCTTCTCTAACACGGAGCGAAATTGTGTCATTTTCGCTCGCAGATGTCAGCCCTTGAAATGAGAGCACCTGGAAAAGCTCGCGGTTGTACATGCCGCGGCCTTGTGCAAGTAAGAATTTCCTTCAGCTTGGATCGGAAGTTACCGATGGAGCCGGCGGCGCGTCTTGATAACCGAAGGATAAGACTTGGACATAGCGGATTTTTGGCTCGGCATGCTGTTTCGCCCACCATAAGAGCAGGGGTGCCCACAACGGAAACAAGGTCAGCCATGGGAACATCATCCCCGCGTTGGCAACGCCCATCGCCGCCGAGACACTTCTTCCAATCGTCGGATCTTGACAGAGCGTCCTGATCGCGAAGAAATAAATTACCTCGAATACACAGATTTCCGTTAAGAGGACGGCACGCCGGTAGCGAACAAATAGCAAATCCAGACCACAAAAGATCAATAGGATGTTGCAGGCGATACAGACGCCGGACATCGTGTAGAACACCTGATTGAAGTAAACCAACCCCTCTTGCTTGTGGAATTCGGACAAGGCACCCGACATCACGACCGCAGCGGTTGCGAAGTTGCCGAGTAGACCAACCATCGCAAAGAGGACCGCCACAAGTCCGACACCGACCGTTGCAATTCCGGGTAGCTTATCCATCGAGTCCCTTAAGTCAGATTGATCAGGGCGATCACGAATTCCTGCAACTCCACCGATCGAGTGGCCACCCTGTCACTATTCCACACATTCTGAAGATCGATGTCGATGGCAAACGGACGGAACGAGCGCCAGGCCCTACGGAGTTTGGTCATCGGAAATCGGATTGGCGATTCTTTGATTGACCGAACGACGCACGGCAAGCAGGGCGGAGATGCTGAACAGGATGAAACCCGCAAGATTTGCCAGCAGCGTCAAAACACGAATGATCGGCGCCGCACGTTGAAAAAGGGGCCAGTAGCGGTCGGCAATCAGATCGTGTTCGATTAGATACATCAAATTCAGTGAAATTCCGATCGGCGAAACGCACAGAAAAACACCGCCAATAAACAGCGTCAGACTGGGGTGTTTTCTCGCGAAGCGTCGGGCGGCATCAACCATGGTCATTCCAAGCGTCAGGGCCTTCGTCATTCGAAAAGAGACGAAATCCGCACGCATCGCACGATTTCTTTTGATTGAGACACGTCGAGCATTCTGGGCAAAACCAGATGTCGTTGAAGTCGATGGGCTTTCCATCAAACGGGACGACGATGGCATAATGAGTTAGCGTATTGGGCGGCTCCCCGCGTCGAATCGACTCCCGCATTCGCAAGAGAACCTCCCATCTCTCAAAATACGACGCCGCGTCCGGGTAATCCCCGCTCTGCCGAGCACGCTCCAGCGCGCGAGCCGTGGCCGAATAGAAGACATCACAATCGTCGTTTGACAAGCCTCGCAGATCAAAGCTGCACAATCCGTTGGGACGATCCTTGACGTCGTTCAACCACCGACCAAACGCACCAGTGAGTTCGCACGCAGTCAGTCTGCAAATCCAACTGACCAGCGAGCTGCTACCCGACCAGGTGCGTCCGTCTTCGAGCTGAATATCGTCTGACATGAATGGTATTCCTGGCAATAACCTTCACCATTACTCAGAGAACGACATTCATTTCAGCAGCCGTGCGATTCCAGTGCAACGGATTATGATGCTTCGAATGGCTCGCGGTCACAGGCCGTCTCAACAGGGGCGGAAAACAGACGCAACCACGCAGGCGATCAACACCATGAATTTCGAAATCGTAGAAGGCGATCTGCTCGAACAGAACGTCGAAGTCATCGTGAATGCCTGGAACCGCAACATCATCCCCTGGTGGCTGCTACTACCCCAAGGTGTTTCGGGAGCGATTAAACGCCGGGGCGGCACGGGTCCCTTCAAAGAAGTCGGCAAACAGGGTGCGATCCCGCTCGGCGGTGCGGTCCTGACCTCCGCGGGAAAGTTGCCGTTCAAGGGAATCATCCATGTTGCCGGTATCAATCTGCTGTGGATGGCGTCTGAAAATTCGATTCGGAATTCCGTGAGAAATGCCGTGTTGCTCGCTCACGAAAAAGGCTTCAAATCGATGGCCATTCCGCTGATCGGCGCCGGCTCGGGCAGTTTTAATCAGGACAAATCCAAGGCCATCCTGACAGATGAACTGCAACGACTCGACGTACCGCTGCACGTGAAGCTTGTGGTCTTCAAAAAGTGAGCCGGTCGACGGGTAAGGTACCAATCCCAAATTGCTCGCTCTGCCGCACTCTCGCTTATCCTTGGAACGCTCAACTGAGATCGTTAACGAAGCTTCAAACGAAACCGTCGGCCAGAGTTTTCGACGCCGGGCATCGTTGGCGGTCCTAACAATTCGGCCTGTCCGTCGACGATTCGATAGAGGAACGGCTTTCCGGTAGCCGGATCATCTGGAACGGTCACTTCAGTGATCTCGTTCAAATCCTTCGGTAACATTCCTGAATGACTCGATGCATGCAGGCGAATCGCCTCTACGACCGACATTGCGGCCAATAATCGCGGTTGCCGGTTAGCCGCCTCATTGAATTGTTCGAAGGAAAACGACAATTGGCTGTTGAATAACAGCGGATCCCGGTCCGCGAACGAATCCGGTCCGCGTTTCACATAACCCTTAAGAATCAGTTCCTCCGTCAAGGATTTCAGCCGCACATGTCCCTCGGCATAGGGAACTGACATCCATTTCACGACCTGATCCATCATTTCTCGATGGCACTTTCCGACATAAATGGCGACGACCTGCCCAACGGGCATCCGATCAACATTTTCCGCGTCGTACCCCGATGCGATTAACTCTCGTTTCGCAATCGGATAGCTTCGCGTCATCAGCGAATCAAACATCGATTGGACTTTCGCTTCGTCGACGGTTTTACTTCCGAATTCAGATTCGACCCAGGCGTACGAGTCGAACAGCAGGCGCCGCCATTCTTCGGACGTACGCATCGATTTTTCGGCATCCTCAAGGAACGGAAACAGGCGAGGAACCATCGACGCTTCCAGTCGAACGGCCGACCGAAGGTTGATCAGGGGAGATGGCAAGTCTCGCAGTGCCCAATACACATTCGGCGAACCCTCGGACGACATCAAATCAATCAGCGAATCGTTCGCGATGGCTTGAACCGCGACACCAACCAGGTTGGCAATCAGGCTCGGCACCTTGCCCAAATCTCGCGCCAGACAATATTGAATTTTGAGAGTTTCGAGCGCCTCGTCGAATTTCTTTTCGCCAATTTCGATCGCGACTTTCAAGTTCAAGATTCGCGCCATTTGTCGCATGTGCTGAATCTCGGGCATCGGGAATTCGATGACGGCTCGTCCTCGCAAATCCTGGAAGCGAAATCCCCAGTCGCAACCTTCACAGCGCGACGCCATCATCAACACATCGATCACCTGTTTCTGGGCGTTCAACCATTCGCGAACTTCGTCCACAGGAAGTTGATCGTAAGGCTTCCCATACCATTCGGATTCAAAATGCTTCTGTTCTTTCGGCCCATGATCCGTCGGAGCAAACAACAGTAACGCCCGGACATAATGCGAGGCCGCGTTGCCCGGCACGCACTCATTCAGATCGGGTAACAACCGATACTTGAGTGCCGGTTTCGGTTCCGCAGCCGACGACACGATCAAATCGTACGTTTTGATTTGGGGCGGTGGTTCAGGAAATTCATCGGCCAGGCAAATCGAATTTCTCGCGATCACGGACGCCATCAAAATACCGTAACAGAGACCCCTCGGTGAGAGCGGTGTCGACGAAAATGTTCGTTTCACAGTCGAGACTCCTCGGTTAACGCGTCGATCATTCTTTGTGAGTTCTCGCCCTTCATCAGCGAGTAAGGGCGAAGCGGCTCTTCTCGAAGAGAGGTCTGATCGAATCCACTGGCGGTTGTCGTGACTCGCCCAGGCCAGATTTCCGCATCATCGAACTTCGAGTCGATGCTGCGGACCAAAGCCAGTTGCATCGCTTGAAAACGACTGACCTCCACGCGTCGCCCGGCAACAGCCGTGGACAATTCGGAATCCCGCGAGGTTCCGTCGCGATCGATCGATTTCTTGTCTGGAACAGTTTGACGGACCTCTATCGAAGACTTCGATCCACTCATCGAACGAACGTTCTGCAAGGAACCGTTCGTCGTTTTCGCCAATGGGCCGTCGGAACTGCGACGGTCCGCCAGAACCATCAACAACAGCGCACACAACAAGACTGCTGCAGTCGAAGACGAGAGGGTGGCGAGTTGCCACCGTCGCAGTGTTCGAGCCGCGACGACGGCTGTTTGCAGCGGATTCTGCGGCACCGCAGCCCACCCGGCTTCGAACAGCAGTTGATCGCGATCAACTCGACTCGCCCGCACTCGGAACAAGCCCAATTCGTTCGCAAACCGATTTAGCTCGTCGGGCAATTTCCCTGCGAGGTCTTCGTCCGATTGTTTTTCGTCACACATATCGTTTCCAATTTCGTTCGCAAGGCAGCCAATCCCGCTTCGTAACGCCGAAAGGCGGTCGAAGCGGACACTCCTAACAGTTCTCCGATCTCGACAAATTCCAGTTCTCCCCAAGTCCGCGCGATGACGGCCTGCCGAGAATCGTCATCCAGGGAATCGAGGGCGATCGCCAGTTCGTCCGCATCGAAGCGAGGTTCGCATCCTTCCACGGAGACCTGACGGAGTCGTCCCGCAAGGGCCTCGTGGCAACGACGACGCGAAGCCGAACGGTGGCTGCTGATTGCTCGTAACCGCACAACGTGAAATAGCCAACCGGCGACGTGATCGGGACGAACAGGCTGACGGCTCAATTCCAGCATCGCCTCTTGGACGCAATCTTCGGGCAAATCCGTCCATTGCGCCGCAAACAATTCCAGCGCCGCCGCATGTTCGTCGAACACGCTCGCGATCCACGCCGCATCAAAGCCATTCGCCATTTTCGCCACTTATTGGTTGAATGATTCACACCAATGTCGCCGGTCACCGCCCAGGATTTCATGAAATCCGAATCAAATCGGCGATTTTCTGGATCGCTCAAACGCGAAAATCAACGAGCTTGGATCGTATTCGACCACGAAAAGCAGTCACGACGAACTGCTCGCCAAAAATGGGAACCCCGACGGAAGTGTCGCTGTCCCGAATGCCATTCCAGCCGGAACAGCAAAGCAATTCTCGCGCAGGGTTCACCTCTCTCTGTGGCAGCCAGACAGTTCTCCTGAGCATATCGGTAAATTCCTCTACCTGCGACCTCTTGCGGCGGCAACGATTCCGTTAGCCATTGAAATGTGGGTACGATGCTCGGCAACCACGGTCGGGGTATCTACGCCAACGAACCGTCGATGGCGATCGGCCAGCATGCTCGTCAGATTCTCTGGAGTGCCGTCAGAAAGGTCACGAGATGAAAACGAATCGAAGAGAATTCATGCAGCTCGCGGGAGCAGCGGGCGCCGGAATGCTGGCTATCGGAAACGGCTTCGCCCAAGGCGAGGTCATCGCTCCGACTGGCAGCCCCTCAAATGTCGGCGAAGCAGCTTTCGTGACCGAGCTGTTTCTGGATAACCATCTGATCGAAGTGACACCCGGTGTTTCGCGCAAACTGCATCCGCCGAAAAAGCATCTGCTGAACCCCGTCGTCCGCAATGATCGTTGGTGCGAGGGGAATAATATTCAGCCCTATACCACGATGTATGACAAGGAAGACAAACTCTTCAAGATGTGGGCGCGGACGGGCAGCGACTGGAAGTCGAGTTATCTCGACGGGAACGCGGCCTACATGGTCTATTACACCTCGACCGATGGCGTCCACTGGAATAAGCCGGACCTCGGGCTGATCGAGATCACGGGTCGACGCGACCATAACATCATTTTTACCAGCGACATGGTGTCCCCCTCGGACACATCTGGTTCTCAGGGAAAGCCGGGATTCGTGGTTCCTAATAAGCCGATCACACCCCAGGGCAAGAAGGCTTTCTTCTGGGGCGTGAATAAGCATCCCCTTCCCCGGAATGCAAACGAGAGATTCGTCGCCCTGGCGATTGTGCAAGATCATCGCCGCGGGGCCCACATCGTCACGTCACCCGACGGCATCCACTGGTCCTGCGCGAACGCCCCGTTCTGGCAGACGCCGAACGATGTCTCCGACAAGGGAGACGACTGTCTGATGCATCTGATTTACGATCAGGCGAAGCAGAAGTGGGTGATCTATCGTCGAGTCATCCCCGAGTTCACCGAACACCTGATCGCCAACGACAGCGACCGCGATCGGAAGGCGGTCGATCGCTACTATCGATCGTATGCCTATGCCGAAAGTGATGATCTGGAGCACTGGCAGAACCACCAGTTTATTCTGAGCATGGATCCCGACGATGCCCCGGATACCGAACTGTATCAGTTCGGCTGTCACCAGTTTGGACAGACGTATGTCGGATACATGAGCGTCTTTTATCTGCGTCTGCCGCAAGCGATCGATATACAACTTGCCACCAGCCGCGACGGAATCCACTTCACCCGCGTCTGCCGGGGGCAACCCTTCATTCCGTCAGGACCGCTCGGATATTACGACATCATGGCCATGGCCTGTTCCCAGCCCGAGCCGATCGTCGTCGACGATACGGTCTACCTGTACTACACCGCGGCCAACTTTCCCCACAACGCAGATATCGCCCACACCGATCCGGGTGTCCTCAAGATCGGCGCGGCACTGGCAACGTTCAAGCGAGACCGATTCGCCTCGCTCGAAACCAGCAGTCTCGATTCCGGCCCGTGCCGCGTCGTGACCAAACCGTTTACGGTCCGGCATTCCAAGTTGTTCCTGAACGCGGCCACTTGGATGAAAGGCTCGATCCGAGTCGAGGCCCTCACGCGCGACTGGCAGCCGATTCCCGGTTTTACCGAACCGCAGTCAAAAACGGTCCAGGGCGACGCTCTGGACCATCCAATCCGGTGGAACGACAACGCCGACCTCAGCCAATTGGTCGGAAAAGAGATTCGCCTGAAGTTCTACATGACGCGAGCACGAATCCACGCCATGACACTCAGCAATGAAGACCGGAAACTGGGAGCGGTCGACAGCGAATACCAGTTCGACAAACAGGGCGATACCAGCCCGAAGATCAACTGATCAAAAGAACAGGGGAGTGATCAAAGGCGCTGGTTCCCGTTCCCATCGCCAATACGACAAACGGCTCGACCGTGATCGACTCTGGGCTGAGCAGGTTCCACTTCATCCTTGGCACTCGAACGTCTGCGGCATCTCAGTGGTCGTCGTCGGTATCGATTTGGTTGGATTCGTCGTCGCCGCCCTGGATTCTCTTCAGCCGCTCGACGACGTCTTTGTATTCGTAATCGATGGCGAGAATTTCGGTGTAATGCTTCTCGGCCGATTCGTTGTCTTTGGCTTCCTCGGCCAGCCGCGCGAGATAGTAGTGACACTCTTTGAAGGGCTGCGGGTTGTCCGTAGCCGTCAGCTTCTCGAGAGCCTTCTCAAACTGACGCTTGGCCAGATTGTTCTGCTTTTTCGCCAGGAAGCAGGAACCGAGACTCGCCAGTACCTGGGCTTCCAGCCGGATATCTTTCGATGCGGCCTGCAGCAGTGGGATCGCCTTGTCGTATTTTCGTGAACGCATGAACCGCTTGGCCAGTTCGTGCTTCATTCGCAGATCGTTCGGATAACGGTCAACGCGTCGACTGAACACTTCAATCTCTTGCGACAGCAGTTCGTTCGCCAGTTCCGCGACCGCCTGTCGTGTTTGTTCATCGGTCTTATCTCGCGCAGCCGCTTCCTTGGCGAAATTCAAATTCCGCCGAATCATGTCCAGTTCGACATCTTCCATCTGCTCGCGAATGTTGGGGTCGCCGCTGACGTCGAGTGCCAGCTTGTAGGTCTTGGCCGATTCGTCCAGCTTCCCTTCGCGTCGATAGTAATCGCCCAGCTTCAGATAATGCGCGACGTTGGCCGGTTCTTTGCGGATCATCCGTTGCAAATCGGCTTCTTCCGATTCTCCGGGTGCCAGCACGTCGTTGCCCAGTTTGACGTTGCCTTTGACCGATTCTTCATAGCCTTGTTTCGGCGTTTCGTTTTTAACGTCTTGCGTCGACTTCGCCCCATCATAGCCGCCGCGCTCGATCGTCATGTCGGCGCCCAGCCCCTGCAGTTTGGAACGAATGGATCCGTTCAAGGGATCAAGCACCTTGACCTTATCGAGCGTCATCATGGCGGCCGTGTAGTTGCGACGCAGTTCGTAGATTTCGGCCAGTGAAATCAGGAACGGGATATTTTGCGGAGCGGCGTTTGGACCAACCGCTTGCTCGTATGCGAACGTCGCGATTTCCAGAAAGCCGCGTTCGCGAGTCGCCTCGCCCATATCGGCATTGAATTGCCCGTCCCAGGGATTCAGCAGCAGACCATCCAGGGCGGCCAGGTCCATGTCGGACCAATTCTTGGAACTGCGACCCTTCTTGATGCGCGAGCGGATTCCCGACAGCTTCAGGAAGGTCATGCTCGCGCCGGTCTTGTTTTCGTTGTATTTCTTACGCAGACAACCGATCAGCGATTGGCGATACATCAAATTGTCGGGAACCATTTTGATGGCCGTGGCAAACATTTCGACCGCGTAGTCCCAGTTCTGCTTGCCCATCGCTTCCGTGGCGCGCTTGAAGCAATCAGAAGCCAGTTTGCGTTTTCGTTGTTCTTCGGGGGTGTAGCCGCCATCAGACATTATGCGATCTCAACAGAAACTGCCTTCGTCGGGGAATTGTTCGGTAAAGATTACCATATTGTCCGTAGCGAACCCAACGCAGAAAGCGCGGGTTTGAACGATCTTCACCCTCCCGTAGCGCGCGGGGGCCAGCAATGCCAACGGCCGCCAGAGATTTCGGCCGCCGAAGTTTTGCGAAGCATCTGTGGCTTCTGGACCCGAAAATCCAGAACGGACACGGCGATGTCTCGAATCGAGCGGCAACCGTGCCTGCCCTACTCAACTTCGCTTCACACGAGTCGTTCGTCACAAACCAATCGGAGATACCGTGCGCATTTCACTCGGTATCAACCGTACCAAAACAAGAGCACTGCTTGACGGAAAGTCCGACAAGCGGTGCTACATCCGATTTTGAAGTTTCGACAAACACTAGTCTCGTTTACGACGGTAGCGCTGCGTTTCGAACGAAGTTTCGATTGGCAGATCCGCGTCCTTCGCGGTCTTATCGACGGCGGGCTTCTGCGTGGCCATGCGGGATTCCGACATGGCGATATCCGCGGTCACTCGTTTTGCACTGGATCCCTTCGGTGCAGTCTTTTGCACGCTGGCGGAAGTGTCTGTGCGACGTGCGCCGTTGGATTCGTGCAGCAAGTCATCCACGAAGCGTGAGCTGGCCTGATTGACGATCACCACACGGCTCATGGCACCCGGCGTCTTCGGACGGACGATACAGACGACTTCGGCCCCGACATAATCGGCTGAAGACGAGTTCGGGTTGCCCGCGCCACGAGTCGCTTCTTCGATAATTTTCGCGACCTCATCATCATCACTGCGACGCGAGGCATCGTTATTCACTGCGACGGCACTGCCGAGGGCCGCTTCACCAGGTCCGGACACGGGATCATTCTCGGCCAGGGCCGTGTCGGCCGATGGTGACGACACCAGATGGCCCAGCTTGGCTTTGCCGAGCAGTTCTGCCACCGGTTTCATGCCGGTATAGATACCTCGTTTGTCTTTCGGATCAGCAGCGATACAGACACCGACCAATTCCGCATCCAGAAACAAACCGCCGCCCGAACGACCCTGCTGGGGCACGCCATTGCATTCGACGTTGTCGGGACCGCGGTAACGATTGATCGAGGTCACGCGGTGTTCTTGTACCGAAGGACGTTCGCCTCCACCACATCCAACACTGGTCAGGCGATCGCCCACGGCCAATCCTTCGGCCGCTGCCGCCAACTTAATCGTCGCCACGCGCTGCGGACTGGGGATTTCGAGCAGCCCGAGATCGGACGTCAAATCGTACTGCAAAATCCGCCCGACAACGGTTTGTGGTTTCGTTTTGCCGGGAGCGAAGTAATCGACTTCCACGACGGCGTCCTTGGCCAGATCGCGGAAGATGTGTCCGCAGGTCAAAATCACCGAATGTCCCGACTGACTGTCGATCACCGTTCCCGATCCGAAGTGGACGCGAGAACCATCTTTGACACGAATTCGCGTACTGGCGGTCAACGGATCGGAAGTGAAACCGTCAGACGCGTCCTGACCGGGGTTTTGACCGCGAACCGTGTCAGTGGTGCTGGTGGGTGTCAGTTTCGCATCTTGATTCTTGGCAAACAGCGACGGAATCTTGGGGAACAGCTTCTTCTCGCCAGGATTTGTCGCATCCGCATTCGAGGTCGGGATCAATCGTCCAGTCGGTCGCGCGGACTTGCCCAGCATCGTGTCGTCGATGTTGTGCTTGGGCAGCATCATCATCATTTGCCGTAGCGTCTTTTCGTCCGTGGCCCCCGTGACGCGATTGATCTCACGACCATTCACGATCAGGATAAAACAAGGAATGGACTCGACTTGATACTGCCGTGTCAGGCCCTTTTCTTCGTCAACATCGACCTTACGAATGGGGTAATTTTCCCGCTCCAACTTGGAGACAATCGAGCTCATCTGTTGGCAGGGGCCGCACCATTTGGCCGAAAAGTCGAGCAGAATATTGTTCGGATCCGAAGCGGCCTGGGCCGTCGTACCGGCGATGACAGACCAACCACACGCGATGAACAGCAGCCAACTGACGAGAGCGGTTCGAACGGAACCGGCGTGGGGGATGCTTGATCGACAAAAATCGCGCGACGAGCTGAAAACTCGGTCCTGCATGAAGTCGGCCTCCGTGCCTTTTGTAATTTTTCCAATCGGGCCGCCTGCTGACGGCCATTTTTACAACGGAGTCGATCCAAGCCATCCATGGCCGGGAAAATGACTCCGTGCCGAGTTGCTTCGATCAAATAGGGACTGCGAGCGGCCGCATCGTACGGCTCGATCACCGGTACCCATCAGAACGGGAAACAATCGAGACTGGTCAGCCTGAAACAGACGCACGCACCGTGCCAATAGCGGCAGAAACTGCCTCTGGACACAAAAAACCGTTGCTGATACGTTCCCGCCCTCCCGAATTCCTGATTTCACCTCAAGTCCCTGAAAAATCGTCGCGCGAATCAGACCGTCACACCTTGATGACTGTTCGTCTGACGAGTGTCCCTTCTCAATCAATCGTTTGTCAGAGGCCGTTCCCCGAAACGGGTCAAACCTGATTTCGTGCGAGCAGCAAAACATCGGATGCGGCGTTCACCGAATTCTGATTCGCCCCAGTTAAGGATGGAGTCTGTCGTGCAAACTCAAAAGTCAGTGCTGCTGTTCTTGTGGACCATGGTTTTGCTGAGCATGTCGTCGACGGCTCGCGCGATCGAGAACGATCCCAAGAAAGAGTACCGCCTCACCGAGAAGCACGGTCCCTGGATGATCATGGTCGCGACGTTCAGCGACGTCCGCGATTCGGAGCGCAAAAAGGACGGGCTGACGGCCGAAGAAGCCGCTCGTAAGCTGGTCCACGAGATTCGTTCGAAGGACATTCCGGCCTATGTGTTCTCCCAGGACGCCAAGAAAGAGAAGATCGACACCTACGATCGCCTGGGGAACAAAGACAAGCGAGTCTATACCGCTCAGTTCGACATGATCTGCGTGCTGGCCGGCAACTATGAAAAAGTCGACGACAAGATCGCTCAGAAAACACTGGGTTACATCAAGAAATTCCGCCCGAAGTTCATGACCGACCCCAAGTCGGGTGCGATCGTGCGTGACGTGAGTAATGGTCAAAAGGGACCGTTCGGCGGCGCGTTCCTGACAATCAATCCCATGCTGAAACCGGGCGAAGTCGTGCGGCGTAAAGTCGACAACGACATCAAGTACTTCAACTCGGGGATCGACTTTCCACTGGTAGATCTCAAACACAGATATACCTTGAAGGTCGCCACCTTCACCGGCAAATCCGTGGTGCCCCTGGGCAGCAGCAAATACAACGGACGCGAAGAAAACTTCGACAAGTCGCTGGTGAATTCCGGCCCGTACAATCTCGCTCGAGCGGGCGAAGATGCGATGCAGTTAACGTATGCTCTACGCCAAAACGGCAACGTCACCAGAAAACAACTGGGACGCGATCGATTTGAAGCCTACGTCTACCACGACAAATTCCAATCGATCGTGACCATCGGCGGATTCGATTCCGAGAACGATCCCGAGATCAAAAAGCTGGCCGAGACCTTCATGGCGAAATACAAAGCCGACGTACGCGGCGAGTACTCGCTCGAAGGTGAATCCCTCAGCCTGCCAAATCCCGATCCCAACAGCCCTCCGCTGCAGGTCTGGGCCTTTGATCCGATCCCCGAATTGATCGAAGTCCCGCGACTGAAGTAACGACCGCGTGAACGACAATTGTTTGGGCGATGGCCAAGCGAACGGACTAAGCGACTCTTGGTTTAAGCGACTCGTTGCTTCTTGTCGGCGGCGATGCTGTCCGACAAGGCGTCCTTCTTTTCCGGAACATCCGCCCAGCGCGCGACGCGGAACAGATAGCAGCAACGATGGCAGCGAGCTGATTTGGTGAAAAACGAAAAAGTGCCGGAATTCCCACTGGAGCTCAGGTACACATCTTCCATCTTGCAACGAGGGCACTGCATAGTCAGCTCCACACCAGAAAAGGAAATCCGTTTCCCACTGGAAACCGGCGGGGTCTCACGGTGCTTTGTAGTTCGATGGACGAAGTGTGCAAACCCCAATTTGAGGCAGCGGAGATTACGCCGTCTGGCTGGATAAACAGCCTTCGGAAGTCTGCTCGGCGGCCATGATCGATTCCGTCGGTTCGCGCTGCATTTCGTACAAACCCTCGGCAGTGAGTTTGAAAAATTGGCGAAACCACAACATGCGTTGTACGTTGGGCTGCGGAGGAGTCAGGGCGAACTGCGTGCCCCGTTTCTCTTGCCAGTCAAACAACATCCCGAAAAAGCCACTGGGAATGTATTTGACGTAGCGCATGTCGATCGCGATTGACTCGCAACCTTCGCCCTCGATCAGGCGGAAAAGTCCCTCTCGCAAGAGCGCAAGATCGGCGCCGTCCCAGATCTCCATCTCGCCCATCTGCAGCAAGTGAAGCCCGTCCGTGACATCGATCAGCATCCGTTTAAAGCGTCGCTGAACCGTCATACGAGCCCTGTCCAATCAAGAGGTTACGGAAAAGACAATCTCAAACGTTGAATGGCTTTCAACAACACTTCTCCCTTAACGCAAACAGTGGGCCGAGTGAGACGAATGATTATTATTTCCCGCAACACAAGACATAAAATAATGTGAATAAACAACTTACAATCATCGACACCCAGCAGGCCGAGTGACAGCCGTTGATCGACATGTTGACATTTCGCAACGCATGGACCGCAGACGTCGCTATTACGCGACACTTCTCATCGCAACGCTTGTTCCATCCAGCATCAATCCAAGCGGCGGCCGACCAATGTCGCGCCGCGTCCTCCTCTTTTTTGCTTCGATTCACGATCACCGTGAGGAAATCGCATGAACCTTGCTTGGCCAACGAACCTGCCGCAGGCAACAACGCGTCCCATTCCGCTTCCGAGCGAAACCTCCGAAGCAGTGTGAGAAACGTTCGCCGTCTGTTCTTCCGAGACAACAAAAAAGCCGTCGGTCGTTTTCGGCGACCGACGGCTTGGGGATTCAATGGACCGAGCAGTGAATGATGTCACTTGCCCAGCGTTTCCTTGAATAGGGCTCGCATATCAGCCCAACTTTTTTCATCGGCCGTTTTATTATACGCAATGGGGAAGTTGAATTTCTTGGCCGTTTCGTCCGCTTCAGGAACGGTGAAGCTGTGCACGGCTCCCGGATAGTTAATGAACTGGTACTTTCCGCCATTGTTGTCGAGTGCGTCGCGGAATTCTTTAATCGCCTTGGCGGGAATAAACGTGTCGTCGGCGCCATTACAGATCAGCATCGCAGCCTTCGTCGCTTTCACTTGTTCGGGTGTGGGCGTAACCAGTCCTCCATGAAAGCTGACGACCGCCTTCAAATCGGTACCCGCAAACGCCAATTGCTGGACAGTTGATCCGCCGAAACAATAGCCGATCGCCGCGAGTTTCGTCTTATCACATTCTGGCTGCGACTTCAGCACATCCAGTGCCTCGATGCCGCGTTTCCGCCAGTCTTCGACGTTCGCCCGCACCACGCTCATCATGGCTCGGGCATCGTTGGGATGTTCGGCCAGCTTGCCTTCACCGTACATGTCGGCCGCAAACGCGATATAGCCCAAACCGGCCAATTGGTCGGCCCGTCGTTTTGCGTAAGCATCCAGACCCCAGAATTCGTGCACGATCAGCACACCCGGTCGGGGGCCCTGGATGGCATCATCCCAGGCGAGATAGCCGATGCAGTTCAGATCACCATGTTTGTAGGTCACTTGCTTGGATTTCACCGCCGCTTCGGCCGAGGAAACCATGACCGACAGACCAAGCAGCAAGACAAACGCACGTACCATTGCACTCCCTTTCGAAAGAGTCGATCGATTTGCCAAAGTCACCGAGGATCGTAGTCACTGGCCGAAGAGATTCAAACAACAGCCATCGAAAGCAGACCACCTGAACGCAGCACCACTTCGTTCGCCGGCATCTCCCGCAATTCCATCGCCACGACAAGGCAAAACGGTTTTGACAAACGACCAATCGACGCCGGTGCGATTTTGGTGAAGTGACATCGGGGGATGACTTTCCCCGATGTCATTCGATCACGGAAAGCCCGGGTGACTCGTTGTCCGGTTTCGCCGCTTCGCGTCCGACGATTTGATCCAGCAACACTTCCAATCGATGAATCCCCACATCGGGATCGAACAGGTCTTCCACCCGTTTTTGGGCGACAAGCGCCAGAGCACGTCCTTCGTCCGAGTGATCCATGGCATCGGCGATTCCGTCAGCCAGCGCCAGCGCGTCACCCGGTGGAACCAATCGACCGCAGCGGCCACCCTCCAGAATTTCGGACGGACCACTCGGACAATCGGTCGACACCACGGGCAGCCCGCACGCGACCGCCTCGATCAACGCATTCGGCATCCCCTCGTACAACGAGGACAATACAAACAGGTTCGCTCGCCGGTACCACTCCCGTGGATCGGCCACGAACCCCGCCAGCGTCACCTGCGATTCGAGTTGATGGGTCCGTACAAACTCGCGCAGTTCGCTTTCCGCTTCCCCTTGTCCCAAGATCACCAGCGACAGCGATCGACCTCGGCGATGGACCAGTTCGTCCACCGCTTCCAGCAAAAAGCGGTGTCCTTTTTGAGCGTGCAATCGACCAGCCGTCACGATCAAAAAGGACGTAGCGGTCGCAGTCTGCGGCTCAACCGCATCGGCCGGCCCCTTCACAGCGGACTGAGCCTCGGGCTGCTGGTCGAGTTCAGTCGCGTCCAAGCGGCGAAAACTCGTCAGCAAATTGTAAAAGACTTTGACATGCTCGGGTGGCAGTCGGAAGTACTCGATGACTCGCTTCCGCAAACCGTCCGAATTGGCCAGCACGACCTTGGCGGAACGATAGGCCCGCCGGGCGAACCACCAGGACATGGCGACCGACAAGCGGGCGTGAAGTTTCAATTCCGGTTCGGGATCAACGACACAACAGGAAATGCGCGGCGTCGGACGCAGCAAACAACCTCCCGCCGCGTCGAGTGTCGCCAGATACGTTCGATCGTAGACGACATCAATCTGTTGCAGATGCAAGATCCGGGCCAGGTGAAAGTAGCGCAAAATCCGGGTCAGCCGCAGCCGCCGGAAACATTTCCGAGTCGGACTTTCTGGCGATCCATCCCAGAACGCGAAGACGGGAACATCGGCCGGCACCTCGCCCAACAGTTCACCCTGTTTCATCGCCAGGTACAGCAGCGGTTCAAAACGAGCTCTGTCGATTCGCTTCAGAATCTCGACGACCTGACGTTCGGCACCGCCGCCGCCCATCGTGCCGATCACGAACAGGACTCGTAAGCGAGAAGGCGAAGACATGCTGCGTTTGACCTCTTCTGGCAAGATTTCACGAGCAACGGTTCGACAGAGACTACCCGAATCAGACGCCCGCACCCAGTCGATGCGTCCAGCCGATTGCAGCCAGCGGTTCAATTTGACCATCCGTCTGTCGCAATCGACATTCCAGGGATTCCGTGATTTCGCCGATGTGAGTCACGGGCGTTTCTTCCCGCCATTCCGCCACCAGCCGGCGACCGTCCTCGGGACTGACAGCGAACAACAGCTCGAAATCTTCTCCGTCGCTCAGCCCCTGCAGCAGCGGTGACCGGCCATCAGCCGCTTGCCGAACCGTCGCTGTCAGAGGAATTTTCGCCGCCTCCAGCAGGGCCCCCACGGCACTGGCCTTGAGAATATGGTGCAAGTCGGCCGCCAGACCGTCGCTGACATCGATCATCGCGTGCAGACTCACCAATTCGGCCAGCCGTTTGACTTCGGCCAGCCGCGGAGAAAACGTGAGATGGCGTGACGAGGGCAAGCTTCCGCCGACAGCGCCGGTCACGAACAACCAGTCTCCCGGCAAAGCCCCGCGACGGCAGACCGGCTGCAGCCCCAGGGGCTCGCCGATCACCGTGACGCTGATCACCAGCGGGCCGTTCCAGCTATTGGTATCGCCGCCGGCGATGACGACGCCATATTCGTCCGCCAGTTGGATGATTCCGGCATGCACGTCGCGTGCGAAATCCATCCCACGCCCGTTCGGCAGGGCCACGGAAACGAAGGCTGCAGTCGGGCGTCCCGCCATGGCGGCAATGTCACTTAAGTTGACGGCCAACGCTTTTCGCCCGGCCAATGCGGCGGTCGCCGGCGGAAACGTAAAATGGACACCTTCCATCAGCATGTCGACGGCGACCAGCGTTTCGCGATCGGCGGCGGGGTGCAGGCAGGCCGCGTCGTCGCCGATTCCGAGCGTGACGGGCCAGCGATCGGTGACCCGAGCGCGAATCCAGTCGATCAGCTCGAATTCGGGGCGATTCATGTTTTGTCTTAATTGACGCGAAAAACGGGAATGATCGAGGACAAAATATCAGAAGCAGCAGGCCAACGCTTGCCAATGTCGGTAAGATACATATTCATCTGAATCTTCAGAATGTTTGACTTCACCAGATCAGGAGCGAGGGGCGTGCCCACCTACGACTACAAATGCGACGCGTGCGATCATCTTTGGGAAGAGTTTCAGTCGATCAAGGCAGCGCCAATCAAGAAGTGCCCAAAGTGCGGTAAGTCCAAGGCTCGTCGACAAATCGGCGGCGGAGCGGGACTGATTTTCAAAGGTTCGGGTTTTTACCTGACCGATTACCGCAGCGATTCCTACAAGAAAGCGGCCGAAGCAGACAGGAAAGCATCGGGCGGTGGAGATTCGGCACCGAAAAGTGACTCGAGTTCCGCTCCCAAGAGCGATTCTTCGTCCAAGTCGTCCGATTCGAAGTGAACCGATGATCCGATTGCCAGAATGTCCGATTTGCAAAAAGCCTGTTGCTCCCGCCTCCGATCCGAACGCCAGCTACGCGCCGTTTTGCAGCCGTCGCTGCAAGCAAGTCGATTTGATGCGGTGGTGTGACGGCAAATATGCCATCGTCGAACCGCTCGACCCGAATCAATTGGTCGATTCGCAAGTCGAAGAGCATGCCTCCGACGGCGAAGACGATATTTGAGTTCGTCTTCGATTCCTGTTGATGGCCCTCAACGAAATAAGCCGTGTCGAACAATTACTCGTTCGACACGGCTTTGTGTTCCAACGCAGTCATGTGTGGGGTATCTGTTGGGGAACAGAAGCCAGCATGCTGCCGCGTGACAGTCATCGATTAATCAGCCAGTTAAGGCTTCAAGAATCAGAAGCTTCCGCCTTCGGTCGTGGCAGTCGTCAAAGCACTGCCGACGATATCACAGGTCGTGTTCAGGTCGCAGTCATCGACGGCGTCCTTGAAGCAAGCCGAACCCAAGATCCACTTGACCTTGGTGTCGTTACCGATGTAACGGACGGTCGAGAACGACTGATCGAGAGCACCGAAGGCGTTCGACAGGTCGTTCAATTCCAGGTTAACGGCAACAGCGACTTCGCTGAGGCCAACGATCATCGCCAGCACGGCGATCGTGAGGACGAGGACGAGTTCGGCGGAGATAATCACACCGCTCTCATCGTTAAGAAGTTGACGCAGCATTCTTTGAGTTCCTTATTTCACTTTGCGAATCATGTAATAACGCACTCCACGGGAACCACCCTGTGAAGCCGAGGCTCAATGCAGGCAAGCGAACATGCACTGACGATTGTGTTGCGGAAACACCAGACCGCTAACAACGTGGCGCCACGGCTGGCCAGCAGAGGAACCGTTTCTCGCGAGAAAGCTTCTGTCTTGAGAGGAGGCAGACCGCTTCACACCTGCCTTAAGCAGCAGGCGTACCGGACTAACGGAAGAAATGGTGTTTGACGCGCCGTGGCCAATTGGCAACGACCGGCGAAAGATCGGCAAACACCAGAATCCCAGCGAGAAAACGTACCCGAACCTCGCGCCACCTGGTCAGGGCGAAAGTCCAAATCAGTCGGGCGCGACGCTTTCTTTCCTCATCCCACACCCGGCGCCGTCAAGCCAACTGAACGAACTGTTCAACTTGCCAATCGCCGATGTTAATCACGCACCGCGTCGTCATCACGATCGCGGGTGATTCATTTCTTTATGCTTGTACGGGTTATGTCGATTCTCTGCTCAAGGACATCTTGAACGATTCTTCCTGACATGTAGAGAAGCATGAAATGTGCCGGTTATGACGGCCTTCATCGAGCACCGTGAGATCACCATCGGGACTCAGGTGGCTCCGCTCAAGATTTCCATCCGCCCCATCGAACAGGCGAATCGGTGCCAAGCCTGCAAAAGCATCGCCGCCGCGGTGCTTGCGGGTCGTCGACACTCATCCGGGACCAAATAACGAGTCCTGGCTCATTGGCTCAATACGTTGAACGTCGACGCCTGCATGACGCGAGTCCTTTCCGCCGATCAACGCGCTCCTTCCGCGTCACCCAAACTCGCACGTCTCCAGCGCCGTCAATTTCGACATGGATCACGTTGGGATGACAACAGACGGGACAGTCGTCGACATATTCCTGTTGCGACCCCGCGATGAGATCAAGCGGAACGACGATCTCTTCACCACAGGACGTACAGCCGTAGAAACCTTCGTCGTTCATACGGGTCGATACTCTTGTTCGCCGTGGCGTCCGTTGTTGCCCACTTCCACAGCGCCAGTCATGTCGATCTTCACGTCACCGTTGCTGGCCCGTGGGGACCAAATCCTCTCCGAAACGGCCGTCAGGATTTGTTTCAACTTGATGAAGTCGGGCGGCTTGACGAGATGATGATCGAACCCTGCTTCCTGGGAACGAAGTCGGTCGGACGCCTGTCCATACCCGGTCATGGCAACCAAGACCATGTTCTGGAAACCGACTTGCTGGCGCAGTTTCTCGGCAACCTCGTAACCGCTCATCCCTGGCAGGCCAATATCCAGCAACACGACATCGGGACAATAATCGAGCACTGCGACCAGAGTAGACGGGCCGTCGTGAGTCGTCAGCACTTCGTAACCAGCCGCTAACAGCACCATCCCCAGCATCTCGGCGGCATCCACATTGTCATCCACCAACAGCACTCGCAACGGAAGTCTCTCCGGCTCGACCGGTTGGTGGCGTGTCGTTGGTGGCGGAATTACGGCGGCTTTCATCACCGGTAGACGTACGATGAACTCGCTGCCCTGTCCCAACTCACTGACCACCTCGACTCGGCCTCGGTGCATTTCGACGATCTGCTGTACCAGGGCCAGTCCAATGCCCAATCCACCTTGCGAGCGATCAAGTGACCGTTCCGCCTGCGTGAACAGTTCGAAAACGTGTGGCTGCAGTTCTGGTGCGATACCGACGCCCGTGTCCCGAACTCGCAAGACGCATTCATCGTTCTGTTGCTCGGCGGTCAACCAAATGTGGCCACCTTCGTCAGTAAACTTGGCCGCATTGGCCAGCAAATTGACAATCACCTGTTCCATTCGAGCAGAGTCGGCGTCAATCAGAATTGGTGGCAACGACAGGGACACCGTCAGTTCATGCTTCCGTTTGTCGAGCAGGGGGCGAACCGTCTCGACCGCATGTTCCATGATGACATTGACGGCCGTCGCTGATTTCTGAAGGTGGATTCTTCCGGTGGTGATCCGCGAGACTTCCAGCAAATCGTCAATCAGTCGAGTCAGTTGCCCCACCTGACGTTCAATAATCGTGCAGGCCTGATGTTGCAGCGGGTGTGCGTTCTTCTGGAAACTCAAAAGTTGCACGGCACTGACGATCGGGGACAGGGGATTGCGAAGTTCATGACTGAGCATCGCCAGGAATTCGTCCTTGCGACGGTGCAGATCCTCTAAAGCGACCGCCTGCTCCCGCATTTGGTTTTGCATACGATTGCGTTCCGAGTTATCCCGGATGTTGCACTGAATGACGCTATGCCCGCCCTCGTGGTAGGAATTGGCGACAATCTCGACTTCGACCTGGTGTCCGGTACTGGTTTCGAGCGGCAAATGTTCGAAACGAATGTAACCTCGCTCTTGCAGTTCTCGCACGGCCGTTTCGTTCGCCACCTTGTCGCTCAACAGGCCAATTTCCCAAAGTTCCTTACCCGAAAAATAACCGTGCGAGTACCCCAGTAGTTCGCTCATGAACGGATTGGCGTCAGTGACTTTGCCCGTTTGAGTATCGAGAATCAGGATGCCGTCCTTGGCGGTTTCGAACAACCGCCGATAACGGACTTCAGACTGCTGCAGCGCAACTTTGGACACGATCAGTTCTTCGTACAACTTTTGCTGGCTCAGGTCGGTGACCAGCAGACAGAATTTCTGCGAAGGCAGGATGCTAAAACTGAGTGCGGCGGGGAACGTGGTTCCGTCGTGGCGTCGCAGCCGAACCTCTTTTTTCGTCGACGTATTCCCGGCACCGCGCAAAACATCCCTCCAGATGGCGTGCTCGGATTCGGCCACAAAGCCGTCCAACGTACATCCCGTGACATTTTCGACGGACATCTTCAGCAGGTCCGCCAGGCAAGGATTGCAGTACAGCAATACCGCTTCCGCATTCAATACGGCAACACCTTCCTGCATCGCCTCGACTAACAGGCGATACGGACGTTCGGCCCCTTCCAGAGTGTAAACACTCTCACCAGGAGTCGAATTGACGACGACCGCATCGACAATTCCGTTCCGAATGGCCTCGACAACCGCCTCGGATTCTTCGAGTCGCAGCCGCAATTGCCCGATCTCTTCCAGCAGTTCGTCGTTCGTCTTTGGCAAGGTCATCAGGACGCCTTTTGATGGCAAGAAACAGTTCAAGCGACGATGTTCAAGCCCAGCAGAATCTTCTTTTCGTCCGCCATGTCTCCGACGAACAACCGCTTGGGTAACGGGGCCTGTTTCACCAGCGTGGGGGCCACGACAATCTGTGCCTGCCGAGCCAACTCCGGCTGTAAAAACAGATCGATGACCGTCAATTCATAACGGCCCACCAGATAGCGGCTGCAGATGGAACGAATCCGTTCCACGGCCAGCGTCGATCGCGGCGAAAGCCCCGCGATATAAAGGCGCAAGATCACGTGCTCATTCGAATGTTGAACCGATGTTTGGTCGACGACTTTGGTCTTGGCCTGTCCGTCTTTCCGTTCTTGATGATCCTTCAATATCCCACCTTCTCATTTCATGGATGAACGAAGTTGCAGGCCGACCAGTGTTCGTTCCGTGTCCGAGAGATCGCCGATGATCTTGCGGATCGGTTGCGGCAATTTCCGCACGAGAGTGGGAATGGCCACAATCTGGTCTTCCCTGGCCAACCGAGGATTCTCGATCAGGTCGATGACCTCGATCTCGAACTCGCCCGGTAAGTACTCTTCGCAGATTCGCTTGAGGTTGGCGAAGGCCGTGACCGACTTCTCCGTTTGTCCGGCGACGTACAAACGCAGTTGCCATTGCTTCGGTTCGTCGGTCTGGATCGCGGAACCGTTTGTTTTGGGCAGTTTTTTCATTTGCGACCCTTCTTGGGAAGCACCAGAGTTCCGTTGGAATCGGCCTTGCGACTCAGAGCCATTTCGTGACGTCCTTGTGCCAGCTTCTCCAAGTAATCCTGTTCACAAGTGATGTCGCGTTCCATTTCTTCCTTGTCGGTTTGAAACTGCAGTTGCAGCACGGCGATTTGCGCTTCCAGCGCCTGCTGCCTGCGAGCCAGTTCACCCCGCTTGCGTCCGATTTCCATACTGCGCTGGACGGCCGTCGCCTTCTCCTTCGCTTCCTGAGCGAGTCTGGCCGAACCGGTCAACACGCCGTCTGGCCCCAGATAGACCTCGGTCAGTTGAACGCCCCGGTCGGTCAGCAGAAACTCCCGAATCTGGTTGCTATGAGCCATCCCACGAGATTTGAGGATGTACAGTCCCCGATTGCGTTCGCCATTCAGTTCCAGGTCTCGTAGCAGCAACCAGGTATCGATCAGCGAGGAAATGTCCAATTCCGTCTGTTCCAGGGTTCCCGAGACGTGGTTCAAGTTGGTGAGCAGGGTGGTGATCTGACGCGACTTCAAATAATCGACCAGCCGCATCATCATCGAACAGGTTTCGGGGCCCGTCCCGGCCGAGATGAAATTCGTAATCGGATCGACGATGACCAGATGCGGCTGGAACGCTTCGACCTGCTTGTGGATACTCGCCAGGTGCATTTCCAAACCGTTCATCGTCGGACGGGCCGCGTGAAAACGCAGCAGATCCTTCTTCATCCACGGCTCTAAATCCATGCCGATCGACCGCATATTGCGGAACAGTTGAGCTTCCGACTCTTCGAAAGCGATATACAAACAACGTTCACCCCTCCGGCAGCAGGCATCGGCGGCATGACAGGCGAGACTGGTCTTGCCGACACCCGCCGTACCCGACAACAACACACTACTGCCGCGATAAACACCCTGACCGCCCAGCATGGCATCCAGGGCGGGAACCCCGGTGGAAATGCGTTCGGAAGAGACCTGGTGCTGCAATTGAAGCGAGGTAATCGGGAAGACCGAGATGCCCCCGTCGTCGATCAGAAACGGAAACTCGTTCGTCCCGTGGGGCGAGCCTCGATATTTCACGATCCGCAAGCGGCGGGTTGAAATCTGCCCTTCAACCCGGTGATCGAGCAACAATACGCAGTCCGAGACGTATTCCTCCAGGCCATGCCGGGTGAACGTACCGTTGCCTCGCTCGGCCGTGATGATGGCGGTCACGCCCTTATCCTTCAGCCAGCGGAACAGTCGGCGTAGCTCCGCTCGCAGAGTGGCGACATTCGACAGGCCGCTGAACAGCGTCTCCAGCGTGTCGAGGACAACTCGCTTGGCACCGATCGAATCAATCGCATAGCCCAGGCGGATGAACAGTCCTTCCAAGTCGTACTCACCCGTTTCCTCGATCTCGTTGCGTTCGATGTGGATGTAGTCGACCGACAACATCTTTTTCTCGATCAGGTCATCCAGGTCGAAGCCCAGCGAACGAACGTTCTGAGCCAGTTCCTCGGCTGTTTCCTCAAAGGCCAGGAAGACACCTGGTTCATTGTGCAGCGTGGCTCCCCTGACGAGGAACTCGATTCCCAGCAAGGTCTTTCCGCAACCGGTACCGCCGCACACCAGGGTGGGCCTGCCTTGAGGCAGGCCGCCGCCGGTAATCTCGTCCAACCCCTGAATGCCCGTCGTGCATTTTGGTAAACCTTCACTAGTCGACTTCGGTTTTGTGGCGGTTTTCGTGATGGGATGGTCCTTTATGATCGACTGCGAATCGCATCGCCCATCCTGGCCAGAATGACACGGTGCCATTCTGACGGAAGCAGGATGAAATATTCGGATCTCGGTTCTGGCAGTTGCTTTTCAGCGGCGTCTATCACGACGTCCTGCGTTTCCTCACCCGGAATCGGCAATACAGCAAAACGTTCGAACTGAACAAACGAAAAAAGCCGATCAGGCCGCACACTGTCAAAGTGCGCGGCCTGATCGGCTTATTGTTCGACGGGCATCCCTTCAGGATCGGGCGGCCCTTCGTTTAATCATCCGAATGAACGTTGACTGTAAGTCTCGCCGCCACAATCAGCAATGGGAAACCGAGTCGTTTGGGGAATTTGGCAGCAGAAAGAATCCGCGAAAAAACCTGAAATCCATAGCCAAAGTCCGTCACAAAACGTTCACCCGTGACGAAAACGCCTCTCGCCGCGACCCACTCTTCGACATCATCGGCCGTCGCAGGCAGGGTGACATTGCTCGGGAATTCGAGTCGCTTGTGCGAAGGTGCGAAACAGCCTCCTACGGTCGCAAGCACTCGCCCGAATTGAAAGGCCAGCGGTTGACCTCGAACGATGTTCACTCCAGAAAGTCGTCTTTCGGTCCCTCGACGCGATCCCATCACCGAGTCACTCCAACACCCCGAACGGCGGCGCGTACTCGACTCGCCCCGTCACGCCCGTCATCGCGTCGGGAACCAGTTCCAAGGCCATCCAAGCCTCGCCGCCGCCAAACGGAGATTCCAGTGACTTTGCCAACTCGGCCGAGAATCCAAATCGCGGGTAAAATTGGGGATGCCCCAGTACTACCACCACCAGATCTCCCCGCTGGCGACACATGTCGAGGCCTGCGACAATCAATTGACTGCCGATCCCCCGACGTTGATGGCCGGGCAAGACTGCCATCGGGGCGAGCGACAACGCGGTCATTGTTCCCGTGGTGGTGAAGATCTGCAGGGTGCTGAACATGATGTGGCCGACGATTTGGTCATCCACCTCAGCCACCAGCGACAGGCTCGCATCACCTCCCGCACGAAGTGCGTCGACCAAGTCAGCCTCGGCGTTGCTCTCAAACGCCACGCAGTTGACGTTCCAGATCGCCTTCCGGTCAGCGACTGTTTCCGGACGAATCTTGATGGTCATTAACTGCTCCGCAGGATCCTTCATCGCCATTGATCCGCCCCCGCGCTCTTCTACCTGACGGAATCGCTTCGATCGGCAAGATCACGACACACCGCGTCGTCACGGGTTCGCCTCAATTTTGCAATTCGGTAACACACTCAGCAGCTTGGCTCGGCCTTCCTCGGTGGTTTGTGTCAGCTTGAGATTGAGGCCACGCAGGTTCGCCATGCCTTTCAAGTGCTCCAGACCCGCGTCGGTGACTTCCGTGTCGAACAGGTCAAGGTACTCAACGTCCGTCAGATTTTTCAGCTGCTCAAGCCCCAGGTCCGTAACGCGCGTGCAATTGATCGTCAGCACTTGGAGTCTTTTCATTCCCACGAGGTTTTTCAGCCCCGCATCCGTGACGTGCGTCAACGTCAGCCGCAGTAAACGCAGGTCTGTCATCCCCTTGAGATGCTCTAACCCGGCATCGGTGATCTCTGTGCCGCTGAGGTCAAGTCGTTGGAGATTTGTCAGCACCTTCAGCTGCTGAAGCCCGGCGTCGGTAATTTGCGAACCGGAAATACGAAGTTCTTCGAGACCCGCCATCCTCGTGATTGGCTCGAACACGGCGTCGGTCGTCTGTTGGCCGCCCAAGTTCAGCGATTCGAGGCTGTCGATCCGCGCACATTCGGCAAGCAAATCCAGGGACACTGTTAAATAGCTCAGATCGATTTGGGTCACGCGATCCAAGAGTTTCGACCCGTCTTGAATCGATTGTGGAATCCATCCGGGACCGCCGTATTGAATCTGAACGGTGCCACCCAGTGCTTCAACGTTCTCGGTAATCCGCTTCCCGCGCTGATACGCCACCACGACGGACATCGCACCGTAAACCGTTGCGACCAAAACCACCCCCACCACGACGCGGCCAAGAGACTGTCGTAGGAACGGCCAGACGTTCACTTGTTCATGAGCAGTCTCGTCCATCGCGTCGCGTCCTCATCCGAGTCCGTCCATTCCGTGGCCACCGCCGCCCAAA
>CAIQIR010000126.1 GCA_903871875.1 uncultured Schlesneria sp.
AATCGTCTCGACACAGTTCTTCCTCCCGCCAACACCGAACGTCACCTATTCGGCATGCCTGGTTGCTCAGATTGAGGAGATGATCCTCACACAAAAAGCGCCGTACCCCGTCGAGCGTACTCAGATCACCAGTGCGATGCTCGAACGACTTCTCGATTCCAAGATGGATGCGAATCGCCGAATCGAGACACCGGAACTCAATATCACCTACCAAGCACCGCGGGAATCGCATTTTGGGGGATAAGCTCTGGCTTCCGGGATGACAAAGGCGAGTTCCCTCGATCGGAGCGCGGGACGAGGTTTGCTCAACGACCGCCGGTCTTTGGTCAGATTATGGCTGTGGCTCGGTTTCTGAATTGTGAAACTTCTTTCGTAACCGTTCAGTCCAATTACGGCATCCATTTTGCTCAGTTGAGGTGGCAGGCCCTTGCCAACCAGCGCTGACTTCGTATGCTTGTAACTTATGTCTGACGAAGTATCGGTTTCTGAAACAATCTGCCAGGAGTGTATTCGGCTGCGTCTTGAACTCGACGCCGCCCTTGCTCGCATGGCTACGCTCGAAGCCCAAGTCAAAGAACTTCTCCTCCAGCTTCAACGCAATTCTTCCAATAGCTCCACGCCCCCTTCCGCCAGCCCACTTGACGCTCCCAAGCCGGTTCCCAAGGCTCCGACAGGTCGGCGGCGTGGCGGACAGAACGGACACCGTGGACATCATCGACATCGTTTGCCCGCGTCGCGCGTTGATAAGATCGTTGTTTATGTGCCGCGGACCTGTACTGCTTGCCAAACGCCGCTCTCCGCCGAACCAGGACCCAACGATCCAGAACCCGGCTGGCACCAAGTCGCGGAGCTCCCCGCGTTGGCCGCGGTTGTCACCGAGCATCAGGCTCATTCACGCACTTGCCCGGAATGCGGTTTGCTCAATCACGCCGCGATTCCAGCGGATGTCCGCACTCACGTCATTGGACCGCGTCTGGCGGCGATAATGAGTTATCTGAGTGGCCGATTTCATTTGAGCAAACGGTCGGTTAAGGAATTTGTCGAAGCGGCCTTCAATGTCCCGGTGTCACTCGGAACCGTCGCGGCTTTGGAGCAACAGACCAGCGCCGCATTGATCGAGGCACACGACCAAGCTCGTGACGCGGTCCGCGACGCACCAGTGAAAAATGCCGACGAGACCGGCTGGAAGCAAGCTGGGAAGAAGCGGTGGCTCTGGACAGCGGCGACTGTCACGGTGGCCTTCTTCGTGATCCATCTGAAACGTGGTTCTCTCGGCCTCGCGGCATTACTGGGCGAAGCGATCACCGGGATTGTCATCAGCGACCGTTGGCCGGGTTACAATGCTTTGCCGCTGGAACAGCGACAGGTTTGCTGGGCCCACCTGAAACGCGACTTTCAGAAGTGCAAGGAGCGAGGAGGAGATGGGAAAGTCGTCGGCGATGTCGGTTTGGCGGTTGTGGAGGATTTGTTCACGCTTTGGTGGGAATTTCGTGAGGGGTTGATTGATCGGAAGGCTCTCGCGACGCAACTGGAACCTGCCATTGATGAACTCCGCTCGGCGTTGGAGCGTGGTTCGGGCTGCGCCGACCATAAGGTGCTGGCATTCTGCGACAACATTCTGACACTGTATCCCGCATTATGGCTGTTCGCCGGAATGGATGGAGTGGAGCCGACGAACAACCACGCGGAGCGAGTGTTGCGGATGGGAGTGCTCTGGCGAAAGAACGCTTTCGGCAGTCAAAGTGAGTCAGGGTGCCGGTTCGTCGAGCGAATACTAACGGTGGTCCAGACGTTACGATTGCAGAAGCGATCGGTACTGGAATTCCTGGAAGAATCGGTAATCGCTCAGCGCACGGGATCACTCGCCCCAGCACTAATCGTGCCAAGCCGGGACTGAACGGTTACGAAGCGGAAATCACTCGCACGGCTGTATCTACCCGCCCCGTCCAAGGCAACATCCGCCACGGTTTTGTGAATGAGCGTGTGCCGCACATCACGCTCAAGTCGATCGCCAACAACGCCGAAATCGATGTGATCTGGGAAAAGTGGCAGGCCAAGCTCGAACCGCTCCGCGAGCACCTGAACACCGCACTCAAAGCATCGTGGAAGGAATGGGAAATCCCTCGCGAAGCCCAGGAGAAATGGCCCGCCCCGGTCAAAAAGCTTCACGCCGATTGGTGGCAGGCCCGCATTGCGCGGCAGAAGGAGATCGACTCCAGCATCGCCGCCAAGGCTGAATTTGAATACCTCTACGACAAACCGTACGAAGACAAAAAGAAAGTTCGCGTGGCCGGTCCATTCACGGTCGAAAGCCTGAGCCCGCACCGCACACTGGGCGTCGATGAAGACGACGAGTTGATCGACCCGCTCGACGCCAACAAAGCC
>CAIQIR010000127.1 GCA_903871875.1 uncultured Schlesneria sp.
CAGGACTCGGAGAAAGGGGCTTGTTCCTTTTCCGGAATTCACTAACTCGACGCTAACTTAACGGTTTTTCTCAACGCCGCACCAATGCACCGTGTCGGAATCTGTACCGATTGGCTTGCTTCTGAGGGTTGTGTGACCGATGAAGTGCAGTTTGTTTCCAATCAGCAACAATGATGTCGATGTTATTTGGAAGACGTCAAGGGGTTGGAGGAGAGCGGGACCATTTTTAAGGTTATCGTAGGACCGCTCTTTGGCGTCATTATTATGCAATTCCCGCGTGACAATGCAGGCTGGGTTGGACACAAAAGCCAAGGGCCGATCACAGTGGTCGGCCCCGACTCGATTCTTTGTCCTTGATCGCCCCCGCAAGGCGGGCAGATTCATCCGTTTTAACCCAGCGCGTACGGCGTGGTCAGGCGGTACTTGGGATGCTTTTCCAGGTAAGCGGCGATGCGATCCGTTCGTGAAATTCCGATTGGAAGGAAATCGAGTGCCTGTTGAAGCCGTTCATCGGGCTCGGCGCAACTGAAGCGAAGGAATCCGCCGCCAGCATCTCCAAAGCATTCGCCGCCGAGGCAAGCGACACCAAATTTGTCGTCGGCGCCTTCCAGCAGGTACAGAGCCAAGCCGTGACTGGTGATTCCCAGGCGATTGCAGACGGGCGCCACGTTCGGGAATACATAGAAGGTTGCGGCGGGATCGAGCGACCGGAAACCGTCCAGGCGATTGAGACCATTGGTCAGCAATTCGACTTTCTTACGGAATTTTTGCATGACCGCGTCGCGCTCCGTCGTGTCTCGCTCGAGAGCCGCTTTTCCCGCCAGTTGTACGATGGGCGGCGTGCACGAAAGTGTTGTATTGATCATCTTGCCGATGGCATCTGAGACTTCGGCCGAGGCCACCGAGAAACCCAATCGCCAACCGCTCATGCTGTAGCTTTTGCTGAACGTGTAGGCGCCGACCGATCGCTCAAGCATCCCTGGCTCTGAAAGCAGCGATTCATGGGTTCCCTTCCACACCATGTGGCAGTAAGGTTCGTCACTGAAAACGGCAACGTTGGTTCCTCGCAAGAGATCTGCGACGTCTCGCAGGTCTTGTCGAGTCATCACACCGCCGGTTGGATTGTGCGGTGAATTGAAGAAGATGGCTTTCGGAGATTTGTCCGTCTTCAAAAAGTTCTCGATCACCGACAATTCGGGACGAAATCCGTGAGATTGTTTGAGCGGCGCCAGAACTGGCCGTGCATTTCGGCGAAGAATGTTCGGCAAATAAGTTGGGAAATAGGGGCTAAAGACCAGCACCCCATCGTCGGCATTAAGAAACGCCTCGCAGAAGTATTGCTCGAACACCTTCGCCCCTGGGGCCACGACGATATTCTCGGCCGCTGCGGGGATTTTGAATTCATGCTTCACAAACCGGGCGGCGGCTTCTCGGAATTCGGGCAGACCCGGTGAGGGACAATAGTGAGATTTATTTTGCTGAATCGCCTCGACGCCCGAGAGCTTCGCCGATGCGGTACTGTCGAATGGGCTGTCGCCGATTTCTAGTTCGACAACATCCTTACCGGTGGCCTTCAGCGATTTCGCCACGGCCAGCACATTAAACGCGGTTTCCACAGACAGAGACTTTGCAAAATTACTCAGTTGAACGGACATAATCCCTACTTTCATGAGGTTCTTGGAGCGAGGTGAGTCAATCAGAAGCGGCTCAGGCGATTATTTCGTCGAAATTGCGAGCTGCAGCGGACGAAGCACTTGTTCGATGACATATTTCTCAAGCAGAGTTTCGCATTGAGATCGCAATTCACTCAGCGTGGCCTCGTACGAACTGTCTGATTCGAGGCTCCCGTATTGCCGCACCGTGAAGAAAACGCTGATGTGATCTTCCGGATATTCGCCGCGTCGGACCTGATAGGCATTGGTACGGGTTTCGATCATCAGTCGGGCTTGCCGTCGACAAGTTTCTTCGAGGGCGATCGTCATTGTGGGTTCGTAGTTCAATACCTGTCGGCCAGGGATCTCCAACAACCCATCCAATGCCGAACTGACGCCGAGTGCTTCCGCCACGAGTTCGTCATGATTACCGCGATAATTGAAATCGAAGCCCATCATGTAATCGAGCGCTTCACAGTCGAGCGAGCTGACCGACAACATGTACGGGACCAGTTCTAACACGAGTCTGTGCTGTTCAAACGCGTCGTCAATATCCGCGGGATTGATGAAACCACTGCAAATTCGCCGTGGTTCCAAAGTCAACCATCTTTGATGTCCCTGATCCTTATCTTCTTCCAGGACGTGATCGCCGTTATCACGTGTGTAGAAGTTTCGCATGGTCGAATATCGCTTCCGCACTCGTTCAAAAAAACTGAGTGTGGTTTCGCGGCCCGCCGGCAATGCCATCTCGGTATTGAGATTCATGTTGACGTAAAAATCGTCCGCGAGGCTAGCGTAGGCGGTCATTTGCTGTATTCCTCAGAAAATCAAACGTGCCGGTATTCGAGCGAACTCGACGAGACGTTCGCTCAACCGGCACGTTACCCAAAACTCCTCGGCGAGGGTTGTCCGGCGATGGCCAAACCACGACCATTTGCCACCGCGGCCAAGCATTGTATAGGTCTCGGGAACAGGGGTCAAAGAGACTGGCCAACTGGACAGGGCAATTTCCCTGTTCTTGAACAGTTGACCGCACCCGGAATCTGCTGCAGCAGGTGGCGGGCGATGGTTGACTGATAACGCCATTTAAACCAGCAATAGGCAGGGAGATGCGGAATGAATGCCCGAGGAAAACTCGCTGCTCGACGACTGAGTGGTGTCGATTTGTCGCGAGGCGTCCCGTCTTCATCGACGCAAAACGGCGACGCCGGTCAAGTCGTGCTATCGATGTTTACCACGTCGCTGGGATGGATAGGGCTCTTGGGACAAGACAACCAGTTGATTTCGACGTTTGTGGGGCATCCGTCATCGAAATCGGTCAGGACGGTGGCCAATAAAACCAGTCGGTCGCTCGACGAAGAAGACTGGAACCCGACATTGCGTTGCCTGATCGAAGCCTATACCGAAGGAAATGTTGTCGATTTCTCCGACGTCCCAATCCGACTTCCCGAGATGACCGCATTCCGGCAACAGGTCGTAGCGGTGACACGGCGACTGGGCTACGGTGAAACGATCAGTTATGGTGAACTCGCTCGCCGTGCTGGTTATCCTCGTGCCGCTCGCGCGGTGGGAACGGTGATGTCCACCAATCGTTTTCCCCTCGTGATTCCCTGTCACCGGGTGCTGGCGGCGGGTGGAAAACTGGGCGGATACACTTCTCCCGCGGGCACGAATCTCAAGCAGAGATTATTGGAATTAGAGGGGCGGCAGATCGTGACCGATTCCCAACACTCCTCTTGGTCTCGGTGATGCCGTCGCGTGGAAATACAAAGAGTCTCGCGGGGCTGCTGTATAGCTCGCCCTCTCGCAATCAAGTCGCGATCATAAATGACGGTAAAACTCCCTAGTCTGGCGAGAATAACGGAATGACTTTGTCCAAATCGCTATTTTTTATGACGGCTGCGGCCACGACCGGATTCGTGATCACTATCCTGGCGATGGTTGCAATGTTGGTCGGTGATCCCAACATGCCCCTGAATCTGTGGTTCAACGACCATGGGGCGACGGTCATGATTGTGGAGGTTGTCGCTATCGGCATCCTGGGACTGTCTGCAATGATCGCTGATCGCTATGAGACGCTTCGCGAACTGAAGAATCATGCCGTCCCTCCGTCATCTGAATCGGTTTCCGACGCCGAAACGAAAACCCCTCCGAAACCATAAGATTTCGGAGGGGGGGGGGCGTTTGTCAGTCAGGGGTCGATCCGTCATTGCCGCGGATCGGATACCTCAGTCGCATTATTTAGCCCGCAACGGCGAACATTTCTTCCGTTTCCTCGACGACAGCTGATGCCTCGCCGTCTTCTGGCGTGACGGGGATTTCATCATCTGTGGAGTCAACGAATCCACGAAGGTGGCTGGCACGGGTTTCGTGTTGCAGCTTGCGCAGCGCCTTCGATTCGATTTGACGAATTCGTTCTCGAGTGACTTTGAAGATACGTCCCGTTTCTTCCAGCGTGTAGCTGTAGCCGTCTCCCAAGCCGTAACGCAATTTGATGATTTCACGTTCGCGATACGTCAGGCTACGCAGCACGACTTCGATCTTGTCCCGCAGCATTTCCTGCATGGCCGATTCGGCGGGGTTGGTTTCGTTATCGTCCTGCAAGAAGTCACCAAACGAGCCGTCTTCACTTTCACCGACAGGGGTGTCGAGGCTGACCGGATGCTTCCAGGTCTTCATGATTCGCTCGGTTTCTTCCAGCGACATCCCCACCGATTCGGCGAGTTCTTCCATGCTGGGGTCGCGTCCCGTTTCCTGGCGAATCTGTTCGCTTTTTGCCTTCAGCTGCGAAATGCACTGGAACATATGGACCGGAATTCGAATGGTTCGAGCATGATCGGCCACTGCACGGGTGATTGCCTGACGAATCCACCAAGTGGCATAGGTCGAGAATTTGTATCCGCGACGATATTCGTACTTTTCCACACCGCGCATCAAACCGGCGTTGCCCTCCTGAATCAGGTCGAGGAAACTCAGTCCGCGATTGCGGTATTTCTTGGCAATCGAAACGACCAGTCGCAAGTTGCCGCCTGACAAATGCTGCTTGGCCCGTGTCCAGGCATCAAATTTAGCCATGATCCGACGCATACGGTCACAGAAATCGGCGGGAGATTCCACAACCAGTTCGACCAGATCATTCAATTCACGGCGCAACACTTCCGCCTCGTTGATGGCAGCAGCTGTGCGACGGTCCGAAAGCTTCTGAATCTGATTCTGCAGTTCCTGAATCCGCTTACCGATTTGCTCCATTCGGCGCATAATCGGCTGAACTCGCTGTGTCCGGACGCTCAGTTCTTCGCAAAGCCAAGCCAACTTTCGTCGTCGAGCCTTCATGCGATGCTTGATTGCGGTCGTTTCGGACTTATTCTTCGAGGCCTTTAAGGCCTCCCAATCTACCTTGTTTTCATTCAGCAGACGCTTGATTGTCGGCAGATTGACAGGGATGCGTCCTTGGATCTGTTCCTTGCGGAGATTTTCCGTTTCGCTGGTGCGTAGGGTTCGTTCGAACGGCAACTCGTTACGGCAGACCTTTTCGATCGTTTCGACGACCAAGCCAATGGCGAAATCCGATTCCGCGATTTTGCGGCGGAACCATTTGCGGGCTACTTCGATTTGCTTGGCGAGAAAGATTTCCTTCTCGCGGGATAGCAGAGGAATGTGGCCCATCTGGCTGAGGTACATCCGAATCGGATCGCGCGAGGACGAAGGCGTCTCGGGTTCCATCATCGATTCGGGGATGGCTTCATATTTGGGAAGGTCGTTGGGATCGGGTTCATCAATGATATCGAGACCAAGGTCTTCGAAGGCGATGATCAACTCGGGAACCATGTTGGGGTCACCACCCTCGTCGGGCAGATATTTGTCGACCAATTGATACGTGGCGTACCCCTTGGCGCGGCAGACGTCCAGTAACTTGGCGAATTCCGGGTTGAAACGATGCATGAGTCAAACCTCCTGTGGTACGTTCACGTCCGTGTGATTGTAGCCTGTGCGGGCAGGCCGTCGTGAAACAAAAAGTGTCCTGATCATTATTCACCGCTCGTCAACAGTTGACGAGCTTTGGGCGCTCCTGGCTATTGGCCGAACACCACGTCCATCGAAAGTGCCAGCCGATCTTCTCGCATCGAACTTGCCGATGCGATCAATAAACACCCGCGAAGTTCGCGAGATCACCGACGGGTCGCGGAGCCAACCATTGGTTCCGTGCGAGGCGGGTGAGCGGTGCAGCCAATTTCAAATAAGGCCTGGATCGTGGCAAAGTTCGCATTGAGAGCATCCTTTCATTCGTTGCGAGATGCCCGAGCGTCGTATGCTCGGAAGGGTCGAAATGCTAACAAAATGAACTCGCCTGCGCCACGAAAACTGCCCAGTTCGCAAAATTTCTTTGAAAATTCTTGTCGAGAGCGGTCACCGTTCATTCTTGAAATCAAGAAGCAGTGATCCGTTCGTTCGACAAGAGATGATCGATAGCAGACCGACCTGCGAATTCTGGATAGGGCGTTCGATTCATTCCGAACAGCCCGAGATTTCTCGATAAAAATGGGCTCATCGCGAAAAAATCGCCCGGCGGAACTTGCGAGACAGGTAGGTTGTCGTCAGATCGTCGAAACGCATCATGAATTAAGACACCGGATGTGTGTCGATGGTTCAATGGTTTTAGACAACGCTCGTGTGGCTCGCTTTGTGGATTTCCGCAGATCGCGATCTGCGCTGTATCAGCATCGCCGTCGCCTGCGAACAGGCGAGATCGTTGAGTTGTCGTTTTGGTTTTGTGGGGGCCGCAGCAATTGTTGACGCGTACCGCTCTCGCGTTCTCCTTCGGTTGCGAGTTCGCCGATCCATTAGAGCTGCCGATGGGCTAGGCTGACGCGTATAATTGCTTGACTACTCCGTCGAGAAAATTGGCCAAATGTTCGCTGGCAGTCATGGCGTGCTCGCGAAGTCGCCACATGTCCTTGTAACTTCCTGGGCGCTTCCAAAGGGCTCCAACAACCGCTCCGATGCGGACTGCTCCGGTCTCGCCGACGAGGCTTAAAACTTCTGCAGGCAGGTCGGCTGATAGATCGTCGCTGATAGCGCGGACGGCCATGAACTTTGTTTTTCGTTCACGGCAGACGGAGGCGACCGCGTGAGTTTCCATATCGACAGCGATTGCTCCCGTTTGCTCCGCCAACGCCCGTTTTTCGGCGATCGAACGGACCATCTGATCGATCGTCAGCGTTCGTCCGACATGTAATCCCCTTGCTGCATCGGTCTTCATTCCGACGTCGACCATCAGTTCATCCTGATCGAGCGATGTAATCTTGTTCGCGACGACAATCTGACCGATTTGCATGTCGGGAATGAGCGCTCCGCAGAATCCGGTGGAGACAATCCATCGAGGCGAATGGCCGTCCAGCAACGCTTCGGTGGCGCGGCATGCACGTGCGGGGCCCATTCCCGATTCGACAACTGCGATCCGAATGCCGTCGTAGATCCCACCGCGGAAAGTGAATTTGCCGCCGGTGTACGTTTTTACCTTTGAGCAGCGGCTCAGGAATTCGCCCAATTCCATCGGCAGTGCGCAGACCAGTCCGATATCGGCTTGTGTCGCATCGACTTCAGAAACGTGGTTTTGAGCGGGTTCGGTCAATTCAGTGCCTTTGAAATCCCGGTTGATTGATCGTCGGCGTCGTCAACATCGCCAATCTTTCGCGCATCGTACCATTCTCCGGCACCGAATCGTTGGGTTTCGCTGGTCACGACTTCGGCAAGAATTGCCGGAACACATGAAATCCATCGGGATCTTCTCCATCAGGATGACGAAACCCAAGCTTGAAAGGGTGAATCGTTGCCATTGCCTTGCGGCAAACGCGTCACACCGTCGACGGTTCCCCAGTTTCATTTTCTGTTGATCGAGGTTTCAACGAAAGGAAGTCTATGCGAAAATTAGCGATTCTGGCGATCCTGGCAGCCGTTGTGCTGACCGGGGTGGAAGCGCGAGCTTCCCAACGCCGAGTTCGTACGCAGGTCTCGGCGGGGCAAGGTCCCGTTGGTCGCCTGGTGGAACTTGAGCGACGTAAGAATGCCGCGTTGCGACAGATGTTTTTCGGACGGTAGTTTCTCTCGACCACCGCTTTGCATTGGCGGCACATGTCGCTCGTGCAAGTTGTTTGCAGTCCTCGACGTATCCACGCTCAGCTTCAAAATCATTTGAACGAAGCGCAACCAAAAATACCGCGGACCGCGACGATTGTGCGAAGGTGGAATGAACGCACTTGCCAGATCCTACTGATGAAAAACGGCCGCGAGGAAATTCCTCGCGGCCGTTTTCATTCAGGTCGCGTTTTCGATTCAGGGCGAAGTGAAACCTGTCCTCTCACCGTGCAAAAGACGGAACCTTAGGCAACGCGTCGTGCGCCGCGCAACAGAAATCTTCCAACAGCATGAGGTAACTCTCAGGCCGTGTGGCGAAGCAAGTGGAAGATGGTGCCACGGTTCGTGGCTCCGGGTCGAACCACCATGAAGGGGGCCGATCCTGATCTTCAAAACTCGTTGCGGACGACGTGGCACGTCAAGTTGGCAAGAGAGCTGCGAGATCGGCATGAGGGCGGGCAATGACGTCGGCGAGGATCAATTTCCCGCCCAGTCGTTCGACCGTTTGACGTCCAACCTCGATGGCCGTCTGAACTGCGGCGACATCGCCGCGAATCATGATCGTGACGTACGCGGCACCGATCTTTTCTTTGCCGGCCAGTGTGATATTGGATGCTTTCAGCATGTCGTCTGTGGCGTGGAGCGCCGCGACCAGGCCCTGAGTTTCCAACAGTCCAAGTGCATTAGTTGTCGTCATTGCGTTCTCTCTGGGTTTGCGAGAATCATAGACACCGAGCAGCGGGCTAAACGCCGGTTTGGCGTCCGCCAATTTATATGTCAGTTCCAAGGGAGCGGCCATCACCGAACAAAACGCCGCACTTCCCATCAGTTTTGCGAGTTCCATCCCGCGTTCCGCGGCCGCTTGAACGTCCGCGACAGGGCCAACCAGCTTGATGCACTGGGCCGCTCCGTCGGTACTTTCAATGCCGAGAATTCGAATATTCGCCGCCTTAGAGCATGCGTCCGCCACGATAAACGACGGAGCAAGGTTGCTCACTTCGAGCAGGGCGAGGCTCAACGTTTCGTTCATCAAAAGACCTTAATACCAGGGCGGTGGACCAGTGATCGATGCCCTATTCTGGCAGACTAGGCAAAGAACAGCAACTTTGCCGGGCAATGATCTTTTTCCCGAGGCTGTCACCCGAAGGCGTCGCGACAATCGTCAGGACCGTGACAATCCCATCGACCGATCACCCATGGCGACTGCACTCTGTTTGACTCGGTCGAAACCTAAGCTACGGTTCATTTCGCTACGTCGACAAAAGTCAACATGTTCGTCAGACGCGGCAAATTTGTTTGCGCGTTTGGGAAAAGCTGGCTGAACTCGTGCCCCTGTTTTCGGAAGATAGTAATGGCTGCGATTGCAGTTGCTCCGCGTTTCGTCTCGCCTCCGCCGGCGGTGAATCCCTTACCGGCAACCTTAAGCCTGCGCGAGGCGGTCAGCCAGGTATCGGATTCCTCGCGCAATCTGTTGGGGCTGATGGCTTTGACGAATGCAGCCGAACGAGATTTGAGTTCTGGTTCGTCGGAAACGACGTTGGACGGCGTCATCAGTAAATCGGTGCTGCGCAGTTTGCTGGGCGCCTTACATTATCGCGACCTCAGGACATTGCGTCACAGCCGACGCGTCGCGCTTCTGGCCGTCGGGTTGGCCAGTCATCTCGGTTGGGAAGGGCGTCATCTTCGGGTATTGGAAGTCGCCGCATTGCTACATGACGTGGGGAAAATCGGGGTTCCCGACAATGTACTTTATAAGCCGGGAAAGTTGGGTGTCGACGAAATCGAATTGATGGATTTGCATCATGGAATCGGCATCAACGTCCTTCAGGCCTGTCGTGTTGACCCGGAAGTATTGCGGATCGTCGACCAGGCGCATCGGGCTTATGATGCCAAAGAATCGACTGAACGATTGATTCGCGATGTGCACATTGGTGCACGTATTCTGGCTGTTGCTGACGCTTACGAATCACTGTGTACCGAACAGGTCTATCGTGTCGCGAAGCCACACGAAGAGATCATGAACTTGTTGACGGCCGAATCTGGCAAACAATTCGACGGCAATGTGGTGAACTCGCTGGCACGCTGGGTTCAGCAAGACGGACTGCCCTTCGCGGCGCAAACAACGGATCTGCACAACACCAGTCGCCATCGCGAATTTGTCAGCCTGGAGGAAGATGCGGAAGCGATGGCGCTGTGTCAGATCTTTTCATATCTGTACATGCTCGAAAGTTTGTACGATGGTTTTCATGTTGTTGATTCGGAACGCCGGTTCGTCGTGTGGGGACGAGGTGCGGAACGTCTTTTCGGCCGACCTGCATCGTCCGTGCTTGGACAAGAGTGGTGCGCCGACTTTTTTGACATGAGTCCCCCTGCCCCAGTGGCGGGCTCAGAAGCTCAAGAACTTTCTTCGCTCGAAAATGCCATCGCCTGTGGAAAGTCGGTGGTCTTCCAACGCACGTTCCAGAAGGCTGACCGTCCGGCGATCCAATTAGAACTGCAAACGGTGCCCCTGATCGATGCGCAGGGACGACTGCATGGTGTCGCCGAGATTTTCAGTAATCTCAGTCGAAATTCGAAGGCGCCCGAATTCAAGCAGTTGAAACTAAAAGCCTCGCGCGACGCATTGACCTCAGTGGCCAATCGCGGCGAACTGGAAATTCAGCTCAAGCTTTTGGCGGATCAGTTCCAGGAAAATCCGGACGACCCGTTCTGCGTGATTTTTGCCGATGCGGATCATTTCAAACGCGTCAACGACACTTACGGACATCAGGTGGGTGATCAGGTTCTGATTGATTTGGCGAAGCATTTGTGTGAAGAAACATATTCGGGTGAAATCGTCGGTCGTTATGGGGGCGAAGAGTTCCTAGTGCTTTGTCCTTCAACGGAACTTGAACAAGCCGTGCGGCGGGCCGATCGACTGCGGACATCTCTGCAGAACGCGAAAATCGGAGGCACTGAGCGGCTGAAAATCACCTGCTCGTTTGGCGTGTCGCAAATGGAGCCAGGCGACACGATCGAAATGGTGTTGCGAAGGGCTGATCAGGCCCTTTATGCCGCGAAAGAAGGGGGACGCGATCGCACTTGTTCCATGGCCAGTGTGCAAGTTCACGCTGAAGACAGCGAGGCATCACGCCCTAAGAAGGAAAAGATTCCGTTCGAGTTTACGGGCAGTTTTCTGGCAGTTCTCGGCTCGGAAATGGTCGTTCATAAGCTGGCCGGATTTGTGAAGGACCACGAGGCTTTGATTGTCGATGTCACTCGTGAACGCGTCGTGCTGCGTCTGCGGGGTTCCGGTCTGCTGTCCTATTTTGGATCGTCGCCCGATCGACAAGGAATCGAAGTCGAATTGCTGATGGAGGGGGTCGGGCGCGCCACCGGACAGGACCGGATGTGCATCGACGTCAGGATGAGCCCCTTCGGCTGGTTTCGCGATGCGACCTGTTTTGCGGAACGAGCCCGAAATGTCATGATGGAGCTGAAGCAGCACTTTTTCGCCGAATGATTCGCCACCGATCCGATTCCGAATGCAGTGTTTTGGACGCGATCGTTCACTCAACGAAGTGAGTGTCGGGGGGCTCGGCAGAGGAACGTCGGCCAGCCAGCAGCAGCCACGGTTCAGACAATTTCAGCATACGAGCGGTGGCCAGGAATGCGACCGCTGCGATTCCAAGGGGAGCGGCCAATCGAATCATCCGTCCCCAAGGCACGGATTGACCTTCGAGTCCGGTACGCACTGCGACGCAAACGACAGCCATGACACCGGTCGCGGCCAGCGTTTTCACCAGCGTGACTCCGATTTCACGCCATTGCAAAATACCGACCTTGTGTTGCAGCAAGTGGGCCGTGACGATGCATTGCGACGCGGCGACGAGCGCCGTTGACAAGGCTAAACCTTGCCCTCCCAGTGGCCAGATCAGGCTTAAGTCCAGCAGAACGTTGCACAGCATTGCCACCAGTCCGACATACATCGGGGTCAGTCGGTCTCCGATGGCGTAGAAGCCACGTTGCAGAATTAACAGGCCGCAATAGGCCCAGACGCCTGATCCGTACGAGGCAATCATCATGCCGGTCTGACGAGCGGCCTCGGCGTCGAATTTGCCATATTGAAAGAACAAGATGGCCAGCGGATTGGCGATCAGCATCAACCCGACGCTGGCTGGTAACCCGATTGCAATCACCAGGCGAAGTCCCAGTGAGAGATCCGACCGCAGTTTGTCCGTAGCTCCTCGCTGCGCGTGCGAAGTTAGTAGGGGGAACAAGACCGTCCCCAGGGCGACACCAAAAACACCGAGGGGAAATTGATAAAGTCGCTGGCCAAGATAAAGTGCGGTCGCCGTTCCCTCTCGTAGCGGATACATCGGTGATCCGGGAAGCGGCATGAACGGCCCTTCCCCGTTTGGTTGCGTAAAGCCCCACGCAATAAAACTGTCCAGAACAGCGTTGAGTTGCGTGATCGATAAGCCGACGACGACCGGCAGCATATTGGTGGCAATTGTTCGAACACGATCCATTGCCGTTCGCCAGTCGGCCCGATAACCGAATCCGCTCAGGTACAGAATCGGCAGCGGAAACAGTAACTGAAGTCCCCCGCCGATGACGACAAAGTAGGCCGTGGCATGGATGCGACTGATTTCATCGGACCATAAGGGAACCAATTTCCACAGGGCGATCAGCCAGACCAGATTCAAAACGGAAGGAACGAGTGCCGGCCAAAGGAATCGACCCAAGGCGTTCAGAACGGCACCGATTTGAGCGGCCAGGCAGATCAGAACGACATAGGGAAGCAGGATCTCGGTCAAGTTCAGCAGCAATCTGGCTTGGGAACTCAATTCCACGCACCAGCCGACGGAGAAAAGCACGGTTTCCGCAATCAGGGTCAACGTACACAAAATCGCGGTCAATGACAGGAATACCGCCCAGGTCAAACGTGCCGCCGATTCGCGGCCCCGTTCGTGCATGTCGGCGACGAAGACGGGCAGGAACGCGGTTGTGAGCGCCCCTTCCCCCAGCAGTACCCGAGCGAGATTTGGCAGGCGGAACGCTACGGTGAAGGCGTCCATCACGGGGCCGGCGCCGAACAAGACACCCATCGCCTGATCGCGCATCAGCCCCAGAATGCGGCTGGCCAGCGTGCAGAGGCTGACCAGTCGTAAATTTTTCGAGACGTGATGCAGAGATTCGTTCAAAAGAGGAAGTCCATTTCAGACGATCCAAGGCGTTCGCGATCGCGCCGCAGATTAGGCGAATAGCCGACTCAAATCTACTGAATCAAACCGCGCGAATTACCACACGGAGTTTCGTCGTCGTAAATGGTACTCAGCAAGTTCCAGCAGTCTTGAAGCGGGAGCTCTGTTCGACCTGCTGGAAAGCGGAGCGTCGGTGCCCTACATTTCCCTGCTCGCCGGAGTCTGTCAAAGAGTCGCCGGCGAGTCCATTGCCGAATTGAATGGGCCGTAAACGTCGTTCAATCTCGGCTACTCGGTGAAAATATCACCCCGCTGTTCGTGATGTTGTTTAACGAGCGGTCAAAATCACACTGCCTTGGTTGAATTTGGAAACAATGTGTCACGCAAGCCACTGTTGATTATTTTTATCACGATCTTCGTTGATCTTTTGGGTTTCGGGATCGTGTTGCCGTTGCTGCCTCGTTACGGCGAACACTTTTTGCCCGTCCAGACGCAGGTTGTGAAATCGGATTCCGTTACGCAGGCCGGTGGAGACCAGCGGGCCGTAGTCGACGGCGCGACGCCAAGGCATGACGAACAGATCGCCTCACCCAAACGAAGCCGACGGTCGGGATTGATTCTCGGCTGCTTGATGGCGTCATTTTCAGCGATGCAGTTCTTATTCGCGCCGCTTTGGGGCAAGTTGTCGGATCGAATTGGGCGGCGGCCGGTGCTCCTAATCGGTCTGGCGGGCTCGACGATTTTCTATGCTCTTTTCGCGCTTGTGACACAATGGGGGAATTCTGGACCGATCCTGGGTCTCAGTCCTCTGACCTGGTTGTTTATCACCCGAATCGGCGCTGGAATCGCCGGTGCGACCATTACGACGGCTCAGGCTTACATCGCGGATTCCACCGACGAAAAGACGCGGGGCAAAGGGATGGCGATTATCGGAGCGGCATTTGGAATCGGTTTTACCTTCGGGCCGTTACTTGGTTCACTGTTCGTTCCCAGTGTTGCAGGGGCAGCACCCAGTGCCGCGCCGGGCTATGTCGCGGCGGCGCTATCGGGATTTGCGTTCTTATTCGGCCTGACCTCGCTTCCCGAATCACTCAAACGAGGCTCCGAGAACCGTTCGGCGTCACATGGCTGGCTGAAGCTAAGTGCCACATTAAGAGTAATGACCCATCGGACGCTGGGGCCGATCGTGCTCGTCGTGTTCTTGACCACGTTTGCTTTTGCACAATTTGAAACCACTCTGGCGATGTTGACCAAGCGTCTGGATGTCACCGACCGCGGGAACTTCTACGTTTTCAGCTACATCGGGTTGATTCTGACGTTGGCCCAGGGCCTGTTGGTTCGTCGGTTAATTCCCAAGATGGGTGAATTCCGGATGGCCGTGCTTGGCGTCGTGTTGATGACGGTCGGGTTGCTGCTGATTGGGTTTACCGCCCTGACGAATTCACTGGCCATGCTGATCGCAGTTCTACCCGTCGTGGTGATCGGATTTTCCTCGTCGACGCCCGCGTTGCAATCGATGTTGTCGTTGAACAGCGGTGATGATGAGCAGGGTGAAGTCTTGGGGGTTGGTCAGAGCCTATCCGCGCTGGCGCGGATCGGGGGGCCCGTGGTGGGAATGACGTTGCAGGAGAAAGATCTGGCACTGCCCTACTGGGTGGCTGGCCTATTGATGGCTGTCGGCATTGTGTTGGTGATCCGCCTCAAAGCAGTGATCAAGATGCGTTCTCTCGATCGAGAGACAGTCCCCATCGGCCATTAATCAGTGCGATCGCTACTTACCGGCGTAGACTTTTTCCAACTCCGCTTTCAATGTCAGCAATGTTTTCTCGCTGGGATTCGGTGTCGCGCCAAAATCGCCTTTGGACAGTGTTTGCATTCTTTTGGCCATTGCTTGCAGTTTCTTCTGATTGGGATTCGGATCTTTCAGATCCTTGAGTTCGGCAGCCACTGGGTCAGCGGCGTTCCCAATTTTTTCCTGCAACGTTTTGTACTCTGCGGCGCTCAATGCACTGCCGCTTCGAGCTCGCTCGAGTTCCTCAAGCACCCCTTGGAGAGCTTTGAATCGTTTGATGTCCGCGGTGTGATTTTCAGGAATCAATGCCGCACCAAAGTAAATCAGCGCACCGACCAATGCCAAGCCACCAACTGCCGATCCCACCATGATCAGGATTCCAGCCAAATTTCCCGAACTCTTGGCTGGCACTGGACGGCGAATGGGAACTGCCGGACGAATCGCCGAGATGTTGGCCGGAGCAAGGCTCGTCGCGCCGTTGGTTGGCGCAGGAGCAGCTGGTTTCGTTGGTGGATTTGACGTCGGTTTAGGAACTGATGCTGTTGTCGGCGGACTTGGTGACAGGACGGAAGTAGTCTGCGATACGACTGGGACCGCCGCGGCAGCGACCGGAGCAGGCGTTTGATGCGCCGGGGCCGACGATGGTTTCGAGCTGGTCTCCGGGACAGGTGAGGTTTCCATGACTATCGTAGCGGGTGCTGGAGCCGGAGTCGTAGCGGGTATTGGCGTTGGTGCCGGCACTCGGTTTGGGTTTGCGAGAACCACCTGCGGTGTGGTTGATGGAAACAATCCTGCTAATTCGCGCGCGGGAACGTAGGGATCGCGACCGAAACGGACTTGATCGTCAGGATGCAATCGACCAGTGGTGGCCCATTCAATCACTTTCGGCAGATCAACGGGGCCGTATTCCCGATTGTGAATCTTGCACCACCAGCGGCCGTCGAGTTCGTGTGATTCGGGTGCGACGGGCGTATCAAGTTCAGCCGTGATCAACGATGTACTAGTGAGAAATTCTTGTTCGTCGGCGACAGAACTTTGAACTTTGTCAGCGATCACTGACGCCTTGGCTGTGATCACTTTCTGCCCGGATTCAAAGGGAAGATGTGCCATCAGCTGGCCCATGGTTCCGACCCGACGCCAGACGCCATTCTCGCCAAGTCGTACTTCATCGTCGCGTGAAATGGCATGGCTTTTCGCCAGTTCGACCAGTTTTTCGAAGGTAACCGGGCCGAAATCGATTCCAAATAACCTGTAATACCAGCCGTCCATTTTCGTTCGTTCCCGATGAGGCCGTTCTGGTTCTCGCCAATATTTCATAGCGCAATTGTCATCGCGCCGCCCATCGTTGTGACAGGGCTCTAAACATTTCCTCTCGCTACGGCAGCGAATGATTTTTCGGGGTTCGTCGTAACGAGCAGTTTACTACCACAAATATGTTATGGATCACCTTCTGGACACGAGAACTCGCGACGGCTCAACAGCCGCTCAATTTCCCCGCGCCGTTCGGCCGCTTCGCTACTTGTTTTGTTTCGAAGCCAACCGAATACTACGTCGAATTGTGAGCAATCAATGAAGGTCAAGTGAATAGTTCGCGAGAACCGGCAAACCGCAAAATCGAAGTGAAAAAACCGCCAGCCCCCAGCCTGTGCCGTGACCGGAGACGTGTCGACCGGTGCGTCCCTTCGAACGTTATCGGCGGACAATACTCTCTCCATAAACGCCGCAGGAATCAAGGAAATGGTCGTTCAAAAACTTTGAAGTCGATACGTAGGGACGGAATTTCCCGCGTTTCGTGAGCCGAAATTATCCCCGTCGCCAGAGAGTCTGATCCGTACGATCTTCCAATGTGATTTTTAGTTCATTGAGTTTATTGCGGATCAAATCGGCAACGGCGAAATTCTTGTTTTTGCGGGCGTCGGCACGAATCTGGATGACCAATTGCATCAGGCCGTCCAATAGGCCGTCGTCAGCGGATGCGGCTTTCTGCTTGGCTTCTCGGAAGACGCCCAGAATCGACGAAAGTTCCTTGAGCAATGTCATGCCGGCTGTCAGGGCGGGCAGGAGGCTTTTGTCCGTCGGAGTGGTTTCCAGTTTGTGATCGGTAATAAACGAATTGAGTGTTTTCCGTAGCTCGAACAGAACACCGACCGCCCCGCCCGTGTTGAAATCGTCATCCATTGATTCCAGATATCGCTGGCGAAGATCATTCAGCGCCTGGAAATATTCGGCAGGGGTGCCCGTCAGCGCGGCGCTGCTGGCCCGCGTGGGAGCAATTTTCAGAGTGTAGAACGATTGACCGGAAATTCGTTCGTAGGTTTCGAACAAACGATAGAACCCATCGAGGGCTTTACCCGTATTCGTGATTCCCTCGTCACTGAAATCGATCGGACTGCGATAATGTGTGGCCAACAGAAAGAAACGGATCGTTTCGGGATCGTGTTTTGCAAATAGTTCTTTAACCGAAGCAGCCCCTTTTGAGCCGGCCAGTTTGTTCGCTTCTTGCGCCTCTTTGGCCGCGGTCAGATCGGCTGCTTTGTCGCCGAGTTTGTCATGTCCGCCACCAACTTTTCCCGCCGCACCGCTAGCCTGCATCAAACCGTTGTGCATCCAATAACGGGCAAATGGCTTGCCAGTGCAACTTTCCGATTGAGCCAATTCGTTTTCATGATGGGGGAACATCAAGTCCAGGCCGCCGCCGTGGATGTCGATTGAATCGCCGAGGATTTTCTTTGCCATGGCCGAACACTCGATGTGCCACCCCGGACGTCCCATTCCCCACGGACTTTCCCAAGCCGGTTCACCTGGTTTGGAACCTTTCCACAAGGCGAAGTCCGCGGGATGCCGCTTGCCGCCATGTGTTTCGGCCCGCGTACCAGCCAGCATCTGTTCCAGGCTACGACCGCTCAACTTGCCGTAGTCTTCGTCTTTGGTGCAATTGAAATAGACGTCTCCATCGAGCGGGTAGGCGAATCCCTTTTCGATCAACGTCGCGATAATGTCTTGCATCTCTTTGATATGCTGAGTCGCGTACGGAAAGTGATCGATGCCATCGACGGCCATCGTGGCGAGGTTGTCGAAATAATCTTGCGTCATCTGTTTCGCCAAGGCTTCGACCGTCATGCCTTTTTCATTGGCTCGATTGATTAGCTTGTCGTCCACATCGGTGATATTCACGACCCAGGTCACCTTGTATCCGCTGTAACTTAGATACCGTTTGATCGTGTCAAAGATGACGGGGCCGACCATGTGGCCGATATGAGCGGGTTTGTAAACCGTGGGGCCGCACAGATACATGCTGACCTTGCCGGGTTCGACCGTCTGAAAATCTTCCTTCTGACGCGACAGTGTGTTGTAAACTCGAAGTGGCATGGCAAGGCATCCGTGTGATAAGGGGCAATTTAACTGTGATTTTACTGATCGAAACCAATGATTTTCGAGGGATTCAATTCACGGTTTTCGGCCGGGACGAAATTTCCGTGGTGCGAGTGCACCAAAGTAGCCCTCTCGCTCAGCAAGAAGAAAGTCAAACCCCGCATCGTCGCTCTGTCGGTTCGAAGCTTTCGAGACCGCAAAATGCCTGCGAGACGTCGGCTGTCTTCTCGTGGAGCGAGGGGGCTACTTTGGGCAGCCCATCCATTTTCCGTGGCTGGGACTGCTCGTGAGGCAAACTCTAGGCTTTGTTGGGAAAACCGTAAAGGGGGCGATTCCGTCTGGGAAGTGTTCCGCCGCGAAGTGCGGGAAAGAATCATCAACTTAATCAGAATTTTGATTGGCGCCCGTAAATTCAGCTGGTCCTGACGTAGGGAGAGCCTGTTGAAGGAATGTCGGGAACCGCGATTAGTTGGTTTAACGGCCGCAGATTTGGTCGCTGAGCGGACATTCTCACGTTATGATTCGTAGGCTCTGGAGCCCCTATGACGGACAACCGATGATCATCGTCGACAATCTCACTCGTTGTTTCGCGTCTGGCGGGAAATCGCTTGTTGCAGTGGATCGTTTGTCATTTTCCGTGAAAGAGGGTGAGGTTTACGGATTACTTGGCCCCAATGGCGCCGGAAAAACGACCACTCTACGGATGATTTTGGGGCTCTTACAGCCGACCAGTGGCGATGCCAGTGTTGATGGATTTCGGGTTTCACAATTTCCCGACGAGGTGAAACGGCGAATCGGACTCGTCTCGGCCAGTGCGGGTCTCTACCAGTGGCTTTCGCCACGCGAAATGCTGCTGTTTTTTGCGGATCTTTACAGCATTGAGCCTGCGGTGGCTCGGGAACGATTGGAGTCGCTGGTCGACTTGCTCGATCTGCGGCGATTTCTGGATCAACGTTGTTCGACACTCAGTACGGGGCAAAAACAGCGTGTGACCCTGGCGCGGGCGTTGATGCACGATCCACCGATCATGTTGCTGGACGAACCGACGCGAGGTTTGGATGTCGTCGGAACGCATGTGATCTTCGAGTACATTGGTCACCTGCGTTCTATGGGAAAATCAGTCGTCGTTTCGACGCATCGGCTGGACGAAGCTTCGCAGATTTGTGACCGCCTGGGATTGCTACACCGGGGGACACTACGACATGAGGGAACATTCGCCGAATTGCAGCAGGTCACCGGTTGTGTCACGTTGTTTGAGATGTTTCTTCAACTCATGAACCAGCCGTCGCTGATGTCGAATTCGTTGACAGGGGGACTGTCTGGATGAGTCACGAGCCCTGTACGAGCCGCCATCTCGGCCCTTTGGCGTCGATGCGCTGGTGGCGAATGACGCTGAAGGAATTGCGCGAAATTCTGCGAGATCGTCGCACGATTCTGACGTTAATCGGGATGCCGCTGCTGATTTACCCCTTATTGGGCGTAACCTTTCAGAAGTTGCTGGTTTCGCAAGCGGCAAATAAATCCAAAATTGAATATCGAATCGCGCTCGTCAGCCAGCGCGATTCGCGCGTGTTCCGCGACCTCTTTCAGAAGAGCGCCATTTTGCGGGCCAAACAAGAGGGAGCACTCGATCTCCCGCGGCAGGAACCCGCCGGAACCGTGGACGATCCGATTTGGACCTTTTTGGAATCCAGAGATAAATCAGCGACTGTCGATGTTGATCATTTCGTGGCCAACCGCTCCGCCGATGTCGGTGTTCGCCTGAAATCCGGGGGTGAAGAGGGGCCTTGGGAATTTGAATTAACTTACCGTTCGGCATCGCTATTCAGTCTGGATGCCCGTCGTGCGATTGAAGATCGACTACGGACAATCAATGACTATGTGGTTCTGGAACGACTGCATGAGCAAGACCCATCATTTGTGATGCCGCTGGGACTGACATTGAAGTCGGTGGTTCCTACGGATGCGGGATCGAGTTTCTCGATGGCGACGTTGATTCCCTTGATTTTGATTTTGATGACCGTCACCGGCGCGGTTTATCCGGCGATCGATTTGACGGCAGGAGAACGCGAACGCGGCACCCTGGAAGCGTTGATCTCGGCCCCGGTTCCTCGGCATGAATTGCTGTTCGCCAAGTATCTGGCAGTGCTGGCGGTGGCGATGTTGACAGCGATCGCCAATTTGACGTCGATGGTCATTACCGCTTATTCGAACGGCATGGAACAACTCTTGTTTGGATCGGGAGGAGTCAGCTTTCGCATGCTGATTCTGATACTGGGACTGCTGATTGTGTTCGCCGGTTTCTTCGCAGCCGTCATTCTGATTTTGACTAGTTTTGCGAGGAGTTTTAAAGAAGCGCAAGCGTATTTGATTCCTGTCATGCTGGTTTCGTTGGCGCCGGGCGTTCTTTGCCTGCTTCCGGGAATCGAAATGACCGCTTGGATGTCCGTCACACCGCTGGTGAATATTGTGATTCTGGCTCGAGATGTTTTTGACGGACGAGCCCAACCCATCTGGGTGGTGGCAACACTTCTTTCCACGGTCCTCTATTCGGCTGTTGCATTGGCACTGGCGGCAAAGATCTTCGGGACCGATGCGGTGCTGTATGGAAGCGAAGGGAGCTGGGCCGACCTCATTCGGCGTCCGACGTTGTCTCGACCCGCTGCATCCTTGTCCCAGGCGATGGCTTGCCTTGCCGTTTTATTTCCTGCCTTCCTCGTTCTCAGTGGCGTACCGGGGAGATTGATGGGTGAATGGGTCGCCGGTCGACTGATTGGAAATGCGATCATTACGATCGTTTTGTTTGCCGTCATGCCGCTTGCGCTCGCGCGGTGGAGTTCCATCGATTTGAGCGATGGATTTCGTCTGCGAGGGGCGACGATCGCCAGTTTTCTGGCGGCCACGATTTTGGGGCTGTCCCTGTGGCCGTTCGCAATTGAGCTGGCTCGATTCCAAACCAATTCTCTGGAACAATCCGATGCGATCAAAGAACTGTTCGAACGGGTCAGTGCCAGTTTGAATGCGATTCCACTGCCTGCAAAACTTCTGGCTCTGGCACTAATTCCGGCTGTCTGTGAAGAATTGTTTTTTCGCGGCTATCTCCAGTCGGCGTTTCGCAGCGGGATGTCGACATCACTGGCCGTGATTTTGTCGTCCTGTTTGTTTGGTCTGTTTCACGTTATTGCCACGCTTTCTTTTGAACGGTTCGCTCCGACTTGTTTTCTGGGGCTGGTTCTCGGTTGGGTTTGCTATCGGACAGGAAGCGTTTTGCCGGGAATGGTGCTGCATACCATTCACAACTCGCTGATTATTTTGATGCAGGCTTTTGTGAAAGAACTGGCCGCGATGGGGATCGGAACCGAAGCGGATCAGCACGTGCCGACGAGCTGGTTAGTTGGTGCGGGGTTGGCGATCACCCTGGCCATCGGCATCCTGTTTTCGAACGCGCAGGGTAAACAAGACGTCGCCGCAACATCCTTAATCGGTGACAATTCCCCCGCTGCGCCCGGGGCGTGAGAACGGAGTTGGCTATTTCGATGGTACAAACTGGAGCGTGAACGCCTCTTCCGCCTTCACGCTGTCTGGTTTGATCGAACCGATCTCTGTCATTTGTGAAACCAGGGTCTGCCACCGTTCGGCCGTCATTTCACCCAGACGGCTTTCGTCGAAGCCTTCGGGCAGGCAGGACGCTCGCAATGCTTTGGCTCCGAAAGCGAGAATCGTCATGCCCATTTGCGAGTTTTGGTCGTGAATCTGTTTGTTGGCCTCATCCGGTTCTGCCAGATATTTCTTCCAGCCGCGAATGGAGGCTCGCGTCATCTTGGCGACGAGTTCCGGTTGTTGATCGACCAATTCGCGTCGCGTGAGCAGCACGCTGGTGTAAGTGTTGAAGCCGATGTCCGACAGCATTAGACACAGCGGATCACTGCCCTTCTCTTCTGCCAGAAAGGGTTCGCTGAAACTGTAGGCTTGCTGACCAAAATTCGGGTCGTCCAGAAATTGAGCGATGCCGCTGGGAAATGGCACGACGCGAATGTCTTCGAGATTCAACTTTTTCATCAGGAATTGAGCGAACGGCTGCCCCTGATTCATCGCCAGTGTGAAAGGCTTCGTTTTTGCCAGATCTTCCAGCCGGGTCGGTCCACTCTTCTTGTGAACCATGATGCAGCGCGGACTGTTTTGAATGGGGCTCATTACGACGACGACATCCGCCTGTTGTGCCCGTAGCAGCAGCAGTTTGTCCGCGTTGTCGACGCCAAATTCGATTTTCCCCGAAGCGACATCCGCAATGACCGGGACTCCCGGTCCTCCGGGACGAATCGTCACGTTCAGTCCTTCGTCCTTGAAATAGTCGTGAACCAGGGCGGCGTAAAAACCACCGTGCTCGGCCTCGGGATACCAGTTCAATGCGAGGGTCACGTCGATCGGTTTGGCCGCGGACGAGTCTGCGGCTTTCGAGGTTTTTGTCACAGGAGATGCGGGCTTTTCCGATTGGCAGCCAAAGGCAAACACGAAACAAAGTCCCAGCCCAATACGGTGTGAAAACATGTTCAAGCCTTGTTTGCCCGTCACACGTCCTGTGACGAATCGGTTTGTTGATGGCGCGATGTTGATTTCCCTTCGGTTGTCGAGTGGCGATGTACTGACCGTTGGAATTCTGCTCGACGAAGTTTCGACGCTGACGCAGACTGGTTCACCCTTTCCTTCATTTTTGCGGGGCTATTGATTTTGTTGCTCCGTGCAGGTGCAGAGGAAAAACCGGCGCTGTCAGATTTCGATGATTTGAACTAACGATCATCGGCGGTGTTCAATCGGACCATCGTACCAACCGCGGAGAATCGTGACACTGATCAGATTCACAAGGCCGAAGATGGCGATGCCGAACAGTGTCGATGTCAGTACGGAGGCGAACAGACGATCGAGTTGAGACTGCCCATTTGTCGAATAGATCAGATAGCCCAGACCGAACTGCTTGGACCCGTATCCAACAAAGAATTCTCCCACGATTGATCCCACAACGGCCAGACCGCTCGCCGTTCGGGCTCCGGCGAGAATTCCCGGAACAGCGCTGGGAAATCGCAATTTGACCAGGACTTGCCAGCGGGTCGAGTTATTCAGTCGGAATAAATCGAGCAGATTGGGGTCAATGTCCAGCAAGCCTTGTGTCCCATTGGAAAGGATGGGGAACAAGCTAAGAATAAAAGCCACCAGTACCACGCTTTGAAACCCGTATCCACACCAACGAACGATCAAAGGAGCAATCGCTACGATCGGGACCGTCTGCAGAAAAATGAAATAGGGATAACCGCTCGCTCTGAGAATCCGCGATTGTGAAAACGCGAACGCAATCAGGGTTCCGATGCAGAGACTTCCCGCAAATCCCAAAAGTGCGGCCGACCCGGTGTAAACGACCGCTTGTCCGAGTAACGCGCTGTCGTTGATAAACGCCCGCAGAACTGCCGTCGGAGAAGGAAGCAGGTAGGGTTTCAACTGAAATCCGACGATGCATGCCTGCCAGATCACGATGACCAGGCCGAATACCACCAGCGGCGGCAACACGGCCTGAGCCGACCAGATGGCCAATTTTTTGAGTGTCATTGCGCCACTCCGCGAAGTCTCTGGCTAAGGTCTCCGCAAAGACGAGCGAACTCAAGATTGGCTCGTAAGCCTGGTTCACGCGGGTAAGCAAACGGAACGGAAATCTCTTCGATGATGGTACCCGGTCGTTTGCTCATCACCAGGACTCGTTGCGACAGAAAAACCGCTTCAGCGACATTGTGGGTGACAAACAGGCCCGTCCATTGATGCCGAGTCCAGATACGAACAAGTTCTTCATTCAACTGCTGTCGCAAGACATCGTCCAGTGCGGCAAATGGTTCATCCAGTAGCAGTACATCAGGCTGAATGACCAATGCTCGTGCCAGTGAAACTCGCATTCGCATTCCACCCGAAAGGTTGCGAGGTCGCTTGCGGGAGTCGTCGCCGGTCAACCCGATTAACCGCAACGATTGTTCGATTCGCGCGGAATGTTCGGTCCGTGGTACCCCCTGAAGTTCAAGTGGCAAACGGATGTTGTCGGCCACCGTCCGCCACGGAAGCAGATTCGGCTCTTGAAATACAAAGGCGACTCGGCGAGTGCCACGACGAGCATTTTCAGGTGTCAGCCCTCCCACGGTCAGTGTGCCTTCCGAGGGGGCCATTAATCCTGCGACAAGTCGCAGTAACGTTGACTTTCCGCAACCTGATGGACCTAGCAAAGCCACAAACTCGCCCGTTTGAATTGAGGTTGAAACGTGCGTCAGAGCCAATTGCGCCGGTCCAAATGACATCGCTACGGAGCGGGCTTCGATTAGCGATGTTTGCGTTTCAACCACGGGAATTGTTTTCCGAAGAACTGTCGCCGAATTCGTCGCGGGGTCTCAATTCGGCAAATGCCATTCAACTCTGTCAAACGGTGGCCAGGCTCAGCTGCCGATTCATCACCCGAACCTGATCACTGCACATTGTTGAGGGACGAACAGAATTCGGCCACTATGAACAGAGGTTTTCTTCAGGCCAAACTTCGATTTGTTTTCGATTGTTTTGTTGACGGATCGATTTTGTCAGAACAGATGACATTCGTGCTGACGCCGGGCATCTGCTCAGCGGGAATTTTCGAGCTAAACAGGCGGGAAGTATTTGGCCAGGATTGCCCGTGCTATTTACCCGTGTTGCGGGGCATTCGGTCCTGATGAAATGCCTGTTGGTGTCGCCACAGAATGGCTATCATTAACCACCAAGCGATCACAAACTTTGCGGCGGTTTCCGCTTGTCAGGTGATGACTCCATTCGGTCGGTTTTTCCTTTTATCTCTCGCTTCGGAATGATTTGATGTCGCGCCCGGTGCTGGCCATTGATGCCGGGAACAGCCGGTTGAAATTCGGTTTGTTCGTCCCTTCACGAAGCTCGTTTTATCGCCGGGTTGGCGCGACCGTTTTCAAAACGGTTGAGGTCGCCGGCGAGTTTCCCAGTTGTCGTCGATTCCTAGCCGTTCCGGCGGGTGATCTGATTCCCTGGTCGACGTTACTCGGTTGGCAACCGGAAGGGACTGTCATTGCCGGATCGAATCCGCACGCTGTCGAACGCGTCTTAAATGAATGGCCCCAATCAGGTCTGCCGGCTCCGCTGATCGTCCGTGACTGCCGGTCGATACCACTTTCGGTTGATGTTGATTTTCCCGAAAAGGTGGGGCTTGATCGGTTGCTGAATGCGGTGGCGGCCAATGCCATGCGGCCGAAAGATCGTCCGGTCATTGTGATTGATTCGGGAACGGCGACGACGGTCAACTTTATTTCGAGCGAAGGCGCCTTCTGTGGTGGCGCCATTCTGCCGGGGCTCGAAATGTCCGCCAAGGCTCTCAATCATTACACGGCGGTACTGCCGCAGCTTCCTGTTCAGGATCTGGGAGGTGAACCGCCAGTTGCGCCCGGTCGCAACACACGCGAGGCGATTCGGATTGGACTGCTGTGGGGACAAATTGGAGCCATCCGGGAAATCGTACGTCAGATTTGCATTCATAAAAACCTTCGCGAGCCCGATTTCAGCGGTGATCGAGAGGTGGGCGTTTCGCCGTGGATCATTCTGACCGGTGGAGGCAGTCCGGTTCTGAGTCCGCAGTTTCCTGGTGTGCTATCGTTGCCTTCGCTTGGTATGCATGGCTTGGTATTAACTGCCTGGAAAAATTCGGGCCAATGATGATTTTCAATGTCCACGACGGACAACATTCTCTTGGCCGTCTCGGCGGTTTGGTCTGATTTCCGGTTTTCATGCAGATTCGGGGCTGCCCTTGGTTCGGTGGGCTTTTCAAGGCCATCATCGGGCTGATCTGTAACGCTTGAATGCTTGCTTGATTGTTCGTGAAGCGCCACGATTGGGGATGGTCAGGTTCCCTGAGTGTTCCGTTCGATCCGTTAAGCCACGGATGTGCAGGGATTCGTTGGGTCATTTTCGCGAGAAGAATCCTCGGATGGTCGACAATTTCAACAGGCTTTCGGCGGCACGGTTGACTCCTATAGGTCGGGGTGCCGTCGCCACGATTCGCATCTGTTGTAACCATGCCACGGCGCATGCTGAAATCTCGTCATCAATGACGCCGGTCGGATCTTCCTCTTCGGAGCCGCTTTTCCAGGGGTTGAATTTCCTGTTTCGCGCGTCGAATGGCGTGCCACTGGATGACCAGCCCCTGCGAAAGATTGCCTTCGGAAAATGGGGAGTGACCGATGCCGAGGATCTTGTTGTTTGCCATCTCACCCCCAACGTGCTGGAAATTCATTGTCACGGGGGTGAGGCTGCCGTCCGGCGAGTCCTGAGTGATCTATCGATGGCGGGTTGCACGGTGATTGATGGGCACGCGCAGCAAACCTTGCAGAACGGCCTGCTGGACGCCGAATGCCTGGATGTTTTGAGCCGAACGTCGACGGTGCGCACGACAAAAATCGTGCTGGAACAAACCCATGATTTGCTGAAGTCTGCATTTCGTCAGTTGTTGTCGCTTGATTCGGACGGAGACGATTCCCTGTTTGATTGTCTGGACCGTCTCTTAGAGTGGGCCGATTTTGGTCAGCATTTGTCGATGCCGTGGAACGTCGTTTTGACCGGCCGTCCGAACGTTGGCAAATCGAGTTTGATCAATTCGTTGCTCGGATATCAACGGGCGATCGTGTTTGATCAGCCTGGTACGACGCGAGATATCGTTACTGGCGAAACGGCCTTTGATGGTTGGCCGGTCATTCTGGCGGATACAGCGGGGCTCAGGGACAACGCAGGTGAACTTGAAGCGGCGGGAATCGCACTGGCACGCGAACGATTGCAATCGGCGGACTTGCGATTGGTGCTCGTCGATATCAGTCAGTTTCCGACGCAAGAGGATCTACGGCTTATTGTGGAATGGTCGGACGCGATTGTTGTCGCGCACAAGGTGGATCTTGAAAATCGATGGCGTAATCACCTGCCCCAGGATGCGATTTGTGTCTCGTCGGTGACCGGTGAGGGGTTGATCGAACTGCAGCAGCGAATTGTTAGTCGACTTGTGCCGAGGGTTCCGGAATTGGGTGTGCCCGTTCCGTTGACCCTGCGACAAGTCGACAAACTGCGAGAAATCCGATCAGCGAAAGCGGGGGCGGATCGACGGAATGCAATTGAAGCATTGATAGGGATGGAATCTGACTAACGGCGATTTCTGGCGACGACGGGTCTCGCGTAAGGGGTTCAATGGTCCGCCGGTTGCCAGTCCAGAATTTCGTATGGAGTGCGGTTGAACCAACAACGCCGAAATTGGAACGGCCGTCACTCGCGAAACGCAATTGTCACGGGTGTTTCTGGTCGAGAAACACTGACTAGTTTCGCAGGACACGACGGATGTAATAGATCGCTGCGATCAACAGTGCCCCGTTGGCCAGCCATGCGGACCAGATGGGGTCGAATTGACCGGTTTTGGAGAGGTTCTGGGACATCATCGCGATCGGATAATAAACCGTCAGAATCGGAAGGAAGCAGAATAGGAATGTGGTGAGGAACTGTTTTTTTGCCATCAAAATTGCGAAGGGCGTTCCCAGCAAGACCACGAAAAAGCAACTGACGGACATCGCAAAGCGGTTGTAGTATTCCGTCCGCAATCCGCGGATCTCATTAATTGTTGCATTCGCCACATTGGTGTAATGCACAAATCGAAGGTTTTGCAGATTTTCGAAGTCGCCCCGTGCCATCGTGAAGGCCGCTTCCAGGGCTTGCTGTTTTCGGGCCGTCTGCCGTCGTTCTTGTTGAGTATTCAGCGATAGCAGCAAATCTTTGGTTCGCAGGACTCGATTGCCGGCCGATCCGCCCTGCTTCGGCAAGGCATAGGGAATACGCATTCGCCGTGAGTAAATCGTCTGATTTGTTCCCGCCAGATTGCCGTGCATGCCTTCCAGCGTCAGCCACACCAGTTGTTTCCTTAGATCGAATTCAATGTGCGCTTCGCTGGCCTGAGTGGTGACGGCTTTGCCAGGTTTTCCTTCAGATCCACGCGGCGAATAGCGGATTGTCGGATGGATCAGGGTTCGATTCCTGACACCGGTGACATTGATCGTGACTCCATATTCCTTGCCATTGATCTGATTTTCGGTGCGCAGCTTGTCGAGAAAGATATCTTCCATCGCCAGTGCGACGATCCGTTCGATGTTGCTGAACGCCCAGGGAATGACTTGGTCCGTTAAGATCAATGTCCCGACGCTCAAGACGGCCGCAATGAAAAATGCGGGCCACATCAGGTGCATAATGTGCACACCCGCGGCGCGGGCCGCGATGATTTCACTATCGCCAGCCATCCGTCCGTACACCACGCAAACGGTCAGCAGCAAAGTTGCGGGAATGGTGTAGGGCATGAGATTGGGGATGGCATAAGGCATGATCTGAAGGATCTGCCACACCCCCAAATCGAATTTCTGGGCTTCGCCAAAGACACCGACAAACACGAACAACAATGTCGAAATGGTGATCAACGCCCCGAACACGCGGAGCAGTTCCACCATCACATAGCGTTCCAGTTGCCGCATGGCGTGAGATTGATTCCGGACAGAAAGGGGCACGAAAAGGAGCGATCCTATACGTGAATTCACGACAAAAGGTCAAGGTGGGTTCTCTTTAGCGCATTCGGAGCTTTGTGGCCTTGTCGAGCGGAAACGGTCATAATGAAAGGGGAATATTCATTCCCCAGCATCGAGTGTCCCACCCAAGAGGGCATTCGTGTCGTGGACGAGCAAGTTGATCATGACCTTGTAGATAATAGTTTGGGTGGATTGAGATGAATGTGGAGCTTCGGCGAGCGGTGGTGCTGGTGAGTGGTGGTTTGGATTCGGCGACGATCTTGGCCATAGCGCGCGATGCTGGGTTTCGACTGTATGCGCTCAGTTTTGACTATGGTCAGCGACATCGATTTGAACTCGAAGCCGCTCATCGTGTTTGCGAGGCGGCCCAGGTTGAACGACACATTACAGTACCGCTAGACTTGCGGGCTTTCGGCGGTTCGGCACTCACCGACGACATTGCGGTGCCCAAAGATCGCAGCGAATCGGAGATGTCAGATGGCATTCCGATCACTTATGTGCCAGCCAGAAATACCATTTTCTTGTCTGTGGCGCTCGGTTGGGCCGAAGTCATTGGAGCGATGGACCTGTTCATCGGCGTGAACGCAGTGGATTACAGTGGCTACCCTGATTGCCGCCCCGAGTTCATCGCGGCGTTTGAACGACTGGCCAATCTGGCGACGAAAGCCGGCGTGGAGGGCGCAAAAAAATGGACGGTTCACGCGCCCCTGGTCTCACTGACTAAGGCCGACATTATTCGTCGTGGTCTGACACTCGGTGTCGATTATGCGCTCACCCACAGTTGTTATGACCCGGATTCGCAAGGTCGATCCTGTGGACATTGCGATTCGTGCCAACTGCGTTTGAAAGGGTTTGCCGAAGCAGGATTGACCGATCCCGCCACTTACGTCCTCTGAGACTATTCGGTCAACGGAAACTTCTCGGTCAAATGTTCAGTGCGCTCGGCTGAATTTGACGTTTCCGGCCGTGAACCGATTGTCCGGTTTAAACGCGTGACCGCGGAGACTTCTCTGCCCCTTTTCTAGCGGTTCGCCCCAGAGAAAATTGCGGATTTATGTGGTTTATTCGTCTCGTTCACGAAAAATCACAGACAGGATAGGCGACTGTTAAATTTGTTAAATATATCCACGGAAGCACCAATAAAAACTCAAAAATGGCGTAAAAAATACGCAGTTACAATTTTCTTCGATTTTTGTCATGCGATGCTATTGAATCACCGATCTAGTTGGTGGTATATATTGGCGACGGAGGCTTCGCTCGGTTGCTCCACATGTCGTTTTTAGCGGTCGGTGTTGATCGCACAGCACGGGTTGAAGGTTTTCCAGATTTTTGGTGGAGGGGTGTTTGATGGACCGTAAGTTTTCGTCGATGCGTCGATTGCGCGGCTTCACGCTGATCGAACTGTTGGTCGTGATTGCGATCATTGCCGTGTTGATTGCCTTGTTGCTCCCGGCTGTTCAACAAGCTCGTGAAGCGGCACGTCGTACTCAATGTAAGAACAATCTGAAGCAATTGGGCCTGGCCGCGTTCAACTACGAATCGACGTACGGTCGATTCCCGACGTCTGGTAAGGCAATTGATTTTTCGCAGGATTTGTTGCTGGCGTTTCCGACATCGACGTTTACGAGCGTCCTGCCCTTTTTGGATCAGGGAAATGTCTACAACCAGTTCAATTTCGCCTATCACTACACGGCCAGTGCCGCGTCGACAGGCGTGGCTGGTATCAGCAACTCCACTGCCGCGAAGGCCAATATTCCGGCTTTCCTCTGCCCTTCGAACGGGTATACCGTGCGTGATTCGTTCGGCTACGGCGAAACCGATTATGCGCCAACTGCATTCGTTGACATCGATCCAGTCACAGGATTGCGCAACAAGGCGAACTTCAAGAATGGTGGCGTGAATGATGTGGGGGGGACCGATTCCTCACACGGGGCCACCAATACCCCCGGTACCTCGCTCGGTGCGACTGTCGATTCAGTCTTCGGCCTGTACGGAAACAAAGTCGCCAACACTTCGGACGGTTTGAGCAACACGATTGCCGTGTTCGAACAATCGGGCCGACCCGGCAATCTGGTCGGAAACTACACCACCAATTGGCTCTACATCGCAGCAAATGGAGCTAATGTCGGTGGTGCGAACGGTGCCGATTCCACCCAATTGCCCTCGGCTGGTGGGTCTGCTCAGACCGCTCCCAATCGTTGGGCCGATTCGGATTCCGGTGTGGGCGTCTCGGGGCAGAACAACAGTGTTGCCGGGAACATTGTGGCGGTTCTCAACGGAAATAAGACGCCGCAAGGTGGTCCGGTCGCTTGCCCTTGGACGCAAAACAACTGCGGTCCAAACAACGAACCTTTCAGTGTGCACACCGGTGGCCTTCACGTTCTGTTGGGGGACGGCACGGTACGCTTTATTTCGGAAAACATTGCCTGGCTGACCGTCCGAAATCTGTTCGGTGCCAATGATGGCCAGATTGTGGGTGATTTCTAACTCACTGAAATCAAGTAGATCATGCTGCTCGGAACGTGAGCCGCGCGGAACGTGATGGCAGAACCCCAGAACTGAATTCGTTCAGTTGCTGGGGTTTTGTCGTTTCGCGGTCGGAAAAGCCGGGAGGGGAGCGTGGAATCAAATTCCGACTGACACGGAGCGACAGCTGGCCCAAGCTCAATTTCTGGTCGAATGAGTTGTTTTCATATCAACGGCGTGTTACGTGTTTCGTCGCTCGGATCGAAGATGGTCTTCGATCTCGGCCAATAATCCGCAGTGAGAATGCAGTCGAGAAGGAGCCAAAGCGATGGGTGCACCGATTGGGACAACGATGGGATTACACGCAAGGTCATGGCTGGGGGCCTTGATTGTGACTTTGATGGCGGCGTCGACTGTTCAGGCTGACGTCAAACTGCCGAACGTATTTGGCGATCACATGGTTTTGCAGCAAGGTCAAAAGAATAAGGTTTGGGGCTTGGCCGCCGCGGGTGAAGCCATCACGGTTTCCATCGACAAGCAAAGCCATGCTGCCACGGCTGGCGTGGACGGCACCTGGAATGTCATGCTCGATCCGCTGCCGGTTGGTGGCCCTTACGAACTGACGGTCAAAGGGAAAAACGAACTGAAGTTCACCGACGTTTTGGTGGGTGAAGTCTGGGTCTGTTCCGGCCAGTCGAATATGCAGTGGGCGGTCAACAATTCGACCGATCCTGATCTGGAAAAGCTGACGGCCAAATTCCCTAAGATTCGTATGATCAACTTTCCGCAGGTTGGCACCCAAGATGTGAAGTGGAGTCACGACGACCGCCATTGGATGGTTTGCACACCCGATTCCGTCGGAAGTTTCTCGGCGGTGGGGTATTTCTTTGCGCGACAGCTTAATCAAACTCTGGATGTTCCCATTGGGATGATCAACAATGCCTGGGGAGGTTCGGCCTGTGAATCATGGATTCGCCGTGATTTGCTGGCTGCCGATCCCAAGTATCAGGCTTTGATGGATCGCTGGACCCAAAATGAGGCGAAGTTTGCAGAACTCTCAAAGGTCACTGATCCGAACGAGGACCAGAAGAAACAATTGAAAGACCTGACCGGATTGATGGCGGGAAATTCTCGGCCTGGCAATATCTACAACGGTGTGTTGATGTCGCACTTAGGGTACGGAATCAAAGGGGCGATCTGGTACCAGGGTGAGTCCAACGCGGGGCGAGCCTATCAGTACCGCGACTTGTTCCCATTGATGATCAAAAACTGGCGTACCGATTGGAAGCAAGGCGATTTTCCCTTCTATTGGGTACAGCTGGCCGACTTTCTGGCGGAAAAGCCGGAACCTGTCGAAAGCTCGTGGGCGGAATTGCGTGAAGCCCAGACGATGACCATGTCTCGTCTGCCTAATACGGGTGAGGCGGTGATCATCGACATCGGAGAAGGAAAGGATATTCATCCGAAGAACAAGGTCGATGTCGGTCGTCGTTTGGCGCGATGGGCGTTGGCGAAGGACTACGGGATTGGTATTGCCTATCACAGCCCGCAGCTCAAATCGATCGAGTGGAAAGGCAATAAGATTGTATTGACGTTCAACTACGTCGATGGAGGTTGGCGCCCTTTTGATGTCAAGGATCCGCGCGGCTTTGCAATCGCCGGCGAGGATGGAAAATTTGTCTGGGCGACCGCCAAGATTCAGGACGACAATAGCATCGAAGTCTCAGCCGATTCGGTACCTGTCCCGGTTTCTGTGCGTTATGGTTGGGCCGACAATCCAGTCGTCAACATGTTTGATGGGGCTGGGCTTCCACTGACGCCTTTCCGTACGGACGGACGGCCTGGTGTGACTATCAATAGCCAGTGAGACGGGTTCAGATCACGTTTTGCGGCAAGACGATCAAATCGATTCGCCGCAGGATCGGAATGGCTTTTGTGGCTGATCTCGTCTGCGCGCAACGGAGATCAAAAAGACGACTGCGATAGTAAGTGCTGATCGTTTGACACACGGTAAGTCCTATTAGTCAAAGATGATCGTATCAGGGGCGTTCCTCGCAGCGAGGGGCGCCTCTGTCACTTTCTGTGCCCTCTTTTTTGGGGGGCGGTCGACTCGCTGGAAAATGAGGATCACGCCGTTAGTTTGCTCGACCACTGTTGCAGAAGGCTTCGCGAATCGCCATAGTTCTCATAGAAACTCATGGTGGAACGTCAACGGACGTTGCCCGATTATCCGTATTTATCTGACCAGCAAGTACACATGGCCAATCCAACCTCGCGCGGTTCCAGTTCTGACGACGATTCCTGGGGCAAAATCGCTTCCGATCTTTTTGGCATCCAGTTCAACGATGGCGATGATTTTGAACTGCCGGATGACGATGCTCCCAAGAAGCCACAACCGGTCACGCCGGTCAGTTCGGAATCCGTCGCTAGCGAACTGCTGAAAGAACGTCTATCTGCCGTCGAGTCGGAAGAAGATCTTGCCGAAGAAGTTGAACCGGTCAAGGCTTCGGTAGCGGGCAACGAAGATCACGACGAATTCTGGGACATTCTGGAATCGTGGAACTGGGACGAATCGACCAAACAATCGCCGCCTTCCCGCCGGACTGAAGAGCCTCGTACCAGCCGACCACGGTCAGATTCTGGCCCAGCCGAGGCCCGTCGAAGTCGGCGGGATGAACCGCCCCGTCGCGAAGAAAAGCGTGCCGAGAGTACCGAACGACCGCGACGCCGCGAAGCAGAACCGTCACGCGAAACGGTCACGTCAGCCGAAGAAAATGTACGTGCCAGCCGTCCCCCACGCGAGGAATCTCGTCGTGAACGCCCTGCTCGAGCCGAACAGCCCGCGCGTCCCCGCCGACCCGAGGGAGAGCGACCCGCCGCTGAACGAAAGCCGGAAAGGGCCGCCGAACGCCCACGAACGCGTGAGGCCTCGGCGTCATTCGTCGGCGACGAATTTGGTGCAGGGGTCGATGAAGTCGAAGAAACACCTCGGACCAGGCAAGCTCCTGCGCCCCGACGGCGAGAAGAGCCCGCTGCCCCTCGTAGGCCTGTTCCAGCCAAACGGGCTGAGCCGGTCGATGAATTTGAGGGCGATCTGTTTGTTGAGGACCTCGATGAAGAGGGGTCGGAGGAAGAAGAGTCCGTCGGTGCCGAATCGAATGCCGAATCCGATGAAGGGGAAAGCGAACGTCCTCGTCGCCGTCGCCGTCGTCGCCGACGACGTGGGCGGAGTGCTACCGAGCCCGCCGCAGCGCGTACCAGCGAGTTCGACGATTCGGTCGAAGCGGAAGAAAGTGAAGTCCTCGACGAAGCCGAAGAGGAATCCGCGGGAACGGAAGTGGGCGAAGACGACAGTGACGAAGACCGTGAGCCACCCCGTCCTCGCCGTCGCCGTCGTCGACGTGGACGCCGGCCGGAAGCCGCTCCGGCTGCTGAAGTTGATCGTGATGACGTCGAAGCGGCCCAACACGACGAAGAGGGCGACGATGAAGACGATGAGCTGATCAACGAAGACGACACCGACGAAGTGGACGAAGCTGACGAAGAAGTGGTCGTGCCAGTGAGCTACGAAGGCATTCCCACTTGGGAAGAAGCCATTTCGTATCTGGTCATCACACCTCCGACGGAGTCGCGTGGGCATCATCGTGGTCGTCGTGACGATTCGCGCCGACGGTAGGGCGATTCACGCGTTGACGGCAGATTGTGAAGGCTTTGGTGTGACGACAGGCCAATGATTCGAGGACGGGACTGCGAACTCGTGGTCTCGCCAATTCGAAATTGGCCAAGGACCCGTTCTCTGTCCCGAGAGAATTCGATCGATGCCAGAAAAGCTTTGCCGCATGGTTACGCTCGGCTGCAAAGTCAATCAGTACGAGACCCAACTTGTGCTGGAGGCGTTGGAGCAGAACGGATTCCGTGAAGCGCGAGACGATGAAACTGCCGACCTGTGCGTGGTGAATACCTGTACGGTGACATCGAACGCCGATTCCCGATCACGGCAGGTCATCCGCCAGTTGGCCAAGCACAACCCTGGAACCAGAACATTGGTGATGGGGTGTTATGCCACGCGGGATTCTGCGGCGGTCGAACGATTGCCCTCGGTGTTCGAAGTCGTCACGGACAAACGCGAGCTGCCGGACGTGCTGGCTCGACATGGCATCGTTGATATGCCCTCGGGCATCAGTCGATTTGAAGGCCGACGGCGAGCCTATGTCAAGGTTCAAGACGGCTGCATCCTTCGATGCACCTATTGCATCATCCCGCAGGTTCGGCCCGGCCTGCGGAGTCGTTCCGCCGCCGACATCGAAGCCGAAGTGCGACGGTTGATTGATAATGGCTACCAGGAAATCATCATTACCGGAGTGCATGTGGGGCACTATGGTGTCGACACGTCGCGTGGTCGTTTGGGCCAGCCTCCATTTCGATTGCCGCATCTACTGCGACAACTCGACAAGATACCTGGGCGATGGCGGATGCGGTTGTCGAGTATCGAGGCGGCTGAAGTCGACGATGAATTTATCGCCGCCGCCGCCGATTGCGAACACTTGTGTGCCCAGTTCCATCCAGCGCTGCAAAGCGGTTCAAACACGGTGCTCAAGCGGATGCGACGGCGTTATTCGGTCGAGAGTTTTTTGGATAAACTCGATCACATGCGCGAAGTGCTTGATCATCCGGCATTTGCCACTGACGTCATTGTGGGGTTTCCCGAAGAAACCGATGCGGAATTTGATGAGACATTGGAGACCTGCCAACGTGCGGGCTTCATGAAAATCCATATTTTCCCCTTTAGTCCACGCACGGGAACGCCGGCCGCGACGTATCCCGGTCAGATTCATGGGACAATTCGCCAAGAACGGATTGCTCGGCTAGAACAACTGGAATGTGAGCTGGCGGAATCGTATTATGGTTCTCTGCTGGGCCGCCGATTGGAAGTCATGGTTGAGAGTGAATCGACACGTGACGGTTGGGTTTGTGGAACCGATCGACGTTATGTTCCCGTGGAGCTTCCCGGTACGGTGGATGACATCGGAAAAATGTGTTACGGCCGAGGCATTCGGACGACACAAAAATACCTCGAAGCGGAGCGGGAGAATTCACAGCATGTCACTCCAGGACTTCAATCCGGCGTATCTCACAGTTGAAGACCGTGCATCCATTGTGATTGCCACGGTCACTCAGTCGAGTCTTTGTGAAGAAGACAACATCGAACAGTTTGGTGTCGAACTGAATCAGGCGATCGAACGTTTTGGCAGCAATTGGCTGGTTCTCGACCTGCGGTACGTCACGATGATGACCAGTTCTGCCGTCGGCAAGTTGATCGGCTTGCACCGACACTTGCATCGTCGCGAAGGCAAGTTGTCACTGTGTGGCGTCAAAGGGATGATTCACAGCGTGCTGCAGCGAGCGAAGCTGATCGACTACTTCCATATTGAGTCCGAAGTGGATGAGGCGGCGGACTTGCTCGTGCAAGCCCGGAATGCCAGCGAGGGGTCGCCCATTCCTCCGATGCAATCGATGGACGCCGCTGTGGGATTGGTGTGAACTCTCCGATGCGGATCGTCTCGCTGCTGCCCAGCGCCACAGAAATTGTCTGCCAGCTTGGGCTTGAACAGTCACTTGTTGGAGTGACGCATGAATGTGACTTCCCGCCTTTCGTTCGCGCTCTGCCCAAAGTCACCACGACTTTGATCCCGCATGATGCGTCAAGCGGCGAGATCGATCAATTGGTTCGGGATCGTCTCAAATCTCAGCGAGCGCTGTATACGCTGGATATGGTGGTCCTCGAACAGTTGCGTCCCGACCTAATTGTGACCCAGGCCTTATGTGATGTCTGCGCCGTGGCGGAGGCGGAAGTGACGGCTGCGGCTTGTACGCTTCCCGGTTCTCCACGTGTTGTGAATCTGGAACCGATGAGTCTGTCAGATGTCTTTTCGACGTTACAAACTGTGGGGGACATGGCCGGCGTGCCCGATAAGGCCCGGCAGATTGTGCGTGAACTTCAAGCGAGAACGGACGCAGTCGTCGGAAGATCACTCGCGATTCGCCGCCGTCCCCGAGTGATCTTGCTTGAGTGGATCGACCCACCCTTCTCTTGCGGACACTGGTCGCCGGAACTGGTCCGAATGGCTGGCGGCGACGAGCAGCTTGGTCGCCCCGGCGTGGCGTCGCGAACGGTACGGTGGGACGAAGTGACCGCGGCCCAGCCCGAGGTCTTGGTCATCGCTTGCTGCGGTTTCGACGTTTCGCGGACGCTGATCGATGTCGAAATTCTTTTGCGGTATCCCGGCTGGTCCGAACTTCCTGCCGTACGAACGGAGCAGGTGTTCGTCGTCGACGGAAACGCCTACTTCAGTCGTCCTGGTCCTCGGCTGGTCGAATCATTGGAATTGCTGGCCCATGCGCTGCATCCCGATTTGCATCCCGCCCCCAGCGGAATTCCCGCAGCTCTACGACTTGATCTTTTGAAATAGCGTTCGACCGGCATGAAGACGGCCGACGGGATCGGCCGCAAATCTACCTGGACGGACTACTTCTGTGTCGTGCCCAACGCACTGACCTTGGTTTCGGCCGCTGCAGTTTCCAGCGGCAAGCTGAAGCAAGCAATCTCTTCGGCGTTGCGAACGAAAAGTTTTCCATGGGCGATAACAGGGTGATTCCAAGTCTTGCCTTCGATGGCTTTGATACGAGCCAGCTCTTTGTGCTGTTCCGGTTGGGCTTTAACCAAAGCCACCTCCCCTTGCTCTGTCAGGATCAGCAATAGAGCTTCGTCTGACAGCAAAAGCACCTGCCCATTGCCGTACCCTCGGGCACGCCATTGAAGACGCCCATCGTTCAGGCTGACACACATGAAAATATTGCCGTCGAATCCGTACAGAAAATCGCCGGCTACCACCAGATCGTTGTAGTACGGCTTGATCGTTTTAGTCGTCCAGACTTCTTTAATCTGCCAAGCGTCACCGTCTCGCTGAATGCCCAGCCGCCGCGTGCCGCCGGACATGCCGGTTCCGAGCAGAATCTCTGTTTCGCCAAGGATTGTGGGCTGAACCACACGAGCCTGTTCGACTCGCCATTCATGTTGCCAAAGCACCGTTCCCCGTTCCGGTTGGTACGCCGTCAGGCCCACATTCGTGGCAATCAGAACTTGTTCGACGCCGTCGATAGTTGCCGGATGCGTTGAGCAGTAACTCTGAGTACCTTCACCCGAAGCCCATGCCAATTGGCCCGATTCGATATTGTAGGCAACGACACTTTTGCCCTCAGATCCCCCGGCGAATACTGACACCAACCCATGAGAGACCAACGGCGAACTGGAAAATCCCCATTGGGGAACCTTTGCTCCAGAATCCTTCACAATATCTGCGGTCCAAAACAACTTACCCGTGGCGGCGTTCAGGCAATTCAATCGTCCGGTCGCACCCATTGCGTAAAGACGCCCCTCATGGAAGGTCGGTGTCCCACGAGGACCCGCTCCGGCGACCACTTCTTCGAATCGAGCGGTATCGCGATGGGCCCAAATCTCTTGTCCAGATTCCGTGTCGTAGCAGACGACAAATTCATCGTCACCGCGTTGTTCCTGAGTAAACAGTCGATTGCCAATAATCGTACAGGACGACCACCCGGGGCCGACTCGGTGTCGCCATAATTCTTTAGGTGGCGATTTATCCCATTCCGTGTTGATGCGAATGCCCGCCAAACGGCCGTCACGTTGCGGTCCACGAAAGCAGGGCCAATCTCCCTTCTGAAGCGTCAGATCTGCGATCGCGACCGTGTCCGACGGCTGAGTGATGCTTTTCAGTGCCGACAGCAGTTTTTCTTCCGGCGTCGGCGTCCATCGCCAGTTGAATGTGGCAGCAAAGCTGCCGTCCATGCCATCGATTCGCAGCAATGAAAAGAACACACCCATTGCCAGAAAAATGACCAACAAACCGATTCGACGGATTGGCCATGACAGTTTGTAGGTGACGATTAACCACGAGACCCACACCGTTGTCACGACGGGTAGTGCGTACAATATCAGGCCCATTGGGGGGAAGTTCTTGCCTGCAATTGCCATGGTCGCTACAGCGACCGCACAGAACGTTCCGAAGCCCAGCAGCCGATCAGACCAGCGAAGTCGGCTTCCAAATAGCCACCAAAGATTGAGTAAAACAGTGGCGACCGCCGGTGCGATCACCAAGCCGAAAAAGAATTTCGATGGAGCCGATTCGCCGACTGTGGCCCAGATTCTGGCGAGGCCGATGGCGGCGACGATCGCGATCGCAGGCCACAAGCGCAGACGGGTTTCCGCTGGGATTTTGGGTGATTCTTTTGGACTTGCATCGGCTTGAACTGCGACATCGGACATGGATCACTCCCTTGGAACGTTTTTTCTAAATCGTTCCTGTCAGAAACGACACCGATATCATAGGAGTCATGCACTTTTCCGTCGACATGATTGTCAGGGTGTGCAACGAGCGTGGAAGGCATCTCTTTGCGGTGCCAGCCCGGAGCCCGATTTGGCAATACAGATTTCTCGACGGGGTTTTCGGAATGTGCTGGAACCCGAATTCTTTGCAGACAGACGAATTGACCGCGTTTGCCAGCCCCGTTTTGCAGTCACCTTTAGCGTTGATTCAAGACCAATAGCGCGCGAGAAGTGGACCCTTTGGGCGAACGGAAATAGATGTAAAGAGTTTTTTCGAGTTGCACGAATTCGGGGCCGTCGTAACCGAATCCGCCATCGGTGGCAGGGAGGATCGGATTGTGTGGGAATTTTTCCCAAGGACCTGAAATCGATTTGGACCGGGCCAGACCTGAACTCCATTTGGCTTTGTCGTAAGGCTGATCCGTGGAACCTTCAAACACCATGTAGTAATAACCGGCTTGCTTCAGAATGGATCGCTTACCGATCGTTCCCGAATCCCATCCCGTTTTGCTAGTTCTCACTACTGGACAGTTTCCGATACGTTTGAGTTTGGTCAAGTCCGCGCCGGCAGCTAACCCTACCTGGCAGTCATCAGGATCATCGTCCGGGTCAGTTCCCAACGGAGATTTCGAGCTTTTGCCGTATCCGTGATAGAAGACAAAAAACTGCCCGTCTTGATAGTAAACCGATGGCGTCCCAATGTTGTTCCGCTCCCAACTCAACGAGAGATTCGTCGGATCTTTGGGTTGGCGTTGTGCATGGACAAGAATTGGTGTGGGGTGTTTCGAAAACTCAATCCCATTGCTGCTCGTCGCGAGGCCGATATCGCCGGGTGAATCGCCGGCTCCCTCGTATGTGAGAAACCAATTCTCTCCGACTTTCACGGCACTGGGAAAAGCGGCAAAACGGCTATCCCATCCGCTTTGACTGCGAATTAGCACACGATCATGATTCCGAAACAAGACTCCGTCCAACGTCGTGGCCAAGCCGACACTGATTTGATCACCAACCGAAACATTGTAGTAGGCGTAGGTTTTTTCTTGATCTTTCACCACGCTCAAAAAATGCAGGCCGAAGTCGGCGCCAAAGACCGTCGGCTCCACCTCAAATCTCGCCCTGCCCGACCAGAGATCGTTGAGTGTCGGGTCGTTTGCGGGTGCGAATGACGATAATCCCAACACGATTGCCGACAATAGAATGTGGCGCGCGATCGCGAGTTTGGTGATTCGCGAGAATTTTTTCACGAGCGCAGCCCTGGTTCCTGGTGTTGGAAAGGCTAGTCAATTTGACTGTACGGCTGCGGTTCTCCCCGGCCAGTCGGCACGCCGTTATAATAGAACCTCGGTTTCGTTGCGTCGACGGGACTTTCATCTGATCAGATCATGTGGCCGGGTCGCCACCGGGGAACAAGACGAAGGAGCCTTGATTTGAAATCTTCCGTGGATGAAATCCGCCAGCGGTTTGATGCGGATGTTGAACGTTTTTCCAATCTCGAGACCGGTCAATCGGCAACGGTTGATGCACCTCTGGCCATGGCTTTGGTGGCTCAAGCCGCGGCGGCAGTGACGCCCGGTGCGCGACAAGTCGTCGATGTTGGGTGTGGTGCGGGCAACTACACTTTGAGATTGTTGGAACTGCTTCCCAATTTAGACGTCACTTTGATCGACTTAAGCCAGCCAATGCTCGATCGTGCCGCCGAACGAGTAGAACGAGCTACTCGGGGCCATGTAACCAGAATCCAAAGCGACATTCGCGAATTGGAGCTTCCTGAAGCGAGCTGCGATGTGATTCTGGCGTCTGCGGTTCTGCACCATTTGCGGACCGATGCGGAATGGAACGACGTTTTTGCTAAGTTCCACCGGGCATTGCGTCCAGGTGGTTCGATCTGGATCTTTGATTTGATCGAAAGCTCGACTGCCGTGGTTCAGACGCTGATGTGGAAACGCTACGGCGAATATCTGTCCAATTTCAAAGACGAAGCCTATCGCGATGACGTCTTTCGATATATTGAGCGCGAAGACACGCCACGTTCGTTGATGTTTCAACTCGATTTGTTACGTCAGGTCGGATTTTGCGAGGTCGAAATTCTGCACAAGAACAGCTGCTTCGCAGCGTTTGGTGCAATTAAGCACGATTCTGCATCGATGGGGTCGAAGCAGTCCGGCCGATAGATATCCGACGTTCAGTGACCAGGATGTGGCCTCTGGTCGACTGATTAGCGGCCGGACGTTGGGCGAGCGGCCGCGCCGGGGTTTTGTCCACGAGAGCGGGTGGCGTTGATTCGCTGAACGACTTGCGATCCCGAGTTCAGTGAATCGAGGCCTCCGCCGTAGAAGAACCGTTGAAGTTCGTTGATGGCAGGTCCCAACAAGAACAGATAAACGGCGGGCATCAGACACAAAACAGTCGGGAACAGCAGACGGAAGGTGGCTCGATTACCTTTCTCGTCAGCCTGTTGGCGCTGACTTTCTCGCATGGTGTCGCTGTACGTCGTCAATGCTTGCGAAATGCTGGTTCCCATTCGTTCGGTTTGGATCAAGAGGGACGTCAACGAATGGACTTCTGGCAGATCAATGCGCTGGCTGAAGTTTTCGAGAGCTGTTTGCAGCGTGCTGATTTTCGATTGCTCATTAACGATACCCAATTCTTGCGAAAGGGCAGGATAAACCGTACGGAAATCACGGCCCACTCGCTGCAGCGAATCGGGCACGGTCAATCCTTGACCGACGCACATATTGAGCATGTCGAGCAGATCGGGCATCGCGCGTTCGATCTCGTGTTTGCGTTCTTTCGCTTTGCTGCGAACGTAAAGTGCTGGAACGGCCCAACCGAGCAGTGGTGCCAAAATGCAGCCGACCACCATCCAGGGTTCAAGTTGGGGCGGGACGATCAATAGCAGCGAGCCGAACAGCAGGACGCCCATCATCATCAGGGCGTATCGCGTGGCGGCAAGGTTTTCGCTGGCGTGGGGATTGTAGAAACCGGCTGACATCAATTCCTTGCGTGCTTCTTCCCGGCGCTCTGCCGATTCCGGAACCAAAGCGGCGAATGCCGGATTCAACCACGAACCGAATGTTCGATCGCTATCCGCCACACCCGGCACATCGGCTGGAAGTACACGCGGCATCGGATTGGCATTGCGTGGAAGCATGCCAGTCGTTTCCAGCAATCTTCGTTCTTCCCAACTGGGGGTACCACCATCTGGAGTACTTCGATAGGCGGAAGCAGCCGAAGGGGCGACCGTGGCGACAGCAGTCAAAGCGGGTGCGGCAACTGGACGAGAAGCGATAACCGGAACGGGAGCAACCGGCGCTGGTGTCGCGACAGGAACCGCCTCGGGAACGATCTTGCGGATTTTGGTCGAACTGGTCACGGGAACCGCGTCGGATTTAACTCGGCCCTTGCGCCAGATGCGAAACAGCATCAATGCGACGACGGCGCCACAGACCGAGTAGAACACTGTCAAAGCCTGAAAAGACAACATGGAAAACTCCTGCCGTAAAGCCGGCGAGGTGATTCAGTAAAAAGCGAGGGCATTATCAAGTTCAAATCGTTCGCGTGCGTCCGTGAATCCGTCTCATGTCTGCTGGCTGGATTTCAAAATTCGCATAATCCAAAGGCCGCCCACGATTTCGAGAACGATCGCGAGAATCGTGGCGTTGCGGCCCCAGGGTGACGACAACAATTCCTGCAAATAGGTTGGTTTACGGGCGATGAAGAATGCGAGGACGGCCGGAGGTAGAACGATCATCAGAATGGCAGTGGCACGGCTGGCCGCCGTGGCGGCTCGCAGCCGCCCCAGAAACGACAGGCGATCGCGCACCGTGCGCGACAGTCGTTCCAGAACAGTGACCAGATCGCCACCAGTCTGCTGCTGCACGGTCAAAGTCGTACAGAGCAGACTGAGTGTCATCAAACCTGTCCGATGCGGCAGGTCGCGAAGTGCGTCCTTCAATTGGACGCCCATCTTCAGGCGACCCGCCGCGAGTTTCAATTCGTCGCCTAGGGGCGAGGGGGTATCCGCCGATACGACTTCCAGACTTTGTCCCACGCTGCGACCGGTCTTTGCTGCACGAGCCAGTTCTTCGAGCATGCTGGGAATCTGCTGCATCATTTTATCTTGACGGCGTGTTCGTACGACAATCGCCACGATCACCGGCAACATGAATCCGATCAATGTGCCCAGCGCTGTCGTCAGCAGGTTCTCATGGACCACGAAGACCGTACCACCGATCGTGATTCCTGAGCACAGGCAGATTGCCAGCAGCATTGATGGAGAAATCGCCATCCCTGATTGCAACATCAGATCGTCGAACCAACTGTTGATTTGGTCGGCCGCATCATCTCCCTTGCCCGATCCGAAGACCTCCTGGTCCTTCAGAATGCCGGCAAACGAAGTCGACGTTTGCCAAGAGTTGGTGTTCGTAGCCATGACGGCAGTCCTTGTCAGCAGAGACAAACAAGTTCACTAAGTGAAATCACAAAGCCAAGGAAAAACGGTTCAACGGGAGGTCGGTCGATAATCGCGTGTCGAATTCAATTCGCGAGCCGAAAACAACATTGACGGAACGTCCTGGCCACGACTGGAAAGGCGTTTGATCGCTTGTGGTTCGTAACCGGTCGCGTAGAAGGCCCCGCGTGCACGACCATTGGCATCGATGCCGGCCATGCGATAGACAAAAATGTCTTCGATTTCGTAGGTTCCGTCCTGGCAGCCGCATAGTTCTGAAACTCGCATGACCTTTCGTTCGCCGGTGCTCAGACGCATGATGTGGACCAGAATTTGAATCGCGGAAGCAATGTACTGACGTGCCACCAGCGTCGGCAGTTCGACCCCGGACAATGCAATCATCAATTCCATACGGTCCAACGCGTCGCGCGTATCGTTCGCGTGAACGGTACTCATCGAACCATCGTGGCCCGTGTTCATGGCTTGCAGCATATCCAGGACTTCGCCGCCGCGCGCTTCGCCGACCAAAATCCGGTCGGGACGCATTCGCAGGCTGTTCTTCAGCAAGTCACGTTGCGAGATTTCGCCACGTCCTTCGACGTTGGGTGGGCGAGTTTCCAAGGCCACGACATCGCGTTGTTGCAGTTGCAATTCGGCCGTTTGTTCGATCGTGACGACGCGTTCCGTCTCAGGAATGAACCGGCTGAGATTATTCAGCATTGTCGTCTTGCCGGCGCCGGTACCGCCGCTGACGACCATGTTCATTCGTCCACGGACGCAGGCGACCATGAAATCCGCCATTTCGGGGGTCAAGGTGCCTAACCGGACCATATCTTCGAGAGCAATGCCCTTCTCTTTAAATCGGCGAATGGAAACGGTCGGCCCGCGCAGTGCCAGCGGTGGAATGACGGCGTTCAAGCGGGAACCGTCTGGTAATTTAGCATCGACCATCGGCGAAACTTCGTCGATTCGACGACCGGCCCGGCCCACCAATCGCTGAATAAAGTGCAGCAGATGTTCGTCGTTGGCAAAGCGAACGTCGGTTCGTTCGAGAATACCGTTGCGTTCGATGAAAACACTATCGGGTCCGTTGATCAATACGTCGCTGACATCGGTATCCTGCATCAGGGACTCGATCGGGCCAAAGCCGTAGATCTCGTCCATGATTTCGCGGACCATCGCTTCGCGATCGTCAGCGGGAAGGTTAACCGTTTCTTGCACGCACAGATGACTGGCCAGCGCGCGAAGCTGTGAACGCAGTTCGCGTTCCTGCAACTGTCCCGCCTTGGAAAGATCGATCGCGTCGACCATCTGCCGATGCAATCGTGTCTTCAACTGCTGGAAGGCTTGTCGTGGATCAACGACGGCGGGTGATGTTTGTTCGGCGAGCATGGGGCGTTCCGATGTAAGAATTGTCCGAGTGCTGTTGTTGTTTATCTGGCTGAAAATCGACCGGCAAATGCCGCATGGGGGTCAATGTGTCAGTCGCAATTTGTAGACGTAGCGGTTTGGGGCCGCGTTTGTCGTGGTGGTTGATGGAAAGTTACCGATGGAAGTTCCATTGCTATTGGTCGGTGCGTCGAATGAATCTGTCGTGTACAGATCCGTCGCGTCGTCTGTCGCAGGATTCGTACTTTCGCTGGACAGTATGGCGGTGCGAGTTGTCATGACCGTCGGCTGGATCGTCACGCTGCACGATCCGTCGGCATTCTGGCTAACGGCCAGAATGCGAATTGCGACGATCTCGGTACAGGTGGCTGTGCCGGCAGAAGATTGTTGCGAAGAGGTACCGTTGGATTGTTGCATCGCGATCGTCGAATACAGAAAGCAAACGCGGCGTTGGCCGATCAGGTTCTCGAACGCTGTGACTTGCGTCGAATCGAACTGGGGTGAGCAGGTGAGACTGAGCGTGACGCCCTGGCCAAGCCAAATGGCGCCTCCCCAAACCTGGAGGTCATCGACGCTCAGGCCGGATTGAATCTGTCGAGTCAACTCCGTGTTATTCAATCCGGTCCCAATGTCGACCAATTGGAAATTGGGATTTGATTGATTGCCAGCGGTTGGCGCACTGTGAATCACCATCTCGGAAATCCCATCGGGGCCAGCAGTAACCGTATGCGTATCGGGATCGAAACTGTAATTGTCCGAACCCTGATTGGATTCGATCAGGTTGTTCCAGGTATCCGCGCGTTGTCCGCTGGGATCGACTTGCCAGATGGCGATCGGAAGTGCCGGAATGGGAGAACCACTAATCGAACGCAGGCCGACGACGTCATTGTTGACAGATGCTTCCACTCGAGCCGCGACGTCTCCATACGGAAGTCCTGTGGCGCCAGTGACGAACAGAGCGATCGGGTTGTTGTTCGATCGTGTGCGAAGAGTCGTGACGACGACCGTGTTGGGATTGGTACTCGACTCCAGAAATTGAATGCCCATCGGTTCCTGAACCAGGTTGCCGAAAAGCACATCGCCTTCGGGCTCGGTATTCAGTGTGACCGGAGACCCGCAGACGAAATTCTGTGAGGCGATCCAGTCGGCCGTCTGTAGAGCGTTGCTCACTCGCAGGTCGACAGACGAGTTCGGAACCAGCAGGTCGTCGCTGGCGAGTTCCGCCGCCGCACCTAGGGCCGCAGCCTCGGCTGCCGTCATCAGTTCGAGTTTCGCTGTTTCGAGCCAGATTCGATCGATGATCAATGCCAGCCCCATCATGACGATCAACAACGCGATCGCCACGGCCGGCGATGTGAACCCTCGCCGTCGTAGCGTCGGATGAAGAACTCGATCTGATCGGCGAATTCGGTGCATAACTCAGTTCGGATGGCAGGCTGCAAACTCAAAATGGGCTAGGAAGAGATGCGTTAAAAAAGCCCGCGAACAATCGTTCGCGGGCTCCGCATTGACGATCTAGTTTCGCGGTTGAAGTCGCTGAGCCGTGGGTGCGTTCCGCGGAGCTTGATCGGTTTGTGGAATTACCGTTCGATTAATTGCCCGGCTGGGAACGGGGTTCAGCTGCGGTGCCGGATCGAACTGGGGGCTGTTGTTGTTGGTGGTATTGTTTGTTGGCGATTGTCCCTGGCTGGGGAGGTTGTTATTGGGCAATTGATATTGCGTGTTTTGGTTGTTATCCACGGCATTTCGATTGTCGATCAGCCGGCCCTTGGTGTCGAACTGATTTTTCGTGCGACTTGTTCCTCGGAAGATTTCAGTGATGAATGGTTCGACTCGGGGATCGGACTTTTCCAAACCCAGCATTTCGAACAATGTGACACGTTCGGAATTCGACAGCGCGAGTCCGCCGTTTCCCTTGCCGCTGGGATTGTAAGTCAGGGTGATCTTGCCGCGATCTTTGGCCAGAACAACGATGTTCTGCTGGGCAACGGACAGTTCGAGCGTCACGTGATTGTTCCCACGATCGACACGACCTTGTGCAAAGTTGCGGTTAATGGCTAAGACCTTGACACCTTCGAACAGACGCATTGTCAGGCCACCTTGATAGGTGTCGCTGCCATTGTTTCCACCCTGGGCCGTGAACAGCACATCCACCGTATCGCCAGGCTTAATGATGCCATCGACCATCGCAGCCCCGTCGCCCACTTCAATGGAGACCGCTCGCATATCGGGACCGATGTCCAACGGTGGCAATTCGCCGGGTTGGTAGAGTTGCCCTGCCTTGATTGGTTGAGCGGCTTTGATTGCCTCGCGCGCCACGCGACCGACGATCACGCGATTCGCCAGCAGCACATCGGGCGTGAGCTTGGTTCGGTCGTAACGTCCCATTCCCAGATGATCCGCGGTAATGACCGTCCCGGGTTTAATATCGGTGACAGCCATCGGCACTTCGCGGAGCGTCGGGCCGGCGGGCTTTTCCTTTTGGGCAAACAGGTTCTTGGCGAAGTACCCAAGGACCAATAGACCGATGATGCCGAACATGACGACGGTCAGCATGGCAGGTGTCAAACGTTTCACAGGACAGTCTCCCGGCACTGGCGATTCCCGCGACGAACGTGTCACGAAGGAATACCAGCCGCCCGCTTTAAGTCTTCAGATGATTGTGGGTCAACGACCTCATTGAACCGCTATTCCCGCACCATCCGTGTTTCAGCAAACAAGTTTTGTCCATTCAGACCGAATCCGATTGGCCACAATAGGTCTGGAGCCGCAGCCGTCATTGGTACGGCCACCGAGACCGACACGGCATCGCCACTCCATTCCCCAAAAGCGACCTCGACCTGCATCCCCTGCTGTAATCGCGGCGCAAGAACGCGCTGGATTTCCGTTTCGATATCCTGCACGGTCGCGCCCGGCAGGGTCGCTTTGCGGGCGCCCGCTCGAGATGCTTCCACGATCAAGCTGCGTGAATAAAACAACATCATGAACTGAAGCAACGCCATCAGCAGCATGAAAAGAATTGGCAGTGTCAGCACCAATTCCATGCTGAGCACGCCGCGTCGTTTCCGCCGCTGCGTCGGAATTCGTTGATGGTCAGCCCGTTTCATAAATCGTTATCGCTCTGCAGCAGCTTGTTGTTGCTGCATTTGTGGTTGCGGTTGCGGTCGGCGCTCGGGCCCCAATTGTCCGCCCTTGATCACGCCGGTGGCGTTCGTCAGCATCACCAGCCAAACAGCCATGGCGACGGGAATGGCGAAAGGCAGCATGCGTCGCTTTCGCTTTTCCGAGGTCGATTCTTGTTTGAAGACGGCTTTGCCTTTGGCGTCGGTTCGGCCAGTGCCGAGATGTTGCTTCTTGAAGTTTTTCATGCCCATCGTCAACGACTTGTAGACGGTGACAATGACACCATCGATGACCACCATGACCAGGCTGGCGATGATCAGCCAAAACGTCAGTTTGAATCCCAACCAGGCGCCAAGTGCACCCATCAATTTCACGTCCCCACCACCACCGCCTGCGACGATCCACAGCAGGAAGTACAGGCCAAATCCCAAACCGAATCCCGCCAGGCCATCCAGTAGGCCATGGCTGTCCATCAGACCATGCCAAGGTTGAAGGCCCCAAAACACCAGTTGATAGACCAGCCCGAGTCCGAAGAATGGCAGGGTCAATTTGTTAGGAATCTTCCAGCGGTATGTGTCGGTGTACGCAGTGGCGAGGGTAAAGCCCACCAGAGCCACGATGAAAACGATATGCTGCACGGTCCAAAACATGTTGTTTCTGTTGTTCCTCTCGTTATGTCACGAGGTGTCAATACCCTACGCTTGCCGGAACGTTCCGTATCGAAAACATAACACACGTTTAGTGGCTGCGAATTGCCGCTTCGAACCGACGAAACTCTTGTGGATGTAGACCCCAATGGGAGTAAACAACGGATATCCGATTCTTGACGATAATGTCGGATCTACTAGTTGAACGGGTTCGACCAAGAATGGTGTCCACGGGGGCGACACCATTCACTGAGTGGCCGTAAAGTTCCATTTCTGGTCAGCACGAGCGATTTCCCCGAGAAAAAAGGCCCGGTCCGACCTGGACTTGAGGAGTTTACGTGTCGAACCCATTCCCAACGGGACACTCCATGTATTACAAATCGGATATCGGCAGTTTTGACCGGGCAGTAATTTGGAGGTTTGATGCGCGATTATGTGCAAACTGCGGAAGAGGCCGCACGACGGGCAGGACACGTACTTCGTGCCTGGTCGTCAAAATTCACAGTTCGAGAAAAGAGTCGAGCGAATCTTGTGACGGAGGCGGACGAAGCGGCGCAAGCGGCGATCTTTGACTTTATCCACAGCCGGTACCCTCACCACGGCTTCTGCGGAGAAGAAGGATTGAATGTCGAGAGCGTCGATTCCCCCTACCGCTGGGTGATTGATCCGCTCGATGGCACCACTAACTACGTACACGGCTTCCCCTACTATTCGGTGTCGATTGGATTGGAATGTCGTGGTGAGATGATTGTGGGAGCGATCTTCGATCCGATTCACGACGAGATGTTTCTGGCGGTGCGCGGCGAAGGAGCAACATTGAATCGCCGCCCGCTGAGATGTTCCGAAATCGGCGAACTGGGGCAGGCACTTGTCATCGCCAGTCTCCCCGTGGCTACCAGCGAACATGACGAATCGGTTCGTCGGTTTCTGAGAGTTTTGCCGATGGCTCAGACGGTGCAACGAACAGGTTCTGCTGCCTTGAATCTGGCCAACATTGCCGCGGGACGTGTGGAGGGATTCTGGTCCACCAGCCTAAAGCCATGGGATATGGCGGCGGGAATTCTGCTCGTTGAAGAAGCGGGAGGTCGGATTTCCCAGATTGACGGATCCTTGTTTCAGCTAGAAGAACCGAACCTCTTGGCCACAAATGGCTCTGGGATTCATGAGCAGCTGATACCGTTGCTTTCTCAATGAGGATGTCTGGGCCATCCATTCCAGGCCGGATCAGATTTCCGGGGCCGCAGGAATGATGGTGTAATTCGTCGTTCACGTGTGACTGCGAATTACGCAAGAGTTTCCTAAACTTGAGAAAATAGATGCGGAACGGCTCTCTATGGAGTAGAATCCATGCGAATCATCTCTGTTTTTGGGGCTCCCACTCGGGACATCGCTGAACGTTCGCGTTCCCATCTTTTTGCGCGATTCTGCCGTTTCTCGCCCGGCCCTTTATTTCCGGTACAGGTTTTGAGTAGATGCGGGGAACTTTGACATTGTCTTTGCCACGGTTATTCGGTTCGCTTGTTTGCGTGCTGGTGTTGGGGTACGTATTGCTGCCACTGGGCGCACAGGACTCGCCATTCCCCGCCAAGTCGAACGATTCGAAACCGTCTGATGTCATTTCCCCGAAAAAAGAACTTTTGACCAACGGGGTCAAAAGCAAAGACACCCCATTGCCTCCGCCAGCGATCCGTTATTTACCCGATAAGAATGGCGACCTGCATCCCATTCCCAACGGTCCGACCTTGGAGGGGTACCTCAAATCACTCGATGACAATCAAGGCCGAGCACAAGGGCCCCAGGCACCGACGATTTCAGAGCTGGAAATCACGGGCGTCGCGGATGATGAACGTGCGACACTGAAAGCAGTGTTCACCGTCCGTCTGCATCAGGCGGATCAATTTGAAAAGGTTCCACTGTTCTTCAACGAAGCTGTCTTGAAAGAGCCCCCGTTCTACACAGGGGACGGCATTGAGGTCTTCGACAGGAAGGATCCGAAACAGGGTTACATCTGGTGGTTCAAGGGACGCGGTCCGCATCGCTTGGAGATGACGCTCAGCGTTCCCCTGCAAAAGCTGCCCCCGTCACGACATTTGTATGTCTCGTTGCCGGTCAGTCCTATCAGTCGTATGCAGGTCACGTTGCCCTATTCTTCGGTCAATGCCAAGGTTTTACCGGAACAAACGGTTGTTGAACTGAAGTCCGCAGGAAATGGAAAGACATCGATCGAAGCTTTTGGTTTGGGTTCGCAATTGGATCTGACCTGGCAACCTAATCTTGATGTTCGTCCGAACGAAGTGTCGCTGGAATCGCAGACGATGATTCGAGTTCAAGTCGAAGCCGATCAAGTTTTGCTGAGAGCCGACCAAAAGATCTCTTCACTGCAGGGATTTGAACAGGTTTCGGTCAGGATTCCTACCGGCGCCGAATTGATCAAACTCGATGATTCCGAAAAACAGTCCTACAAATTCGACGCCGAAAATCGACAGAAGATCGTCGTGACGTTGAAAGAGAAAACGAATTCGGCCCAACTAAACTGGACGCTACGTCTTCCCTTCAAACTCGGAACGCCGCTAACCATTGATGGCTTTGCTGTCGAAGGAGCTCGCAAACAAGTCGGTAAGATCGGTTTCTCGATTGCCGAAGGGTTACGGATGTCAAAAACACCGGACCCAACGTTGTTGGGAATTAACGCCGGCGAATTCCCCGCGGCGATGGGGTCGGTCATTCATGCCTATCAATTCTTCAGCCAGCCATTCAAGATTTCGGCGACGTTTGATGAAGTTAAGCCGTATTATGAGGTGAAACCTCAACTCCTGCTGATCGCTTCCACACAGCATCTGACTCTCGACGCAGATTTTCAATTTCACGTCGATCGAGACAGCATGAATGAAGTCGTCTTGACCTGGCCGAATCACAAATCCGAGGGGTGGACAATCGAGTCCGTCGAAGAGCCGGGTATTGTCGAAAGCTATTCTGTCGATGACAAAGGGCAAATTGCGGTTCGGCTGATTAAGTATCGTTCGGGCAAGTTCTCGGTGCATCTGCGGGCACGGCGTCATTTCAAAATGGCTGAAGATGTGGCGTTCTCGCTGCCACGTCCGAAATCGGCGTCGCGATTGTCGCCTTCGACGTTGATTCTGGCGAACGCCGAGAACGTCGACACCGATCTGACCGCTCGCGGTGAAACCGTATTTCACTCGTTACCGTCATCGACCTTGGATCTCGCCGCATTGCCCGAAGCGACACGAGGGCTGCGGTCCGCCGTCTATCGGATTGACACCGATGAACAATCCTTTGGTTTGCGAGTCATTCCGCAGAAGCAACGGGTTCGGACCGAATCATTCACCGAAGCGAAGTGGCAGGACAATCAATTCCGACTCGTACAACACTTGATTTATGATGTGTCGTACGAGCGGCTATCTCAAATTCGATTGCTGGTTCCTCCGACCATCGATCCTGACCGCGTTCGCCTTCGTTTTTTTACGGACCGGGATGTCCCACTGACGCCCGAGCTTCTTCAAACACCAGCGGGCACTGGGCAGCAGATTCAGTTGCAACTGGGCGAGGCGCAGTTGGGGCATTTCGAAATCCAAGCCAGATTCGCCATCCCCTTTGGCAAGGATTCCGCATTCGACCCCGATGCATTGGTCACGTTGCCAATTCTCACGAGTCTCGACGAACCTTTTCTGCAGACCCGTGTGGCGCTCGAACAATCCGATTGGTTTGATGCCGAACCGGTTTCGATTGAAACCTGGCGTCCGCAACTGAATCGTCAGGACGCGTGGAAATGGATGGCGGAAGGGATGCAAGCGGACCTTCCTCTCAAACTGGTCCGTTCGACCCACGTCAATGAGACCGGAAGCGTTGCGGCCGCTCTTGTCCGAGTCACGCTGGATGAAAATGGAAATCGGATTATTCGAGCTCAATTTCGAGTCTTGACGCGTGGAATGTCGCTACCCGTTGTGTTGCCCAAGGGCTCCAAGCCACCGACTTTTTTCTGGGAACAGAAACGATTATCCGAACTGGAATATGTGGAATCTCCCGTGGGATCGAACCGGTACCTGGTTCAATTGCCGGAACAGTTAGAGGGATCCTCGCCAGCCGTGCATTTGCTGACGGTCGACTATCAGGATGAAATCGGTACGGTGATGGGTTGGTCGAATCGATTGGAACTGCGTTCACCGCAGCTGCCGAATTGTTCCTGGTCGCAAGTCATCTGGCAAACGATCTTGCCCGCCGGACACCACTTGTTGACTTATCCTCGCGCCGCATCGCCCATGTTTCGTTGGGAGCGGATTGGATTCGTCTGGAGTCGCGTGTCGGATCCCAGTTCAGAAAAGCTGCAGCAATGGGTTGCTGCCGGAACGGCCGGTTCACCGCCCTCTGATAATCTGATTTCAGAGAAAAATGGCAACTCGTATTTGTTCAGCCAGTTCGATTCGCCAAACACGCTCGTTTTTCAAACGCTAAGTAGTTCGATGGTGCTGTTATTCGGCGCGGGGTCCTCATTAATTATTGGCTTTATCATGCTCAGGCTGGTCGTCCTGCGACATGTGTTGACCTTGTTGGTCGTGGGACTGATCGTGGCGATTGTCGGATTGTGGTATGCCGCGCCGTTGGAACTGCTGATTCAACCAATGATTGCTGGCATGATCTTTCCCGCCGCGGCGGTGTTTCTCGAAGGATGGATTCGCCGTCGATACGACAATGGCGTGCTGTCGTTCGAAGGTCAGGATGATTTCCCGCCGATCCAGGCGTTTGGCAGTCATTATGTCGTTCGACAAACCGATCCGAACGAAGCAACGTTGCATCGCCCCGTGACTCGTGACAGTGAACCCAGCGTTCCGATCGAGTCGGGGAGCGGCGTGTCATGAACTTGCGTCTGTTTCGTGTCACTGGCCCCCTGATTGTCGGGGTCGGACTCCTGATCACTGGTATTTGGTCCGCATCGAATCAGGTGATCAACGCGGCCGAACCGGAACGCGGGAGCGTCGAGTTCGAACGGATCGATATTCCCGCCGATCAACCGGCCAAATGGCCTGCCGAAGTCGAACGTCTGGTTGAAGTTCCTCGACAAGAGTTTCTGGCGCTCGTTGAGCAAATCAATGTTCGAAATCGCAGTCCCCGTCTGGCTTCGCTCAAGTCGGCTCACTACGAAGCCACCTTGGTGAGTGACACACTGCAAAGCGGGTTGATGACAGCGTCTGTGCAGCGATTGGAGGGCAGCTCGACGTTGCTTGAACTCGGGATGTTTTCTTTCGCCCTCGAAGACCTCAAGTGGCAGGATCGGGCCGCAATTTGGGGTTCGTCAGCGGATGGACGGACTTGGGTGCTGAGCAATGCCGGTAAAGACGAGCTGTTGGGAGAATGGTCCTGTCGAGGTCGAAAGATTCCAGGCGGGATCGATTTTGATCTTCAACTTCCTCAAGCGACGATTTCATTTCTAGATCTTCGTGTCCCGCGAGGTTTCTCTGTATCGGCGCCCAGCGCGGAGGTGACGTTGCTCTCTGACATCGCGGGTGAGGAAACTCGGTTGTGGCGGATTCATTGCGGTAGCGAAAGTCGTTGTCGAATCACGTTCGTCGCTCGAGAGGGAGTCGAAGAGAACCGACGGGTACTGATTGTCGAACACGACATGCAAGTTGTCGTTCGCCAGGAAGATCTGCGATTTCAGTTGAATCTGCATCTCGAAGCACTTGACGCGCCCGTTCGAGAATTGACTTTAAAGGTTCCCGCCGGTCTCGAGATCTATTCCGCTGTTTACGGTGTTGATAATCCGGTTCCCTTGAAGCGAACACCTGAAGCCGAAGCGGATGGTCGCTGGACGATTCAATTACCGGGGCCGCTCAGTGGTCGACGGCGAACGCTGCGAATCGACGGTATCGCCGTGCAGAAACCGGGGCAACCGGCCATCCTCCCGCAAATTGTGGTTGAGAACGGGACTTTCGACGGTGGACAACTTGCCCTTACGGTGCAAACTCCACTGCAAGTGCGGTCGATTCGCGCCAATGGATACCGACAGCGAACGACAGATGGCGAAAGAAGTTTCACTTTTCAGCAACTGACGCCGGATGCTCAGTTAATTCTGGACGTTCATCGCGCGCAGGTGTCGTTGTCGGGGCAGTTGCTGAGTGTCCTGTCGGTGGAAGAAGACTCGTGGAATTTGACATCGGAGATCATTTGGAAGTCGTTGGCCGGCGGTGGTTATCAGACAAGTTGCCTGTTCCCACCGGGTTGGGACGTGACCGATGTCCGGATGAGCGGCGAGTCAGAAAACCGCAAGCTGGTGGGTACTCCCGATGAATCGCCGCGGTCGCGTGAAATTCGGAAGCTAAACTGGGATGTCCAACCACAAGCCGAACGGGGCTCGATCTTGTCGATCGAATTTCTCGAGGTCATTTCGGCTGGCCAATCGCGGTCGGTCAAGGTGTTCGCTCGTCGTCGCCTCCCGCAGCCAGGTCAACCGGTGCCGGTTCCGTTGCCTCAGATCATGAATAGTGATATTTCCGACGTCATTCTTGGAATGGAGATTCCTAATTCCATGACGTCGGTCGTTTCGGCCGACAGTCGGTTGGAACGGATCGCTCGCCCGGCATCAACGGCATTTGATATTCCTCCCGAGAAGCCAGGTTTTGAACGACGATGGTATCGAGGAGATTCGCTGGATGGGACGGGCACATTAGAGGTGACGCCTCGGTTGCAGCCAGTACACGTGCGGACAGAAACCTTGATCGAGGCCCTGCCCTCAGAATATCGAGTGAAGTACTCGATCCATTCCGAAAACTCCGAGACGCTTGCAGATCGACTATTGGTCTATTTGACTGAATCAAGTCCCGACGTCCGCTGGACATGGAAAGGTACTCAAGCGATCGCGTTGTCGGCGGTGCGATTTCCCAAATCGCAGCACCCGGAATGGAGCTTGCCGGCGAATGGAGAACTTTGGGAGATTCGTTTACCGCGCGCGATCGGTCGCGACGTGACGATTGAAGGAACGTCTGCGAGTCGCTGGACGGTCAACAATCGGCCGGCGCTGATTTTCGTTCCTCAGGCGGTCGAAAAACTGGCAGAATTGAAGTTGACGCATCCCGAAAGTCTTGAGGTTGATCTTGAGACCGACGGTCTGAAGCTGGCAGGACAGCATTTGTCCTGGTCGTATTCGACGCCCCAGGCGGAATTAGGACTGGCATTGCGAAACCCGCTCCCGTCGCAAGAATTTCCACTGATGGTTTCGATGCAGCTCAGAACATTGATGTCGGCGGATACCGACGGGTCGGACTTGTATCGAGCTCGCTTGCAATTGGAAAACGGCTCCGCCCAGGAATCGTTGCGTATCAAGCTCGATCCGACCGCCATCGTGCAGGAGGCGTTGGTGGGGGGTGAGTCGATTGCAGCGACGTTTCAGGGAGGCGAATTTGTCATCCCCGGATTGAATGCCGCTCGGCGAGATACGGTAGAATTGAGTTACCGTGTACCGGCGCAGGCCAGCGTTCTTTGTGAACGGCGGAAGATTGTCGTCCCTCAAGTTTCAGCACAGGTCTTGGGGTTTTTCTGGGAATTCGGCATTCCTCCATCGGCACGGATTTTTGCCGAGCCCTCGGGGGTTTGTCTTGCGCGATCACTTCCCAAGCCGACATTGAACGAACGTTTGTTTGGTCCACTGGGGCGAACTGCGAATGAGACAATTTTTAATCCGCTGCGAAGTGATTCGTGGAATCAACTGTTGCAGTCGCAGCGTCCACCCAGTACTTCCATTGGCGATTCGGGCATTGAACTGGTCGCGCTCTATCATGCCGTATCCCCGGATGTGCCTATCGAACTTTATGTCGAATTGTGGCAGGCCGAACGGATACAGCTGCTGGCCTGGATCAGTTTGGGGATCAGCCTGTTGATTGGCCTCCTGCTGCGAATCCTCGGCTGGTGCTATCGGGATCGATTGGCTGCATACGGCCTCGCACTTTTGCTGGGTGTCACATTACTACTATCTCCCCCCTATTCCAGTTTTTGCGGTGGAGCAATCGCAGGAATTTTGATTGCCTTGATTGTTCCCCGTCGATGGCTGCAAAGGGCACAGTCGTCTGAACAACTCGTCGGCCAAGGCCAACGCAGGTTGCGTGGTGTGTTGACCGCGCTGTTGGTCAGTGGAATGACATTGTTCGGGCTGGCTTCACGGTTCGAAGTATCATCATTTGCTCAGGAACCTTTGACAGAAGATCTGACGCTAAACAAACGCCCTCGCGTTTATGTTCCCGTTGACAAAGAGGGAACTCCTTCTGAGACAGTGCGTTTGGTTTACGTCCCGCGTGACGTTCTCGAACGATGGAAGACGATGGCTCGTGAGTATGCTGCCGAGCCGACTTACCTGATTTCGTCGGCACGCTATCAAATGAATGGCACGTCGAATGCCCATCTGAACCTTCTCGCGAAGTATCGCGTGCATCTACTCGGTCACAGCGGCAAGCCAGTAACGGTGGCCTTGGCGCTTTCGGAGGTGAGTTTGCCCGATGCCGATTCGTGCCAAGTAAATGGAGTGGCTTATCCGGTCAGCATCTTACCCAATGGAAAAGGATATTCGATCGAACTGACGCGTCGCGTGGACGACGAATTGGGAACCTACGAAATTGAACTTCGATCACGCAGACCTCGACCGCAATCGGCGAGTTTTGAGCTGCGAATCCCTACCGTTGCCAACAGCCAATTCACTCTGGCATTTCCCGAACTGGTTCCCTTTATGGAAATCCTTGGGGGACGAGGTGCTTCAGAGCGAATGGCGAAATCTCGATCACTTATCAGCGAATTGGGATCGACGGGAGAGATTCAAATTCGATGGGGACAGACCGCGCCGCCGCGCAAGGCCGCACGAGTCTCGGCCTCGCTGCTGCAATATCTTGGGTTGAAACCGGCCTATTCCGAAATGCACTTCCATCTCGTGGCGACGATGCAAGAAGGAAGTGTCGATGCAATGGAACTGGATCTGCCGCAGAATGCGATTGTTCGCAAGGATCAATTGCGAGCGGACGATTTGCTTCGTCACGATGTGATCGTGACGAAGGACGGCCAACGTCGGCTGCGATTGGTCTTTGAGAAACCGCAACAGACATCCGTGACCGTCGATGGAACGCTGGTCTTGCTTCAATCCGATTCGTTGGTTCAAACCCCGTTGCCAAAGTTTGGATTGTCTCAGTCGGAATGGCTCAAATTTCAGTACGAGCGTAACTGGTGGGGAGTTTCGACGTCATCCGATTTCCGGCTGGAAACGGTGAATCTTGATCCCGAAAATATCAGCACGATTTCCTCCGAGGCCTATCTGGATGCCTGGGTGACGGGGGCCGATTCACGTCGACGTGAATCGATTATCGAACGTCAGCCTCAGTGGACATTTGAATTGCGGGAGGGAACGATTCCCGCGTTCACCTTGATTCCCTATCAAACCCGGCGCCGGGCGACGCAATGGAAGCAGAAGGGAGTAATCGGCAGGCATCGGTTGGAATGGACTCTGACAGGTGAAATCGAAACGGCTCACGCGCCGACGTTTCAGACGGTACTGCTGGTCGATCGACGTCTTCGAATCGAAGAGATTTCGGTCAAAGAAAATGATGCGGAACGACTAGCTGGGAAGACAGAATCCCGTACTGATCCGTCGCACGTTGTTTTATTCTTGCGTGATAAGACTCAAGGAAAACAGACGATTACCCTGCGCGCCAGCCTTCCGTTGATACCGGGGACGCCGATCACTCTTCCGTTCGTTCGTCCAGAAGAGTGCGAAACCACGAATTCCATCTTGATATTAATGCGGGATCCGGATGTCGACGTCGCGTTTACGCCGCCCTCTGAATGGCGGCCGGTCGCCATCGATGAATCAACCACGGCCAATTCGCCGGCCGGATCACCTGTTCTGATGGGAAGTTTTCAACTCAACGATCCCGTCGTGCGGGGAACGATTCAGACGTCTTCTCGTCACTCTCGCTGTTCCAGTCGTTCGGCCGTTTTACTTCGCCGCAATGAAAATGCGAGCTGGCAATTGAAATATCGGCTGGAAATGATTCCCGAAGGTGAATCGCCGCTGCGGATGGGTCTGACATTTCCGGCGTCATTCGGGGATTTCGATTCAGTGAAGGTAAATCGCGCCGAACCGGCTTGGCACGAATTCCATGAGGGACTGCGACAACTTGACCTGCTTTTGAATCGCAACGAAGGATCCAAAGCCGTGGTTGTTCAATTCGAAACCATGCTGATCGAGCCGAAGTTGCCAGATTGGGAATTGCCGTTACCGATTCCTCTTTATTCCAGCAGTCATGAATCGTTCGTGGTGATTGAATCGGACACCGTTTGGTTTCCGACGGGGGGACGCGAACTTCGCGTGGGGGACCTGCCCGAGTGGTCGTCCAGTTTCTATAGCGAACTTCCTGGGGGTAGTGTTGCTTTTAAAGTGGCTGGACCCTCAGTCGAGATTCAGAGAGACGTTGCGCAATCTGAGCTTCGCGAGCCGTCAATTCGATTGCTCGATCAGCGAATGTGGTTGCGCCCCGATGGCGGTCGTTCGGGGATTACTCAGGCGTTTCTGTCCTCCCTGCGAAGTGATCTTGTGTTTGATCTTCCAGCCGGCGTGCATGTCACGTCCATTTTTCTCGACGATCATCCCGTGGCTCTGATATTACCTGTTGACGGGCGATTGACGATTCCGCTGTCCGACACGGGAACCGAACCGCTGTTGAAAATGACGTGGGACGTTCGTGAGACAACCGGTGGATCACAGCGATTGCCAACGGAACCGTTCCTCTGGCCTCGCGACATAAAAATCGACCGAAACCTGGTGACGATTCTGCCGGATGATCCCACGGCGTTCTGGTCCAGTTCGGGTTTGACCGTGATGAGTTCGCTGGATCAGGATTTGGATTGGCTCGACGCATTATTGGATCGTCACGCGGCGCTCGGGGCCGAAACACGGGGGGCCGTGGCGAATCGTTGGATGATCGATCAAATGCAAAAACGGCTTCGATTGCGATTACCTGCAGAGATTCAGCATCGTAGCGAACAGGTTGAACGACAACTGCAGCACTGGAGAACAATTGTCGATCGAATTAATCAATTGGAACGTGTTTCCCCGGCGTCACCGAACAACTGGCAGGCGCAGTTGTTTGAAGGGCCCGTCGCCGACAGCCAACAGGCAATCCGTGGACAGCCTCGTCAAGGGGCGCAGATTCAGGTCAAACGATTTGATTGGCGTCAATTCCAAATTGTCTTTTCGGTGTTGCTCGCCCTGATCCTGATGCCCATCCTGCGAGGGACGATCAGGATTGAATGGAGCGGTTGGTTGCATCGGCAGGTCGTGATGTCGTGGTTGCTGCTGGCCTTGGTCTGGTGGCTGTTTTTGACGCCGAGTGTTTTTGGCCCCTGCCTATTGATCGTGGCCCTGATCCAAGCGGTTTCGCAATTCAAATCGATCAAACGAATCGTCGCGTCACGTCCGGCTTGATAAAAGCTTCAGGACGAGACGATGAAATGGACCCGCAGTATGCTCCAGTCACGGCCACCCGGAAATTATTTGCCGACGACATCGATTGCCGTCTTGAAGCAGCGGGCACAATTGATTGCTGCGATTCGCGAATACTTCGATGGGGCTGGCTACTTCGAAGTCGAAACTCCGCTGCTATCCGCCGATATTGTGGTGGATGCTTGGCTGGAACCGTTCGTCGCTCCCTGGATTCCGCTTTCAACCCATTGGCAACAAGGTGGCGAACTGCGGTATTTGCAGACGTCGCCTGAATTCGCCATGAAACGCCTATTGGCCGCAGGTGCCGACTCGATCTATCAATTGGGCAAAGCCTTTCGCAACGGAGAATTTGGCCAGCGACATAACCCTGAATTTACCATGCTGGAATGGTACCGACGCGGTGACGATCTGGCCGCCTTGATGAGTTTTACCGAGTCATTGGTGCAACGGGTCATATCACTTGGGGCGAAACAGTGTGATCCCGATCAGATTTCCACTTCCCGATCATTGACCGATCGGGTTCTTCATCCGGACGGTTTCGAGCGACTGTCTTATCATGATGCGTTCCTCCGTCAAACGGGTTGTTCTGTGCTGACTTGTTCGATGACTGAACTGCGATCGATTGCTGGTCGATATCAGGTCGTGCCGCCGCCGAGCCTTGCAGACGACGATCGTGATGGGTGGCTGAATTTTTTGTTGGCGGAATTGATCGAGCCGCATCTGGGCCGAGAACGCCCCACATTTCTGATGAACTATCCCGCGAGTCAAGCGGCGTTGGCCAGGCTCTCTTCCGACGGCCTGACGGCCGAGCGATTCGAACTGTACATTGATGGGATTGAGTTGTGTAACGGCTATGACGAACTGACGGACGCCGCGGCTCTGCGAAGTCGCATTCGTGAGCAAGCGGCGCTGCGATCGGATGGCGGACTTCGTCCGTTACCCGCTGTCAGCCGGTTGCTAACGGCGATGGATGCTGGGTTGCCATCGTGTTCGGGCAACGCGCTCGGAGTTGACCGGTTGATCATGCTGGCTCTCGACAAAGACAAACTCGCGGATGTGATTCCGTTTCCATTTGATATCGCATAAAACGTCATCTTGGGTGACAAGAGATTCGATCAACGTTATCCCAATCGCCTTGAGTACTATCGATAGGATGCTTCCGGAATGTCCCCAGCTCGACCCAATTCACCACCGACCAGTCCGATGTCCGTGCCGAAATTCGTGGCCGCCAAAGGGCGTGAGAAAAAGCTCACGGTTTTGACGGCATATGACTTCGTCTTTGCCAGCCTTTTCGATCAGGCAGGCGTCGATGCCATTCTGGTGGGAGACTCGCTGGGGATGGTCGTGCAAGGCAAATCCACCACGATGCCGGTCACTCTTGAGCAGATGATCTACCACGGTGAGATTGTGGCCCGCGCGGCATCCCGGTCGTTGGTGATTGTCGACTTACCCTTCATGACGTATCAGGTGAGTCCGACACAAGCCGTCGAGAACGCTGGCCGCGTCTTGAAGGAAACAGGCGCGGGGGCCATCAAGATCGAAGGGGGTGTCAATCAAGCCGCCACCATTCGAGCCTTGGCGGAAGCGGATCTGCCCGTGATGGCTCACGTGGGGATGAGGCCTCAATCAATACGAAAACTCGGAAGTATGGCTAAGGTTCAACGGGACGAGGCTGCCCTGTTGGCGGATGCGCGCGCTGCAGAAGAGGCCGGTGCGTTCGGAATCGTGTTGGAACTGATCCCGCGGGGGATTGCTGCCAAAATCACCAAAGAGTTGTCCATTCCCACAATTGGAATCGGGGCCGGTCCTGATTGTGATGGACAAGTCTTGGTCAGTTACGACATGTTGGGACTGACCGAGGGGTTTCAGCCGAAATTCCTGAAACAATACGGCGATCTGCGCACCGCGGCATTTGAGGCGACCAGGCAATATCTCCAGGAAGTTCGCGACGGTCAATATCCTGATGCGAGTCATTCGCACGAGTGACGACAGCAATGGGTGGTCTCGTCGCACGATCTCGAAAGATGGACCTGCCAACGCAAGGAGTGTTCGCTATGAACATCAAATTGCCGCCGCGATCGGCTTGGTCGATTCCTGATGACGTCATCTATTTCAATCATGGTTCGTTCGGTCCCGCACCACGGGTTGTGCAAGAGGCACGCGAGGAATTCTCTCGCCGCCTCGAATGTCAGCCGATGGATTTCTATCTGAAACAAATGGAGCCGGCGCTCGATCAAGCGATGTCGGTGTTGGCAAAATTCGTCGGTGCCGAACCTCGCGACATGGTCTTCGTAGACAATGCGACGGTGGCGATGAACATTGTCGCCGAGACGGCGGATTTGCAGGCGGGTGACGAAGTTTTACTGAATGACCACGAATACGGAGCGGTCTTTCGGATCTGGCGGCGAAAGTGTGAACGCGTCGGGGCACGCGTCGTTAATGCACAATTGGGGGCCATTCAGAACGACTCGACTCCATCCACGGCTTCGGTCGTTTTTGGACCACCGAGGTTGTCGAATGCGAACGAGATCTGCAATTCCCTATTCCAGGCGGTGACCGATCGAACGAAATTAATCGTCGTCAGTCATGTGGCATCTCCTTCGGCAATCGTTCTCCCCGTGACCGAGATTTGTCGACAAGCGCGAGAACGCGGGGTGCCTGTCTGTATTGATGGACCGCACGCCATTGCCATGCGCCACGTCAACCTGCGCGAGATTGACTGTGACTATTACTGTGCCAGTTTGCACAAATGGTTGAGTGCGCCATTTGGCTCAGGTTTTCTCTATATCAAACGGAAACTGCAGCGGAATCTGCAGCCGCACATGACCAGTTGGGGACGAAGTCTGGCGGGTTTACCCGAACGCTGGCAGGATCAATTCAATTGGCTGGGCACGCGTGATCCGGCGCCGTTTCTGGCGGTTCCGGCAGCCATTGAATTTCTCGAGCAAACCGGACTCGAGCCATTTCGACAGTGGACACATCACTTGGCTCAGTCGGCCCGTCAGCAGCTTGAGCAGCTTTTTGGGCAGACTGCCTGGATGCCCGATTCATTGGATTGGTACGGTTCAATGGTTACGGTTCCCCTTCCCATTGGCGGAGAAAAAAGGGCGAAACCGAATTCCATGCATCCGCTGCAGCAGAAATTACGGGAACGCTTCCAGATCGAGATTCCCATCACCGAATGTCGTGGCCAATCTTTGCTGCGTGTCTCCTGCCATCTTTACAACACCTTGGAACAGATCGAATATCTGATCAATGCGCTGAAAACGGTGCTCACGTCCGGCTAACGATTGTCATGAGCACCGAGAGCAACTTGGTCCGAGTGAGGCCTCTTTGAGACTTCGCTTGGCTACTCAAGGTTGCGATCGATGTCGCATCGTCGTCTTTTGACGACCCCAATGGAGTGAGGGGCGTCTACTGCTGCCAAATATTTGCCGTCGGGAAGTTTACCGCGATTGATCCGTCTGTCGCCAAACCCATCGGCCGTTCACCATTGTTCCACAGACTCGGTTGGTTTGAGCGAATAAGTGTCGTTGGGGATCGTTCAGTGAGGAATCGCCAAGGCGAACCAGAGTGAAGTTTGCCCGATCTGATCCGCCGAGTCCCAGAGCGATTCGGCCTGCACTCGATCCCAGCTGCAACAAATCGAGATGCGAATGTTCGGGGTTTTGGGACGCCAAGAATTGCAATTCCGCGAAGAGACTTAGATCTGGATTTGATGCTCGACTATCGGTTCCCAAGGCGACCTGTCCGCCCTGCTCGAGGAGACGCCGCCAGGGATGGTCGGAATGCCCGAAGGCCGCATGCGTGCGGGGGCAATAGACGAGCGTCATGTGGGGCCGTGCCGCGATGAACTGCAACTCATCTTCTTCGAGAAAGTTGCCATGTATGACCAATGCTCGAGGCGCCTGCGAGAGAATTTCGAGGTAGTCCATCGGTCTTTTTCCGAACGCCGATGGGTCGTCTCGCCAAATCCCCAATTCGGTTAGCAGTTCACGAAATTCACCTGTTCCCTGTGCAAGAAGTTCGAGTTCCGCTTGGGTTTCTGCCAGATGCATCGCCAACGGACAGCCGGTTTTACGGGCGAGATCGACGGCTTCGTGAACGAGATCCAAATGCGTGCTGTATGGAGCGTGTGGGCTGATTCCCGCTGACAGCGGAGTGACGATGCGGTACTGATGCGCACTTGCAAGATTTCTTTGTTCGTCGATGCGATCCGGAAGAAGTCCCAGAATTTCCTGGAAGACGATACCCGGGATTTGACTGGCGGCGTAATCTTGGGATGACCAGCCACTCGTGGCGATATCGCCCAGCAGAGTCGTGCCGGATTCAAGACTTTCGCAAAGACCGGCGCGAACTGCCTCGCCGACGTTGGCGGGATGGGCGCGACGATGCGCAATAACGGCGCGGATCCAATCGGTGAATCGCCCCGCAGTCGGGATCGGCTGTGCGATGCCGCTGAATTCCAGATGGGTATGCGCATTAACCAGTCCGTCTATCAGCGCGACCCGTCCCAGGTCGATCGCATCGACGGATCGCCCTGATTCCACGCCCAGCAGCCGTCCATCACCAATTCGAAGGGTGACATCGAACTGTGTATCGTGGGTGACAAACCAGGCGACATGAAACGACTGAATGTCACTCACGACCACACAATTCCTTGATTTGCAGGGAGGCTATTCCCCACGCAGTCGTTTGCCCAGATTGTTGATGATGTCACCGCATTCCTTGCGAGCCACGTTGTATTCGGCAATGGTGACATTTTCTTTTTTGAGATAGTCCAGAATGATGCCTTCGGCCCGCGCGATTTCGCGGCAGACTTCGGCCACTTCGCTGGCGATTTCGGTCGGAATCGTCGTGATGCCGTTCAAATCACCGTGAATCAAATCTCCAGGGTAAATGACCATCCCGCCGACCGTGACCGGAGTGTTAACGTCCAGAATATGACAGTAGCCATGGGCAGCAGCGGCTCCGTTCGTGAACACGGGAAAACCGATTGCTTCGACTTGAGCCAGATCTCGACCGGTTCCGGATGTCACCAGCCCCTGGGCTCCGAATCGCTTGTAGGTGGAACACATGATTTCGCCGAACGTGGCAGCAGCGCAGGGTTCATCAAGGTCTTGAAACACAATGACTGGTGGCCCGGGAATGTCTGCGAAGGCGTCCAGCTGTGTTCCGATGCTGCCATAAGCATCGCCGCCTCGTGGGGGAGCCATACTGCGAAAAGTCGATGTCAACGCGTATCCGACCATCGGCGGGAATGTGGGAAAGCAGGCCTTGATTGCAGAGGTCATGTAACCTGTATTGCGGGGGCGTCGATTCCAGAGCTCGACCGCGTTACAAATCGTGGGAGAATCGAATTGTCGCAATTCGTCCAACTGTTTTTTCGTCAATCCCGAAGCGGACATCAAGCCCCTTTCAATGTCATGTGTTCCAGTCAGAGGACGGGCACTCTTACGCGGCGATGCCTGTTCCTCTTCAAACGGATTCGCGGACCTATGATAGCCGAATGGTGGACGATTTCGGAGTATGTCGCGCAGTGGATTCTCGGCCAATTTCGACAAAAGAAGGACGGGAAGGCACTTTGGTGGTTTGTCGACCCCTCAATTGGTGATCTTGCGTTCCTGTAGTCGCCTTCGATCAACACGTTTCGTGCGAGGAGGTCACAGCGAACATAGATGTCAGCGATGGAGGTTAAGACCTAAACAGGATATTCGCTGGCGTCCAAGGTGGGATCGTTTTTGACATCCAGCAGTCGCCAGCAATACCACGACGCGATCGTGGAGTAAGGCTTCCAAGGCATCGCGATCTGGTGGCTTTGTTGTTTATTCGGCAATTCGTCAAGACTGTAAAGTTCTTTAATTGACGATCGGACGATCAGATCATCGTGAGGGAAAACGTCGAGACGTCCCAGCGAAAAGATCAAAAACATCTGGGCCGTCCATCGACCGATCCCTCGGACTTGTATCAGCTCTTCAATCACCTCTTCGTCTGACAAGCGTCCGATCCGTTCCAGACGCAAACGCTCATCGAGAACCCGGGCCGACAAATCCTTCAAATAGGAGACTTTTTGGCGAGACAAACCTACGGCGCGAAGTTCGTCATCCGTCTTTTCCATAATGGCTGCGGCGGACAAGGAATTCGGCTTGAGCAATTCATCCAGTCTCAAACGTATCGATCGCGCCGCTTTCGTTGAAATCTGTTGCGACAGAATCGACCGGACCAGCATCCCAAAACGATTGCGGTCAAGTTTTAACTTGAACGGTCCGGCTCGCTCGATTAGCCGATTCATGATCGGATCGACTGTTTTCAGATGACGAATCGCCGATTCAATCTGGCTGGGCGAAAGGGGCATTCTGTTCGACCTGGGAAGAGTAACTTGGAAGAAGAATGCCGCATAACTTATCCGAAATCCCGCGATAAATGTGAGGGGAATTCGTCAGATTGTGTGGCGGACAGTCGGTCGGTGGAAAAACGAAATTCACTGGAACATGAGCCAGGCCACCATTGACCGATCTGATCAGGCCGGATGAGAAAAAAAGAGCTCATTGTGGTGATTGACAGGATCGAGAGATGTGCATTTATTGAGGGGCTGCTTTACCATGTGGCTCTTCGTTTTTCTGATGTCATTCAAGAGGTGGTCATTTTATGCCTTGCGCTCTTCGATTTGCCATTGCGGTTTGCGCCCTGGTCGCAGTTGGATCGGAATCATCGGCTCAACAGCCCAAGCCGGCGTTAATTCCCCATGCGCAAGACAAACCGCCGAATGACCCGCGCGATCCGACTACGGCGGCAAAACTGATGACCGTACCCGATGGCTTTACGGTAGAAGTTGTGGCGGCCGAGCCTGACATCGTTAATCCCGTGGCGATGACGATCGACGAACGAGGACGATATTGGATTACCGAATCGCTGGAATATCCACGGCACGAACCGGGACCCGGCCGGGATCGCGTCAAAGTTCTGGAAGATACTGATGGCGATGGCAAGGCGGACAAAGTCACGGTGTTTCTGGATGGTTTGAACATTCCTAGCGGCATCGCGGTCGGGCATGGCGGTGTCTGGATCGCAAATGCTCCCGACATCTTGTTCGTGCAGGATACCGATGGCGATGGGAAGGCAGACAAACAGGAGGTGATCGTCACGGGTTTTGGACGCAAAGATACGCACGAACTCCCGAACTCGCTGACTTGGGGGCCCGATGGTTGGCTTTATGGCTTAAATGGGGTTTTCAATCATTCGCACGTGAAGTATTTCCCAACAAACCCGAACTTTGATGAAAAACATCCTGGATGGCCGCTAACGTGCGTCCTGTTCCGGATTCATCCGCGAACGCGAGAATTCCAGGTTTTTTGTGAAGGGACGAGTAACCCCTGGGGCGTTGCATTCAACGATGAAGGCGACGCGTTCGTGTCGGCTTGTGTGATCGATCATCTGTGGCACCTGACGGAGTCAGGTTATTACCACCGACAAGGCGGACCTTATCCTCCCTTCACCTGGAAAATTGAATCGATCGTCAAGCACAAGCATCAAAAAGCGGCCTACTGCGGAATCCATTATTTCGACAGCGATGCTTATCCCGAACAGTATCGCGGCAAGCTTTATATGGGCAACATCCATGGTGGTTGCATCAACGTTGATCGTGTCGAGCCCAACGGCTCAACATATCAAGGATTCGGCGAGCCCGATTTTCTCACGGCCAATGATGCGTGGTTTATGCCCGTGGTGCAGAAAACTGGTCCTGACGGCAGTCTATACGTTCTCGACTGGTATGACCGATATCATTGTTATCAAGACGCGAACCGCGATCCGGCGGGGATTGATCGCCTGAAAGGACGCTTGTATCGGGTGCGATACAGGGACACACCACGTCTGTCAAAAGGATTTGATCTCGGACGAGAATCAGATGACAAGTTGATTGAACGATTGGGCGCGAAAAACGACTTCATTCGTGATACGGCGCGGCGAATCTTGCAGGAACGAAACACCGAATCGATCGGTACCAAGCTGCTCACTCAATTCAACGCATCGCTGGCGACCAACATTTCCGCGGAACACCGTCGAAGACTTTTCCTGACATTAAGCGGGATGTCGATCGCAGGGACCGAACAGATGCGCCATTGGGATCAACTCGACGTTGATCCAGCGATCAGAAGTTGGCGGCTACGGTTATTGGCAGACCATCCCACGAAGGCACCCGACCTTCAACGCTTTCGCTCCCTGCCTTGGGATCGAACCAATCCTCGCGAACAAACCCAGGCGGTCATCGCGGCTTCCAAATTGCTTCGCCAGATCGGACAACACAAAGTCGACGAGAGCGATGTGGATCAACTGATTCAGCTGCATATCGAGGCACTGGCGAAAGCGGAAAATGATCCTCTCCTTTCTCGAATCGTCTGGCAGAATCTGCATCCTTATCTCGAGACTCATAGCGAAACCTTCGTCAAACAGATCGAAAACCCCGCGACGCAAAGCAACGCGGCTCTGATGGCCTTGATGCCGCGAATCATCGATCGATTGGTGGGACGCAAGGATTTCAATCCAAAGCCGATTGTCAGATTGATTGAGCATCTGGCCATCTGGAAGCCAGATGCTGCCGCACTGGGATTGGGGCACCTGTCCACCAAGGTCGAAAATCGCGAAATTTCCGGCGAACACCTGTCGACGCTGAAGCTCGCGGCGGCAAAACTGTTGGACAGTATCCTGGAAGGCCCCCCCGACTCACCCCTTTACCTCTCCGGGGCAATTCTCGCGACGAGTTGGAATGATCCACGCGGTATGACCGTTGTGCGGCGAGTTTTTGCTTCCGAGACGTCGACAGCAGAACAGCGGCAATCCGCACTCAACGCACTGATCGCGGCCCAAGACGTTGGAATTGTCAACTCGGTTGCGGTTGTCCTCGATTCTTCCTCAACATCGGCCAGCCTCAAAGGGCAGATCTTGGGTTCCCTGAGCAAAATGGATGACCCTCAGGTTGCGGGGCTGATTTTGGCCCGTTATGCGAAATTCGAATCGGAACTCCAACCGCGAGCGATTGAATTGTTGACTCAACGTGCCAGTTGGGCCAAGCCGCTCCTCGCGGCGATTGCCGACAAAAAAATCCCGGGGACCAGTATCAATCTGAATCAAGCTCGACGATTGAAAGAATTGAACGATCAGGAATTGACGGTGCAGTTGACGAAGCATTGGGGACAAGTTCGCGAAGGCCGTGATCCCAATCGCGAGATGTATATTTCCGAAATGCGGCAACTGATCCGGAAGACATCTGGCGATCCGTTTGCGGGCGAAAAGGCATTTAAAAAGGTGTGTGCCCAGTGCCACAAGATCTATGGCGAAGGAGCCGAAGTGGGGCCGGATCTGACGCTGAACGGTCGCAATGACTTTAATCAATTGCTGTCCAACGTCTTCGATCCGAGTCTGGTCATTGGCGCGGGCTATCGGTCCTATACGGTGATCACCAACGGCGGTCGAGTACTAAATGGTTTGCTGGCAGAAGACAGTCCACAGCGGATCGTGCTGAAAGTCCAAGGCGGCAAGCAAGAAGTCATCGCTCGGGCAGACATCGATGAGGTGAATGTCAGCGAAATCTCACTGATGCCGGAACAATTGGAGAAACAACTCAGTCCGCAAGAGATCGTCGACTTGTTTGCCTTCATTTCGTTGGACAAGCACCCTTCCGACAAAAACGCACGGCGACTGGCCGGGTCGGGCGAATTGAAGGCAAAAGACTAAAGTCGAGTGACGACATCTTCGGTTTTGTACCGGACTTTGGGCAGGTTTGCGTATTTATCGGTGGCCGATCGATAACCGGCGGCGGCGACGACACAGGCGCTATAGCCAAGCGGGGCCAGGTCGAGAATCTCGTCGTATTTTTGAGGTTCGAACCCTTCGATCGGGCAGACATCAATGCCCATCATCGCTGCCGTCGCCATAAAAAAGCCAATCGCGATATAGGCTTGTCGGGCCGCCCATTCGTTAATGTCGAAGGGCAAGTTGGTCATGGTGCCGACCAGCATTTTTCGAAATCCCGCCAACGCTTCTACCGTCGTTCCGCGAACCTCCGCTGTGCGTGCGACAAATCCGTCGATGTCCGCCACGCTCAGATTTTTTCGGATGGCGAACACGATCAAGTGGGATGCATCGACAATTTGCGCCTGATGCCAACTGGCGGGTTTTAATTTCGCTTTGACTTCGGGATCGGTGATGACGAGGAATTTCCAGGGCTGCAAGCCAAATGAAGACGGTGTCAGTACCAATGCCTGCTCTAAGGTGTTCCAGTCCTCGTCTGGAATCTTTCTCGCCGTATCGAACAGTTTTGTCGCGTAGCGCCAGCCCAATTGACGTTCGACCACTTCATTGGAAACAGGCTTCATGTCGGGGGCTCCCAGCCGATCGGCGCGCGAACATCAATTCAACGACGGCGATCGTCGATGTTCGACAGATCATAGGAACTACGACACAGACATCAAGCGCTGCAAGACAGTCGCAACGCCGGCACGGTGATGATGTTGCCCCGTAACAAATTGCGTTAGTGCGGACAGATCGAGTTTGGCTGGCCCATTGGTTCCACGTCACGGCTCTGAAGGCAATGGGATGGCAACCTTGCCCGCAAAAACAAAAAAACCGACAGGACCGAGAAGTCCTGTCGGTTTGGCCGACCGGGCGAACGCATCAAAGTCAATTGTCATTCAACGGTGGCAACGGCACCGATGGTGATGGCGGAAGAAGTGGCGAATTGGATTGTGGTGTTACCGTGGGAGTCGGCTGGGGAATCACCGGCGCCCCAGAGGGCGTTGCATTCGGAAGTTTCGTCCGCATTTCGTCGCGCAGCTGTTTCGCCATTTCGTCACCCGGGGCGAGAGTCAACACCTTTTCGAGCTGATCCACCGACTGTTGAGCGAATCCCAAATACGCGTAATGGTATCCCAACAGAAAACGCATTGCCGGATCATTGACTTTGAGTCTGGCAGCCGCCTCCAGCGCGCGGAGGTGAGTCGTGTAGTCCTGATAGTTGCCGTACAGTTCGCGGCTGTTTGTCACGACGACTCCCCACTTGTCTTTGGGTAGTTGGCTCATCGCCGCTTGAGTGACTCCGGCTGCTTCTTCATATTTTCCGGTGGCGAACAGAGCCTGTCCCAGCATCAACCCCAATACGGGATTCTGCGGATTGTCGAGGACTGCGTGCTTCCAAGAGTAAACCGCCCCCGCATAATCGCCGGATTTGAATGCGGCCTCGCCTTTCTCGGTAAAGCTTCCCGTTGCCGGATCGGTAGTGGCAGGTGCCGCAGTTGTGGCGGGGATCGCGTACGTCGATGGCAGATTGGCAACGGCTGTCGCCGTTGTCAGGCCACCGTAGGAGTTGACCATGCCGCCGTACGAGTTAATTCCGTAGCTGTACGGATTGTAAAAGTATCCACTGGAGTAACCTGGGTAACCGCATCCGCCATAGCCCCCATAGCCGCCGTACCCATAACCTCCGTAACCTCCGTAACCATAGCCTCCATATCCGAGGCCATAGCCTAGCCCGTAGAACAGCGAAGAAAATAACCCGCCGCCAAAGCCATATCCGAAGTAGGGATATCCATAACCGTAGTAGCCACGGCCGAACCCATAACCGTAGTAGGGATAGCCAAACCCATAACCGCGACCGTAGCCATAACCGCCATAGCCAAATCCTCGACCGTATCCGTAGCCTCCATATCCACCGTAGCCCCCATATCCCCATCCACGACCGTATCCGCCATATCCACCGTAGCCGTGTCCGTATCCGTGTCCGTATCCGAAACCGCGGCTACCAAAATTGTTGTAATTGCTGACGTGATTGTAGCCCCCGCCATGTCCGTATCGACCCGCAAATGAATTTGCACCAAATCCATTGTGAGCGAAGCCGGCATTGTGAATTCCCGCCGAATTGCCAAATCCTCCGGCCCGGCCTGCGAAGCTACCGTGATTGCCCAGGAATGATCCATGTCCTGCACCCATTCCCCCATGAGAAAGCGATGCCGTTCGCAATCCCGAGTTACCACCATGATTGCCTAGGAATGAATTGCCGTGTCCAGCTCGGAGGCCTGCGGCGGCACCACCGTGCATGCCACCCATGCCGCCCATGTGAGCTCCGCCCATGCCTCCCATACGGGCACCACCCATTCCGCCCATGTGCATGCCGCCCATGTGAGCTCCGCCCATGCCTCCCATATGGGCACCACCCATTCCGCCCATGTGCATGCCACCCATGTGAGTTCCGCCCATACCTCCCATATGGGCACCACCCATTCCGCCCATGTGAGCCCCGCCCATGCCACCCATATGGGCACCACCCATGTGCATGCCGCCTCCACCCATATGCATGCCGCCGCCGCCCATGTGCATACCGCCGCCGCCGAAGTGGCCGCCACCGCCACCAAAGTGTCCACCTCCACCGCCATGGCCACCACCACCACCGTGTCCACCTCCGCCACCACCATGACCCCCACCACCGCCGTGTGCCGATGCGGTTATCGGCAACACCATGCCGAACGTGGCCAAAAGCATGAGGAAAGTTGCAAGTTTTCGTATGACCATGATTAACCCCCCGATGGCGGATTTCCCGGAATGTCGCAGTTCCAATTCGACCTCGTGAAAATCATACGCGGATTTGTAGGGTTGTAATAAAACAAATGATCATGCTGTTGACAAAGTTAGGTAAATATTTTCCGTGCAGCTTTCAGGTGACGGATTTCCCTAATTCGTAGATCGCCGCCGTGTCCAAAATGCGGTCGTTTGCCAGAAACAAATTCCGAATGGCGGCATGATGAATCTTCATCTTCATCCCCCCGACGCCGATCGCGCCATAGACCATGTGACCTAGATGTTCACGGGCTTTGTCCATGACCTCGACACCCTCAATTCCCGCAGGAGCGACCGCGTTCAAATCGATGGCCAGTTTGAGTGTCGAGATCGCGGCGAGTTGGCGAGCCGAGATCAAACGCGTTTTAGCGGCTCCGGCGGCCACGACCAGATCCACTCCCTCGCACGCGGCCGCCAGCCCTGATTCCGACTGCGACTCATGTGCGATCAAGCTTGCGTGTTCGTTCGTTTGAGTGAGCATGGTGCAGGTCGCTTTCGAACGTTCCATCGACCGCGAGGCCAACCGAACGGTGGCTCCCTGGCTGAGCAGCAATTGGGCGACACGGCAACCGACGGGGCCCGTTCCCCCCAGCACGACCGCCGTTGTTCGTGCTAAATCGAGATGTTTCGCTGCGGCCAGTACGGTTGCCGCGGCCGTCGTGTTCGATCCGTTGGAATCCATCATGACCGAGACTTTGAACGGGCCAAATAGCGACTTTGTGACTGCTTTCAGCAATGTCTCACCCGCCGCCACATGACTTCCCCCGATAAAGATCGCGGTGTTCTTCAGGTCGGTCGGTTTTCGCGTAAACATCGCTCCGTGTACGAGTCCTTCGACGACTTCGGGCGTGACTCCTCCATAGCTGAAAAGCTCGTCCACGCCCGCGTCGATGGCAACAACACGGTCAAAAGTGCTGGGAAGGGGATCGGTATCGAGTTGAATGAGAATGGTTTTCATAGGTTTTTGAGGTCTCAAGGGAACTTCCGAAATGAAAACAAGCCCACGGGATTGAAATCCGGTGGGCTTGAGTCGTGGCCATTCGTCGACCGATAGGCTCAGACCCCGGAGAAGGGGTGCTTGGCCGAATCTTTCTTTGCAACCATTTCATCGACGCTGGGCTCGTTCTTCATCGCGCGAGCGATGGCGAGCTTGGTGGCGTCGTAATTGTATTGGAAAATCTTCTTATCGTCGGCCGCTTCCCAGTGAATGAAGACACCGCAGACGATGCAGAGTTTTTCAGCCTGGTCCTTGGGGATGACGCCGGCGGCCACCGAATCGGCGACAGCCTTGGCCACTGCGTATTGGGCCGGGCCAAACATTTGAACGGCTTGCTTAGCACCCTTGATCGTCACTTTTGTGATCATGACGGTGGCTGGTTTGACGGCCAGGTTGGGCGTCAACACTGCCAGCAGGTTGCTGTGCCCGTGGCTTTGGTTTGCGAGAGCATTTGCGAATGCGACGCCGACAGGACCGGATTTATCCCCGATCAACAGATCGATGTGGGCAATTTCATTACCGTCACCGGACAGGGCTTCACCAACGTAAAACGACATGCTGTAATCCTCATCATGCTAACTTCGGGCTGACGGCTCTTGCCCTCCGAACTGAGGAGGCGAGCCCGATCCCAGGATCGGAATCCTGCAACACGGCGTCACAGGATCGGGCGATGTGATACCACATTCATACGCAGTTTTTCCAGCAACACGAATGCGACCGGTCCGATCTCCACGCAAGGTTTCACCACATGTCCGTTGTTCGCATTTTGATCGTTGGGGGAAGTACGCGTGCGGCCGCGGATTCCGTCCGACGTGCGGGGTGGCAACCAATTTGTGCCGATCTCTTTGCGGATCTTGATCTCCGCCACACGGCCGAAGTGGTCCCCGTTCGGAACTACCCGGAAAGTTTGCCAGAGGATGTCGCGCAAGTTCGAGCTGACGGGTGGTTTTACTGTGGTGCGCTCGAAAATTGCCCAAAAATCATCGAACGGATGTCAGGCCCCAGCCGATCGTATGGGCCATTGCTGGGCACTTCTCACGAAGCTTTACGATTTGTTCGTGATCCGTTTTGGTTGATGGAAACCCTGCAGTCCGTTGATGTTAACGTTTTGGATGTGGTCAGCGAGTCCTTTCCTCCCTGCCCCGATGGTTCATGGCTGCAGAAGCCATTGGCCGGTGCGGGCGGGCGATCCATCCGAATTTGGGATCAAGCCGCGGCTGAAGTCCCCTTGGACGAACCTCACTATTTCCAGCGTCGTGTTTCTGGAACGGGCCTGTCGGCCCTCTTTCGGGTCGAAAATCGTGACTTCGAATGGATCGGCGCAGCCCGTGAATTCAATGCCGACCCCGCTTTACAACCGCCATCGCCGTTTTCCTATTGCGGATCGTCGGGACCGATGAAACGGCTGCCGTTTTCACTTGATAGAACGGGTAAAGCAAATCTCCGTTTTCGTTTGTGGCCCACCAACGAACAGGGAAATGGAACCTTCGGTCGCGGGCATAATCGAGGGAGCGCGTTCTTTCAAGACAAGATCCAGCGGCAGGTGAACCTCATTGCGAAAACACTGGTCAAAAAAGTGGTGGGATTGCGAGGGCTTGTCGGATTAGATTTTCGTCTGGAAGGCGAAACGGTCTGGTTAACGGAGGTCAATCCGCGTTACACCGCGTCTGTCGAAGTGCTGGAACTGGCGAGCGGTCATTCGATCTTAAATCCGCACGGCTCAAAAAACCGCTCACCGGGACTGCCCTCGGCGAGTGACTTGGCCAAGAATTCCGATGTCGCGAACCTGCGGACATTCCATCACGATGAACCATGGACAGTTCCATCAAGTCGTCGGGTGGTCGCGAAACAAATTCTTTATGCCTCAACACGCTTGAAGTCTCCTGATCTGAGTCACTATTTGGGCTCCGGAAATCCCTGGCAAGTTCCGCTGATTGCCGATATTCCCGTTCCGGGAACAATTGTCGAATCGGGTTGGCCGATTTGTACAATACTCGCGGAAGGAGCCAATCTGCAGGCCGCCGAGTCTGCGTTGCGTCGTCGCTTGAAGCAACTTCAAGCGGTTTTGGCTCGGCCCCAGTGACGCAGTGAGAAAAGATCCTGGCGAAATCGTCAGAGAACGCGATTCATTGCGAAATCGCCAGCGTTTCCAGGCCAGAAGTAATTCGTGGCCTCTTTCCGCATTTCGGAAAAAGAACGAAAATCACACTGCTGCAATTTCTGTTTGAAACATCTCGGTAATGCCACACATGAATTCGTCGGCGCGGTGGCTGAGTTAAGACAGAATGTAGACAATCGGGTGCCAACGGAGGTATCGTACGATTACCTTGAGCGAGTGTCCTGTGGGGATCGGGCGGTTCATAATTCGGGGCGAAGGCGTACTGGCGAGCCCGCTCGTCGGAAATGTTAGTAGACGGTTTTGTGGTATCCGCTTCAGTCGCTTGCGCGACAACCTTCCTTAGAAATCGGGTCAGTCAAAGGAGCGTGAAAAGTGAACCGACGGTTGTTGCCCTTGGTGTTCGCATTCTGTTGCTTCGCATGGCTATCCTGCGAACAAGTCTGTCAGGCTCAATTGTCGGCCAAGCCTTTTGAGGCCGCGTCGCACGCGTCTTTTAAACCTCGCGAATTAGCGAAACTGGCCGTCATCGTTTCTGCGGATGACAAGAACCCCGATGTTCCCCTGGACGAGGCTCGATTTGTCGAGGACATGTTCGTGGAGGCGCTGTTGCAGAAGGGCCATGTCGTTGTCGCGAAGTCCGATATCAAGCCGGCGCTGCAGGGACTGGATCTTTCCAAATTCGCACTGAACGACAGCACCGCAGTCGCGGTGGGAAAACTGATCGACGTACCCGCGGTGCTTGTCATTAAGATTGGCGACTTCAGCACGAAGCAGCAAATGGACCGGAGAAAGGGCTTTCAAGTCTCAATGGCCCACACCACGATCAGTGCCCGGCTGGTGGATGCAGAATCAGGTACTCTCTGGTGGCAAGGTAACAGCTCGCTTGCCGAGCCGATCAAAGTCCGCGGTGAGCAACTGGTCGTACTGGCGAAGACCGCCGAGAAATTGTGTACCGCCTTTCCCGAGAAGAGTTCGGAAAATCTCAATCAAATTGATCCCAAAAATATCCAGAAGCTGGCTTTAATCATGGTCGATCAAGCTCCTTCGTTGGTGATGTTTCCACGTGCTATCGGAAATCGTGGCGCAAAGAATGACAAGTTGGTGAAGACGCCCAGTGATTCGGATCATCGGCGATTGGTCGAAGACAAGTTCGGCTTTCTGCTGGCTGACAAAGGTTACTCTCTCGTCACGAAGCCCGATCTGGAAGCGGTCGCGAAGGAGAAGCCCTTTCAGCAATCTGGATTGACAGAAGAGAATGCCACGGAATTCGGAAAGATTCTGGATGTTCCCGCGGTGATGTTCGTCAGAATGACCGAATACGATGCGGAGAAGCAAAAGAACACGGGACGAAGTTCTCACACGTTCGCGGTTGCCGCGATCGGGGTTCGGGTCATCAGCGTGGAAACCGGTCAGGTGTTGTGGTGCCGCGCACGGACCGAGGAACAGGAAATACAAGGAGCGGTGGTCGACACGGCGCCGCTATTCAACAAAGTGGTCAAAAAGATCGGTGATCTGTTCCCGGATGGCAAACTGGCGAAGCAGTCCCCTGCCACGAGTTCTCAGTGATAAATTGCTGCGGACGCCTTTTGTCCACTTCGCGTCAGGCTTTCTTGCCGTACGGGAAAGTCGCCAGCACACGTTGTCGATGCGCTAAGGGGGCCGGAACAACGCCTCGGAGTGCTGGAGTCCCAGGCATCAATCACCTTTTGGTCCGCCGTTGGATTTGCCCGCCAGTGATTCGAAATAGAGTTCGATTGCTTTGCGGTACTGCTCGGGCGGCAAGTTTCCGCGGCCCTGTCGCAGATGGTCTTCCAACTTCGAACCGAGAGTGTCCCATTTGCGTTCCGGTTTATTCGCAACGCCATTCTTGTCTGCGCCGCTCTTCGCTGTCATCTGCTTGCGTACGGATCCTTCAAATTGCTTGCGAAGTTTTTCGGCCTGCTGTCCGGCTTGTTTCGACTGTGCCATTTGAGCATTCGGTTGCAGTGACCGCCTTCCCGAACCAGATCCCTTTCCGCCGCCCGAACCCGGATTCGATCCTGGTTTGAACCAGTCTTTTTCGATCACCAGATTGGAGGGGCGGCAGCACGGGATGCCCAATGCCTCGGCGGCGCGAGCTTCGTCGTCGAGCATTGCCAACAGATCCTCCAACGGCGGGGGTTGTAGGTCATCCGGCAGTTCTGGTTTCGGGTTGAATGCCAGCGAATCCAGGTGTTTGATGATCCCATCCATGACTTCGTCCAGCTGCTTCTCTGCTGTGGAAAACTGCTCGATCGCGACCGTTTGATGTTTCACGGCGTCCGGAATCTCGTTGCCATTCAAACTGATTTGCGATTCCTCCAGTTCGGGAATCAGATCTTCTTCCATCGTCTTCAAAAAGTTGCTGGCAAGCTCGGCCAGTTCGACGCTGATTCCCTGGCACTGGGCGTTCAAGCTGGTGAGTTTTCGACTGAGGGTCATCGTATCGACTGTAATTCGGTGCTGATCCACTTCCGCGGCCAGATGATCTTCTCCCGATTCCATCGCCTGTTCTTTGACAATCCAACCAGAGACTTCGGTAATCAGTTTTTCGGTGTCCTGAAGTCGATTGGCGATGTGTGTTGGCATTTTCGGATCGAGATTGTTGTTGAGCAGATCGGGAAGAGTTCTTTCCCACTCGAGCAGTTGTTCGTAAAGAGCTTCGCCCGTCTCAAGAGCCTGACGGTTATCTTTGTTGCGGGATTGTTTTGCCAGTTCCGACGCGGTGGCGACCAGCTTCACACCTTTGGCTTTGAACACCGCGAGATCGCCCTGGTTGACGTCCATTTCCAACGGCGTCCAGACGACGTAATTGTCGAGCAATTGCGAGGTCTCTTCGGCGATTTGGGCGGCTAATTCGGCTCGTTTGAGCAGACGGTTCTTCAATTCGAACTTGCCCTCGGGCTGATCGGCCGGTGGAAGTCCTTCCGTCGTCTCCGAGAGCAATTCCCGCTGACGGCCGTTCAGCAGCGTTAATTGATCCCGAAGCGTGGTTGCTTCCAGCCGACTACGAGCCATGAAACGTTCTAGCAAACGAGGATCCTGCGACAGCAACTTGGCCAGTTCGGCCTGGATTTCCAATTTCTTTTTCAGCAATTCTTGAAGCTTAGCGAGGAATTCATCCGTCAGTTCCAGCTCCATGAACGCCCGCTCTTTCGGGTTCAGATTGGGCTTCTGGGCGGTCAGCATTGCAAATGTTCCTTCGAGAAACATCTGGTGCATCTTTTGGATTCGGGTCATCGTCTCGGCCAGCTTCTGGTTCAGTTTCACCGCCTCGTATTCACGAGTTAACTTTTCCAGCAACTCGATCGCTCGCTGGATATGAACGAGGGACGCTGTCAGATCTTCGGGCTTACAAGGTGCGTCAAGTAATGTGACACCCTGCAAATGGCTGCGAGCCGGCTGAATGTGCAATTGAGAGATATCTTGCAGTTGCAGGCCGATGAAGGCGTAAGGAGTCTCGTTGGTTTTGGTTGTCAGTTCTTTGACTTGCTTCTCTGACAACTCCAAAAATCCGTCCCCTTTGCGAACAGGAACGCTGTCGGCCGGCTTCCAGTCCGGCAAGGCCGTTGCTCGATCGGCGACCGGTTGCAAAGTGTCTCGCGCTTGGCCCAGAGTTTTCTTCAGCTCCTTAAGAACGGGATCGATTTCGATTTGAAGTTTATCGAGAACCTGTGAGGCAAATGATCCGGCCCATTCGTCGATGGTGATTTTACGTCGCGAACAACTGGTGCATTGACCTGCAGGCGTGTCGAGTTCTCGTTTGGACATCAAGAAATCTGGTCGAGGTTTTCCGTTGACTTCGCCCTTCGGCTCTTCGTTCGGCGGAGAGTCTTTGGTGGAATCGGGAACCCATTGATTGCCGCCGCCCGCCTGCTGCCGGGGATCTTCGCTTTCTGGTTTGTCTTCCGAGAACTCCGATTTGTCGTCGTTTTGGGGTGGCTTGGCTGCTCGAGCTGCCTGGGCTTGCTGCCGGGAGTTCGGTGCTTCGTCGGGTGACTCGGGAGAATCATCGCTCGGAGACTGACTGTTTGAAGCAAGGGCCGGATCATTTTTTTGATCGTTGGATGGCCGTGAATCGGCGACGTTTTTCTGGGGTGAGTTCGCTTGGTCCGGTTGTTCTACTTTCGCTGGTTCGGATGGCGTGGTTGTGGAATCGCCCGGTTGTTGGGTCGTCGCCTTGTCTTTCGTGTCATAGACCCGAATCGCATACGTCAATTGCTCGCCGTGCTTCAGGTTGAAGTCCTGCAGGTTCAGTTCTGTCTGGGCATGGATCGACTTCTCACCCGTTTGGTCGCCGAGCGGGATTGGAATGGTCTTCAGTTCCTCCGCACCTTCTTTCGACGCATCGAAAATGACCAGCTCTGCTTTCGAGATGCCTAAATCATCTTTGGCGTCAAACGAAATTGTCACAGAATCATCGGGGCGGACAGCGACTTCATTTGTGGGAGTGGCGACATCAACGGTCGGAGCCTGGTCTCGGAAGACGACAATCTCGCATCGCGGCGGCTGCAGATTCTGCAGGCCGTCCTGGCTGATCAGAATGGGTGTGAATGCGAAGGTCTCATCGAGCACCAGTTCCCAGCAATATTGGTTCGAATCACTGGCCGCGAGCGAAATATCGGCTTTGTTGTCTTGCCGCAATACGAGCGAGCTCAGGGGAATGCTCGGTTCGATTTGCAGGATCAGGCGACTGCCTTGCAAGGCCTTGATCGATTTCGGCAGCCCATCCTGATGCAGTTCCGGCAGCCTGGAATAAGCGGGTGGCGTGATTTGAAAATCAACCATTTTCATTGAGGGGCGTTCGGCCATTCGAACCGTATGCCAAGCGGTTTGACCGTCGCCTGATCGAAATCGATAGGCAAACGACGTTTGCAGGTTTTTGATGGGAAAAGCAAATCGTGTGGGATCTCCGTTCAGAGCGTCCAACGCCACGATTTCCTCGTTACCGCTCTCACGGCGAATGGAGATTTCGGCCTTGGTTTGCAGTCGTCCCGCGACAGTTGCCTCCAGTTTCAGATTTGAGCCGCGCGGCTGAACGACATCCCCCGATTCCGCGTTAATCTGTGTCAGGCTGATGACCGATTGAGGCGCGAGAAATCGTCGAACCAGAACGGTCACATGACCAGGGTCGATCAACAGCGCGATCGTCCACAAACCGGCGACGGCTCCCAATCCGGCAAGTGCCAGGTTGAGTTCTTTCCCCATCCGAATCTGTTGGGGCAGGACGATATGTTCGAGTTGAGCCGCTTCTTCAGCGACCCGGCGGATAAAGGTTTCGGAGCCTCGCAATTCCGGCGCTGCCTGCGTTGACGAGAATTCGGTGACCGAGGTCCAGCGTTCCTGTAACTGAGGAAGTTGTTCGTCAATCTGGCGAGCCGCTTCGAGTTTCGACACGCGTCGAAAGGCCATCATTCCCAGACAAATCACTGAAAGCGAGGCGATCGTGATCAGCGAAGCGAACGTCAACTGAGTTCGCTGGGCCGGCTCGAAGAGCACCAGGGCCCAGTCGATGCCGATCGCGGCCAGCAGGACGACCCCTGCCGCCGCCAACGAAATGATGGCACCACTGACAAGACGCGTCCCTCGGGTACGATTAACGACGTTGGAAATTTTTTCCGCCACGACAGTGGGAACCAGACGATCGGCGGCCCAATGATCTAAATCACGTGTTGCCATCTTGGTTATTCCTCTGTTTAAGTTGCCGGATCGGTCACCAGCGACCAGAAAGTACATCAATATCGGTCAGACTCACGCAAGCCCAACTTGTTTTCGTATCAGCCATTCCACGGTCAAACAGCCCAGCATGACCCACAGACACCACCAGCGATTCCAGAGGGGTGTCTTTTGAGACGTTTCGACAACGCGAGGTTGCAACGAAACGGCATGGGTCAATTCCGCCAAGGCCGTCGGTTCGAGAACCGTTCCGCCTGTCTGTTCGGCCAGATGTTCCATCAGCGGACGATCGGCCCGCGGATCGATCAGTTCCCGATCAAGCCCCGATTCGAACGCAATTTGAATTTGTACCGGATCGACGTATTTCTCGGCTTTCAACAGCCGCTCGACGTCAGGCCCCCGTGCTCGTAAGGCATATTTGTCGGCGTCATTAGTGGCAAATGATCCCAGATAACGGCCGGGAACCTTCGGATCCGCCACCAAACTGATGTTAGAGATGACGTCGCCGGATTTGATGACGTCCACTTCCGGTGTCGCATTGACGACGGGATGCCCTTCGGCATCGGTCAGTTCGACGGTCAATTGCGCCGCGTCTCCATTGTCGTAGTGCGACTTGTCCGCCAGCAGCTTGACGCTTTTCGATCCCGTAAACATCGAGCGTGAGATGATCCAGCGGACCATTTGGCCCCAGAAGCGGTGGTGGTATTTGTCTCCATTCCGATTTCGCAAGTGGTAAGTTGTCGGCGAGGAAAAATAGGCGACCCGCCCTGCCCCGACCGTCTGCCAGCAGAGAAAGGCGGGTGAATCCCACTTTGAAGACGTACCACCTGAGGCCACTGCGTTCAGCAAGACCTGGCTGTTTGGCTTTGGCTTGTGGTAGTTCGAGAGGAAATAAATCGGCAACGATGCACAGGATTGACGCCAGATTTCTTCGGTGGATGGTAAATCTTCCACCAAAAGCATGGCGTCGGCCGTTCTTCCTTCTGCGGTGAGTTCCACGCGATAGCCCTGTGGATCTGGTGAGAATCTCGGATCGACTTCCACTGGCAGCAGTTGCTCGAGTGGTTCGCGAGCAAACGCCTGTGGCATACTGTTTTGCCCGGCGATAATGATCAGGCTGCCGCCCCGCTGCGTGATGTATTCTCGTAAGGCTTCCTGGCTTTGCTGACTGAATTGTCGCGGAGAAACATCACCCAGAATCACGACACGATAGTCGCTCCATTCCTGCACTGTTTCGGGGAACTGATGGCTCTTTTTTCGTCGGCCGGTGCCCACGGCGTGTGGCGCAAATTTCAGTTGATCCAACTCGACTTTGTCCTGTCGATTGAACAGATTGACCAGATATTGATATTCCCATCGTGACTGTCCATCGGCCAGCAGAATTCTTAGTTCCGCGTCGGCCACTTCAACCGCGACCGATCTCGAGTTGTTCTCCGTGGAATTTTCGTCGTCCAATTTTTCAACGACGACGGTGAAGACTCGTCGACCTGAAATCTCCGTAGGGATTTCGAAGCGGAACCGCTGGTCATCTTGATCGGTTTTGAACGAGACTGTTTTCGATTGGACGACTTTGTCCGATTCGATCAGGTGGATCTCGCAACTTTCGCCAAGGCACCGATGTGCAGTGACAATTCCTTCGATCAGAATCTTGTCCTTCTGAATCACCGAAGTCGGAGCGTGAATGTGATGCAGAATGACGTCGCGCTTTCTCTCTCCGTGACCGATCGGTACGAAGTACACCGGCAGACGCAATTGAGACACCAGATCTCGAGGGTCATCAGGGGACTGCACCGTATGGCGTCCGTCAGTCAGAATGACCGCCGCGGCGATTTCTTCTTTTCCCGCGTCGTCCCGAATTTGCTTCAAGAGGTCCGCCAAGTCCGTTCCACGAACAACGCGGGAGTCAGTTAGTGGCGATTCGTTTCCGTTCAGCAAGGGCTCCCAATTGTCGAGCGGCAGCGGCGTCACGTGTTGAGAGAATTGAGACAACTGGACCCGAAAGAAGTTGTTCCCCGCTTTCAACCACTCGGACAGTCCCTGTTTCAGTGCCGGAGTGACGCGTTGCAGACGAGTGGGAACATCGGTGGGATGTGACGTCGATACGACATCGAGCGAAGCTTGCGCCAACGCCTCCGCCAGAATCTGGCAACGGACAATGAATTGATCGATGTGTTGGGTCAATCGTTGCAGTCGCTGATCTCGATCGCCCGGATCGCTGCCTGTAATCCAGGCCGACTCGGCGAGCATGGGACGCAGTTCGGTTCCGAGTAGTTGCCGTAGCTGTTGATAGAGAACTTGCTGCTCCGGTGGAAGCCCCTGTTTTAGGGGGGCCGATTCGAGCCATTCGTCACACTTTTTTGCCAGCCGTTGCCAGTTGGTCGCAATTTCCTGCCGCTCTTCCGGGGACGCCTGTTGTTCGATCGAATCGACAAGTCGGGCTGTCTGCCGTTTGAGGGCCGACGCAAAGAACACGACTCGATCGGCCGCGGTGAGGGAGTGTTCCTGGTAATCAGCGGCCATCTGCCAGCGCCGATCCGAAAGGTGTTCGGGCTGATCCTGAATTTGCATACTGCTACTGGTGTCGACGTAGACCGCCAATGTTCTTGGAAACGTTTCTTTCTGCGTGAGCACCGTCGTCGGGCCCAGAATCATCCAGGTCAACACTCCGGCGACGGTCATTCGCAACAGCAGGAAAAAGAATCCCCAGCGAAGTTGTGACACCCGTCCTTCTCGCATCAGTTGCCAGACGATCCAGACCAGGCAGAATGCGCAGGCGGTGATCAGAAACCCCATGCTCCACGGGGTGTCAAATTCGAAGTGCCGGCTGGTTTGTAGTTGAGGTGTGAGCATGATTCAGTGGTTTCCTCGCGCTCCGAGAATTCGTCCAAACAGACGATCAGTGGCCGTCTGAAGGCCACCGGAATCGGATCGAACACCAAATCGTTTCGCGGCAATGAATCGCACCAGCCAAAGCTCTGCGAGAAACGCGAGAACAACCATGACCAGTAAGCTCGACCAGAGAGGATCGCCGAGACTATCCCCCTGGGTTCCCGCCGGCATCGCCAGCGAGGACGCGGGGTTCAGCCGGAACCCCGATGTCGCGTTCCATTTTGCGGTCAACTCGGCCGGCCATTGGGCGAGATTCGATTCTTCCGCGGTGCGGGCCACGTAATAAGCTTGGGTTTCGTCCTCTTTTCCCTCGATTCGTAAGACCGCTTCATACGGACCAGGCAGTTCCGTCTCGCGGCTTTGCGTGATCGCTCGATCCCCTTGAGAGAAATTGGTCAGGATCAGCGGGGTTCCCTGGGGGCGATTCAACTGCACTTCGCGAACATGTTCATTGCCAGGTAGCGAAACTTGCAGCGTGTCGCCCGGCAGCAAATTTCGCGAAATCGCTGTTGGTTGAATCAGGTACCACAACCATTCATGCACCAGTGGGACGAAGGCTTGCGTCAGCGGCAGGTTGCTCCAGCGGACCCCCATCGGCAAAGCCTGGATGAAGACACGGCCCCGCCCCCAAAAACCTTCGATGGCCAAGGCTTCCCCTGTTCCCGACTGCAACAGGACGGGAACCTTGCTGGCGGTGGGAGCCGTGGCGAAGGGGAATCGCTGAAACACTTTGACCCGGTCCACGTCCAAACGTTGAGTGTCGCTGAGCAGAATCGTGGCGGGATGGTCTTTTTCGGGGGGATGAATGGCCAGAAATTCTTCCCGACGATCCAGATCCCCTGCGGATTCGTTGATCGGCCAAGGGCACAGTCCCCCGCCGGATCGATAGAACGTCTGATTGAAATTGGCTGGCTGCGTTCGATCGCCCAAGGCCAGCCATAAGCCACCACCCTGCCGCACGAAGTCGGTTAACTTCTCGACAGCCGCTTCGTCGACGTTCGGCGTATTGGCGAAGACCACAGACCGGAAGCGGGAGAGTGATTGGGTGACGAGTTCCTGAGGGGTGATCGTGGTGACTCGAAAGACACTCGAAGTTTTCGCCGAGTCTTCTCCGCCGGGATCTTGGCCCAAGGCGGCCAGTAGATATCCCTTGTCAGTTTTCAACGGGTCACTTTCGGTCGAATCGTCGACCAACAAGATCGGCACTTGATCAATTGTTTCGACGATCAATGTTCGTTCGTTGTCGCTTTTGAGATCGTCGGGCACGTCGATGCGGCATTGCAATTGACCGATTCCGGCACGACTGGTCGTTTGTTTGAGCACGACTTGTCGAGATTGTCCCGGACCGATGGGGCCGACATGGGATTGACCCAAGGACTTGTCGTCGAGACGCCAATTGACGGTCACCCGTTGAATGGAGTCATCGCCGTAATTGTGGATTTCGGCCTCAACCAGAAACGTTTCGCCGATACCCAGCAGCTGTCGGGCGGTCGACAACTTGTCGACTGCCAGGTTGTGTGAGGCTGCGGAGGTGCCAATCACGTTATCCAGTTCGATGGCGGTCGGAATTCGTGACTCGTCGATCAAGCGGCTGATGTTTTGCCAGGCGGCTTGATCTTGTTGTCGCCAGCCTTGCGCTTGTCCGTCACTGATGACCACAATCAATCGAGCTGTGGCGCTACGAGGGGGCGTCACGCGCAAGGCGGTTCCCAGGCAGGTCAGCCAATCGGCGGAGGTCTGTGTGACCCCGATTTTCTGAAGTTCTGCCAAGAGCTGTCGTTTCTGTTCCGTTGTCGCAGGCAGCGATTCGGGCGTCAGCCATTTTCCCCTCCCAATCGTGACCAGTCCCCGAATCGAGTCGCTCGGCCCCAATTGATCCATCAGTTCCCGGGATTTTTCCAGCAGCGCGTCGAAGGATGTTCGCTCCCCGTCATATTCTCGCTCCATCGACAGCGAAACATCCCAGACGAAAATGACATCGCGCCCAGCGCCCCGTCCCGATCCGGCTCCCAGCCACAACGGGCGCGCCATGGCCAGGACAATTCCCAGTACGGCCAAGGTTCGCAGCATCATCAAGATCAAGTCGTCCCAGCGCCAGATCTTTCGCCGCCTGATGCTGCTGTCCATCAGGAATTGCATCGCTCCCCACTTCACCACCTCCTGGCGGCGGCGGCTGAGCAGGTGGATCGCGACCGGCACAGCCAGTAGCGGCAATCCCCACAAGAACGCGGCACTCAAAAACGACATCGGGTTCGAATCCTCTGTTGCAGACAGGTGAAGACTTAATGCTTGGCGCGAGAGGCTCGTCGATTCAGGTAGTAACTCAAGGCATCTCCCAGATCTTGATCGGTCGATAACAGCAAATAGTCAGCCCCCATGCTGGTGCAATTCGTCTGAACTTTGCTCAGGAAGTCGTTGAGATTTTTCAGGTACAGATCCCGAACCGTGGGTGGATCCAGGTCCAACTTCAACCCGGCTCGTTCGAGGCACTCAAAGCGAGAGAACCGATTGAACCGAAACGTCAGTTCCTCGGGAGCCATCACGTGAAAGACCAGAACTTCATGTCCGCGTAAGCGAGCTTGTTTCAAGCCGTCCGCTGTGGCGTCCCAGTCTCCCAGGCCGTCGGTGAACAGCAGCAGCATTCCGCGTCGCTTCAGTCGGCGCATCAGATCGAACAGATTCGGACCGAGCCGCGTTTCGCCTTTGGACTTCGTTTTTTCCAGGCTCTGCAGGATGGCCTGCAGATGACGCGGATATCCCTTTGGCGGAAGATAGGATTCCACTTTTTGTCCGACAAGCGCCAGGCCCACGGCATCCCGTTGACGTAGCATCAACCGCGATAAGCAGGCGCACGCGGCGCGGGAATAGTCCAGTTTGGATACGGTCGATAAACCGAATTCCATGGACCCACTGCAATCCAGCACCATCAATCCCTGCAGACTGGTCGTTTCTTCAAACTGGCGGATGTAGTAGCGGTCTCGTCGGGCGTAGACCTTCCAATCGATCAACCGAATTTCGTCGCCAGCGGTATACGCTCGATGATTGGCGAATTCGAAGCTGCCACCGAGAAATGTCGAGCGATGTTTGCCTGAGAGGATGCCGTCCACGACGCGAGTCGAAAGCAATTCGAGATTGCCGATTCGACTGAGCGCCGCGGTATTCAGGAATGATTTCTGTTCGGTCGAAACGGCCATGGTCTCTCCCCATCAGTTTGGCCGGTTGAAAAGCGGGTCTCACGGGACATCGGACGGCTTCACTATCGCGCAACGACTTTGGGACGATTTGCAGTGGGCGATCCACCCCGTAGTTTTGCCAGCAATTTGGCGATGATTTGATCGGTCGAGATTCCCGCAGCCTCAGCATTGAAGGTGCGGATGATGCGATGTCGAAGCACTGGAATGGCAACGGCTGCCACATCGTCGGTCGTGGCGTGATACCGTTTGTGCAAAATGGCTCGGGCTTTGGCCGCCAGCAACAGGAAGATTCCGGCGCGGGGACCTGCGCCCCATTGCACCATCTCGTCCAGTGATTCGGGAAGTTGCTTTTCTTCAGGGCGGGTCATTCGCGCCAGCTTGACCGCGAATTCGTAGACATGATCGGCTACGGGAACTTTTCGCACCAGTTGTTGCATCAGGCGAAGATCTTCGGCCGACAGCACGGTTTGCGTCTGAAAGTGGTATTCCGTCGTGGCTCGTTTGCAGATTTCGATTTCATCTTGTTGGCTGGGATAGCCCACATGAATCATGAACAGAAACCGGTCCAGCTGGGCCTCGGGAAGTGAATAGGTTCCCTCTTGCTCGATCGGGTTTTGTGTGGCCATCACGAAAAACGGATCTGGAAGCTGATACGTTTCTCCGCCAATCGTCAGCTGGCGTTCTTGCATCGCTTCCAGCAGGGCACTTTGTGTCTTCGGTGGCGTACGATTGATTTCATCGGCCAGAATCACATTGCCGAATAGCGGCCCTTGGACGAATCGAAACACGCGTTTGCCCGTGGTCCGGTCTTCTTCCAGCACATCGGTGCCGGTGATATCTGATGGCATCAGATCGGGTGTGAATTGGATGCGGCGAAAAGTGAGATGCATCAGTTGTGCGGTCGAGGAAACGAGCAGCGTTTTCGCCAGACCAGGCATCCCCTGCAGGATACAGTGACCACGGCACAGGATCGCGATCATGACCTGTTCGATGACTTCATCCATACCGACGAGAACTCCAGAGAGCTGCTCGAGCATCGTCTGGTACTTCTTGTGCATGGCCTCAACGGCCTGTAATTCGGCCGGGTCGATCTTGGGGGAATTTCCCATTCCATCGGAGGTCAACGACATGTCACGTTCTTTCTGCTGGCAAGAGTCGGGACGGAACAGTTTGGTTTCAAATCCGCTCGTTGTGGGTTCGCTTTTTACCGTTGAAAGATGGGCAGCATCTGGTAAGGCGGCGTTAATGCCAGAATGGTCAAGGCCGTCATATAGGAGGCACCGTATCGGACGTCCAGCCCCTGTTTCATCATCCATGAACCATCGGCGCGCTGGGCTTTGAGCAGCGTCTTGACCAGACGCGGATAATATTCGCTCCAATATTCGCCCCCCAGGTGGAACATTCCCTGGCTGCAATAGAAAGCGGCATAGCAAGGATATTCTTCACCTGCCACGGGGCGGTCGAATTGATCGAAGGGACGCTTCAGAATGTAGCGGGCCGCATTCTGGGCCAGCTCGGAGTGATGTTCGCCCGACAACGACAAAGAGAGCGCTCCGGCCCCGGCCATGCCCCGCGGGTGATTATACTGAGCATCGTCGGGGTGGATTTCATACCGGAATGTTTTGAATTGAGGGTCATACAGTCGTTTCATGTAGCCGAGCGCGTCGTCGATCAGACTCACGTCGACTTGGAACCCCGAATTCTTCGCCGATCGTAGGAACATGACGTTCCACGACGTCACGGAAAGATCGCCATCGCTGCTGTGATGTCGTCTCAGATAACGCCACGATCCTTCATCGTCAGGAAAGTTCTTCGGCTGGGAATAGCGGTAGCTGGTAAAGACGAGTGCTCGTTCGATCGCTTGCCGGATCCGAACTTCTTCGGCCGGTTGAGACATGCCATAAAGTTCGCTGATGACCAGCGAGGCGATGCCGTGGTTGTAAGGGGCGTGATACGGCTGTCGTTGCCGGGAAATCAGCCCGTCGGGTTGCTGGGAATCCAGCAGATACTCGACCGACTTCGCAAGCTTTTCTCCGTGCGGACCTCGCTTCGGGAGATGCCCGCGTGAGAGAAAGGCCATCAAACACAGGCCGGAAATACCCGGTTCGTTGTTCGAGTCAGGATGGAATCCTCCATCGGGTCGCTGCTGGCGACTGAGAAAAACCAACCCTTTGTCGATCGCCGATTCAACCTCTTGCCATTCCTGTTCGGTGAGGATGTCTCGTGAATTCGTGCGGGGTGTGCTACTTCTCTTGTCGATTTGTTCCTGGCCCCGCGCTGACGAGGTCATAACGAGGGCAGATACGCCCACGAGCAATGGCAGCCACCGGAGTGGAGGCTTCCACAAAAGTCCAGAACAGCGGGAGGCCGTCGAATTCATCCTATTCCTGCCGCAAAGATCGTCTGAGATTTGCCAAAACGTCTTAATGAAGACTAAACGTCTTGAGTCAAAAAAGCAAACGATCTCTTGCTGCGTTCCTCAGATGTGCGACGAACAATCAAACAACGACACCGTCATTCCGCAGCGGATGATGGCCGGACTCGGAATCGTCTTGTCGCTGAACCGTTTGGATTAATCCGCTTCCCGCTGCCATTCAGCGAAGTTCCGGCAGAACGTGCGTCTCCGATTTCGTGGGGCTGTTTTCATAGAGTGGCATTGCGTCAGGAATCCAACGAGTGAGATCGGCGATACGCGTCTCGTGATTCGGATGGGTTGACATGAATTCGGGCGGAGCTTGCCCACCACTGGTGGCTTCCGACATCCGTTTCCAGAAGCGAATCGTTTCGTTGGGGTCGTAGCCCGCGGCCGCCATTAAGAGCAGTCCCATGTGGTCGGCTTCGGATTCGTGTTTGCGGCTGTAGCTCAGAATGCCGAATTTGGCGCCCGCATTCAGCACCGACAGCAACTGTTGTCTGCGGCCGGGATCCATATCGCCCATCGAGGCACCGGCCGAAGTCAGTCCGACCTGCACCATCTGTTGCTGGGCCATGCGTTCGGCACCATGATGAGCGAGCGCGTGCGAAATCTCGTGACCGATAACGGTCGCCAATCCTGCATCAGTCTCCGCCACCGGTAAGATGGCGGTGTAGACGACGATCTTGCCTCCCGGCAGACAGAACGCGTTCACCTGTTGATCGTCAACTACTTCCAGTTCCCAGGTGAAGTGGGGAATCGGCGTTCCAATCAGTTGTTGGAACTCGGGATTTTCGGTTGCCGCTTTGATCAACCGTTTGGTGACCGCACGAACGGCATCGACAACCGGACCATGCTTGATCACGTGAGCATTGCTGAGCGCTTCTTGGAACGCCTGCAAGCCCAGCTTCGCTTCCTGTTCGGGTTGGATGGCGACGATCTGAACGCGACCAAATGGTCCTTGCTGGCATCCACGGACCATTGTGAAACCGATTGTGGCAAGCCCAATCAAAATGGGGATCATGCGCACTGCGATGCTGATTCCCATCCCATTGCCGCGGCGGTTATCGTACCGTGGATCACTGTAACTCATGCTGCTGCTCCTGTTCCGTTATTCATCCTGCACCGGCTGTCGGCCGGCGCGACCCCGCCCCGAAATTGTCTGTCCCGCATCAAGAAAACGCAATTTCGATTTCAGAGATTGTCCGCTTCGCCATGAATGTTCCCGCGATCACGATACAAACCCTGCTCGTGGATATACGCTTCGACGGCCCGTGGGACGAGATAACGAATGCGGTGCCCGTCGGCGACACGACGACGAATGTCGGTCGCTGACAGATCGATGCCAGGCATGGTCACGGTAACAATTCGATTGTCGACCCGTTCGCCGCAACTCGCTCGCAGTCCCGATAAATCAGGCAGAGGACGGTCACCCCGGTTGACTGCGGCGATGGTGGCCAATTCCAGAATCCGCGCCGGTTCGCGCCAATGAGACAGATCGCGCAGTGAATCCGCGCCAATCAGCAGGAACAATTCTCGCGAAGGATCATCGGCTTTCAGCTGCTCGAGCGTCGTGACGGTGAACGACGGGCCGGTCCGATTCAACTCGATGGTATTCAGTCGAAACGCCGAATTCCCTGCGATGGCGAACTCGATCATCTCGCAGCGGGCTTTGGCCGGAGAAATCGTTGCCGCTAATTTATGCGGTGGTTGCGCAGCAGGTACGAACCAGACTTCGTCCAACGGGCACTGTTCGAGACATTGTTCCGCCAGCACCAGGTGCCCCAGGTGAATCGGATCGAACGTCCCACCGAAAATGCCAAGCCGCATCACGCAATCCGTCGTCAAAAAATGTTCATCGAATTCGCCCGATCACAGCATAGTTCGTTTGGCAATGGCAGTTAAGGGCGGGAGGTTTTGTCATCGGACATTTTTAAAGGGGGTGCCGATCAAGGGCCATCACCCGCGACGCACCGCCAATGACAACGGCTGGACAACACCAGGTTTCGTGGTGACGTCCAGCCGTTATTTTGCTCTTTGAATCTGCCCGCGATGTTCAGTTTGACGGAGTTTCGATGTCGACCACATTTGCGGCCGAGATCGCATCGGCGGGAGCTTCGTCTGCCGACGCGGCGGGTTCGACTGCTTCGGTCGCTTCTGCGGTGGGCTCTTCGACGACCGCTGTCGAAGCGGTACAACCATTGCGTTTTCGATGATGGCGGCCGGCCTTCAACTTGGATGTCGCGACGAATAGGGATGTCTCTGAGGATGTCGGACAGCATCCCATTGCATCCTCTTGGGAGGAACTTTGCGACGAACTGCAACCTTTTGAAGAACCGCAACCTTGTGACACACTGCAGCTTTGACGGGCACGAGCCAACGCCGCCGAGATGGGACACGTATTACAGTCGGCTTCCCCAATCAGCGGCGTTGCGTATTCGGCCAGTTCCGGGAAGGTGGCCAAAGCTCCCAAGGCACCCAGGATCAGCACCACGGGCGTATACATCGCCGCCCGCAAGATGCCACCACCACGGTGTTGACAGCCCTTTGAGCAGGCGGCCGGTTGTTCGGTATTTGCTGCGGGAATGTTTTGGTCCGACATGTCGCTGAATTCCTTTTTACGCAGAACGGGCAATGTGAGGGGGACAACCCTTCCCTAGCGAGCTTTGATTATCATAGCGAATATCGCAAGTTTTCCATCCTGAAAATGGAACGTCGCCGATTATTTGCCTACCAGCCGGATTCCCTTCGATGGGGGTCATGACCAGTTTTGACATCGACTGCCGAGACACGTTTTGAAAACTTCGACCATCAAATCTGCTCCTGCCAGACTGTTCTGGCCATCGCCACGCCCGTGCTGGCCAATCGCCATTGTGGCCTTTCTGTGTTGGATCAGCATCGTCGTTTGCCTTGATCCGGCGGGAAGTTATCCGCGCCTGCCGGAAGGCCCCGGATTGACGGTCGACGAGGTTTTCAATGTGCAACAAGGCGTTTATCTGGTCGAACAGGCACGAGCGTTGGGGTGGCTGAACCTGATTCCGGGCACTTCTCAAGAGGCGTATCGCGTCGAAAATCATTACAACCCGGATCACCCGCCGTTGGGACGCTGGTGGTTGGGCGTTCATCATCATTTGGCCTGGTGGCTCGCCCCGCCCTTTCATCCTGAAGGGCACTTTGTGACCGCGTGTGCGCGCACCGGTTCGGCAACGGCCTTCGCGCTAACGGTCTTGATGACCGGGTTATTTGCGGCCCGCTGGTTTGGCCGCCCCGCGGGACTGCTGACCGCAATTTCACTCGTGTTGATGCCCAGACTGTATGGCCACGCCCATTTGGCGTCGCTGGAAACCGTCACCAACCTGACCTGTACAGCGGCGGTACTCGGTCTCGCGAACTGGTGGAGCGGTACTGCCCCGCCGTCGCGGAAAGTGGCCTTATTAACCGGTGCGCTGCTGGGGTTGGCGTTACTTACGAAAATCCAGGCCGTGTTAATCCCGATTCCCGTGGTCTGCTGGGCCTTGTGGCGTTGGCGGGTCAAGGCGGTCGTACCACTGGTGATCTGGGGCTGCGTGGCCTTTGCCGTGTTCTTCGTCGGGTGGCCCTATCTGTGGTTTGATTCGTCAACACATCTGTTGGAGTATCTCGGCCGCACCACGAATCGCGCGACGATTCAGGTCTGGTACCTCGGACAGAAGTTTGCCGACAAACAAGTTCCCTGGCACTATCCGTTCGTCATGTTTGGCTTGACCGTCCCCGTGGTCTTGCACGCCCTGGGGCTGTGGGGGCTGATACGAACGGGCGGCGATCACCTTCGATTTCTCCGGGAAGGCCGTGCCGCTAGGCCGGAACTTGCGCCATCCACCGCGACGTCACCAACGGCCAGCCTCTCGCAGCCATTGGCATCCACGGAAGCCGCTTTTGCGGGTGGCGTCTTGGTGCTGGCCTGTGCGCTCTTTCCACTCGTCATTTTTGCGCTGCCGGGGGTCGCGGTGTACGATGGCGAGCGGTTGTTTCTGACCAGTTTTCCGCTGTGGGCCATTTTCGTGGGGCGAGGCGGCGCCGCGTGCTGGGAATGGCTGTGTCGACGGACCCAGTGTCAGAGGTGGGCCACCGTTTTCTGTTCCGCCTTGTTGCTGATCTCGGCGACGCCCTTGATCACGATGTCACCCTGCCATCTGGGCTATTACAACGAGGTCGTCACCTATTTACCGGGGGGCGCCGATCGAGCCGGTCTGGAGATCGATTATTGGGGTGAAGGAATCACCCGTGGACTGCTGCAGCAGTTGGTCAAAACGGTACCTGAAGGGGCGAACGTTGCCGTGCTGCCCACGATGCATCCGTTTCAGGCCGACGATTATCGTCGCCAATCGCCCATTCTGCGCGAGCACGGAATCAAAACCGTGGAATTTCATCGCACGTCAGGACAGCCGCAATTCGTCCTGATTTACCGTCGTCGCGCTGATTTGGACCAACAATGGGAAAGCGTCAAACCGGATGAACAACAGGGAGCCACGACACGGCATGGCTCCCTGTTGGCGTACTTCATTCGACTGGACCCTTGATGCAACCGAGAGAGGTTGCTGACGGGTTACTTGTCGTTGGGATTGATCACCTTGAAGACGGTCGCGGCCGCGGCAGCCCCGGCGAAATCACCGGCCAGATAAATCCAGAAATTGCTCCACGACGTGAATCCCAGCATGGAAATACCGACGGCCACGGCGGGATTGAAGGCACCTCCCGAAATACTTCCCACCGAGAATGCCCCGGCCAGAACCGTAAAACCAATCGCCAATCCATAGAACGAATTGTTGGCATTGGCTTTTGCCGTCGCGACATTCAGTACCACATACGCCAAAGCGAAGGTGTAAAGAGCTTCGGCAACGAGGGCCTGCGGTATCGACTTCGAAAGATCCATCGCTTTGATCATGGCCAGTTTGTCACCGGGTAGCAGGAATCCCGCCGCCAGTGCGGCGGCGATCGCACCCACAACCTGAAACACGACGTAAGGCACGGCGTCCGTCAAACTGCAACGCCCACGCATGGTCACGGCCAGCGTGACGGCGGGGTTGTAATGTCCGCCGGAAACATGTCCGCCGGCGAAGATCATCACCATCAATGCCGACCCAATGGCCAGCGGTGCCAGCGGTTCTTTGCCGCCGACCGTACAGCCAATCGTCAACACAAGAAAAAATGTTCCGATGAACTCTGTGAGATATTTGCCCATGTCGTTTCTTCCCCAGTCATTGAATTAGTCTGACCCACCCGGCTTTCAATTTTGAAAGTTGGCCGTCAGAGTAACCAAACAAGTGAAAACGAGAAACCGTCCCGTACGGGAAAAAATCACGATTTTTTGTCGGTTGTTGACGGACGCTAGAATCTCGCCTGTCGTTGGGAAAGGTATTCGACCAACGCGCGATCAAAGGGCATGCTGGTATCGAGCGGCGCATAGTCGACGCCCATGCCCAGGCAGTCTCGTCGGAAGCGGTCGCGCAGCTCGCGCACGGCTTCGATATAGTCCCCGCGAATTCCGGTGGCATCCACAATCAGTCGTTCGCCCGATTCAGGATCTTCGAAATCGGAAAGACGGTCGAAGGGAAAGTTGACCTCGGCTTCGTCCAGCACGTGAAAGACGATGACGTCGTGACCGCGATGACGCAACATTCTCAACGCATCAATGACCGGTTGCGGTTCGCACAGCAAATCGGAAAAGACCATGAACAGACTGCGTTGACGAATCATTGCCGCGATGCGACGCAGATTGCCTGCCACATCCGTCTGCCCCGCGGGGCGGGCTTTCGAGAGGAGTGCCAGGATATTTCCGAGCTGGCTGCGTTTGCTGCGAGCCGGCAGGCAAGCCCGCAGTTTCTCGTCGAACGTCATCAGGCCCACGGGATCCTGTTGGTGGATCATCAGGTAGCCCAGTGCGGCGGCCAGACAAATACAATAGTCGAACTTGCTTAATTCCTGCCGATAGGTGTAGGCCATGCTTTCGGACAGATCCATCAGCAAATAGCCCGAGATGTTCGTTTCGGCCTGATACTTCTTGACATAGAAGCGGTCGGTCTTGGCGAAGACCAGCCAATCGATATCTTTGGGATCATCTCCCTGGGAATAGCGGCGATGCTCACTGAATTCGACGCTGAAGCCATGGAACGGACTGGCGTGGAGACCTGTTAGAAATCCCTCGACGATGAACCGCGCTCGCAGGTCCAGTCTGGCCACATTGCGAATGACCGATGGCTTCAAATATTGCTCAGCACCGGTCATGGCAACTTCTTCGCGGAAACGGATGATCGCGGACTACTGCGGCCTTTGCAGGTGGTGTTTGGCGATTGCCACCACTCCCGCATTGAACGTCGCACTTCGAACCCACGATACCAGTTCAACCGCGATCCGCGAAAGGGAAGCGATCAAGCGCAGCGGCGTCAGGGGTCACCCTGGAGGATCACCCCTGACGCTTTGACGTCGCTACTTCAGTTCCTTCCAGACGGCGGCCGCATAATCCGAGTTCAGCCGTACGAATTGCGTCTGACGGACGTCCAGTGTCTGCGCGATTCCGCTGGGAGATTTCACAAACACGAAGGGCAAACAGATCGCCTTGATTTTCAGCGGCGTTCCCGTGTCAGGAGCTCGAAATTGGATCCGCACCGGTTCGTCCGGTGGGACGGAACTCGAATCGCAGCACCACATGAACGAGGGGAATTCGCGGACCACGTTCAAGATCGCCACGTATTCGTCGCAATTCAAATCTTCAGGGGCCACGCACGCCGCCAATCCGGGCGAGCGACCGTTCTCGCGAATTGTCTTCATGGCGTTCTTTCGATGGCAATGTAAGAGGTCGTGGGGGGACGATCTGTCCAAGGCCTTCTGCGGGAAGGCCACCCAACGAGACGCACAAATCCACGACGAGGTTCGCGCGGGGCGCTTGGAACCGGTCATCGAAACAGAAAGTGCCACGAGAAATCGTTAGCACGCCGCCAAGAAGAATTCGACGGGAAACCGTCGGAACGCTACGGCAAATGGCCCGCCACAAATGCCAATCGGTTCGGTCGTGTTGACGACCGAACCGATTGGTAAAGCTTCCGGTGAACTGCCGCGACTATTGTCGCTTGAACCGATATTCTTCGTTGGTGTGATCGAAATCGGCAGCGATCAGGTTCGGGCGGAATTTGACATTCGCGTAGCTGTAAAATTCGATCAGCGTCGCCGCGTCGTGTTGTTCGGGATCCGCGGGGACTTCGCCGTTCAGCCAACCGAAGTTACGCGTGTAAATCGGAATCGACCATTCTTTGTCGATCAGCGAGATCGACTTACGATATTGATCGGACGTTTTTTGGTCTTTGTACTCCATCAAAAAGGCGTGGCAAGGACGTCCGTCAAAGGTCTGATCGGCCAGCTTTTCGCACTTGGAAAATCGTTTCAGCTGAAGATCTTCCTGGTGGACTCGCAGCATCAATTTGGCCAATTCGTGCAGTCCGGCCTTCGTGACCGGATATCGCGATTCGGCCATCGCCAGGCCGCTGCCCGGATCCAAGGCCACTGCGGGCAAGCGGGCTTTCCAGCCGCCGCCGTGAGCCGTCATGCGGCCGTCATTGGCCCCATCGACATACAGCACTTCGCGGCCCACTTCGCCGGTGGTCCATTTCAGATAGATGCTGAAGGGCGCATGCCGAACTTTCATTTCCATTTCCTGCTCGTCGAGCAGCTCGCCGTTAACCAGTTCCTGCTTCACGAACTGGGCCGTGTAATCTGGTGTCTTCGTCAGAAATTCCAACCCCTTTTCGATCAACTGCATTTTTAGGAGCAAATCTCTTTCGTGTTTTTGCTCGGGGGTCAAATCGGCTTGGACGACTTCGGTCGTCTGCTGCGGCTGAGCGTTGGTCGCGGCCGCGGCCTCGGGCTTGGCCTGAACGATCACGAACGCGTGTTTGCTCGTCACGCGTCGAGCGACATCCGCGCCGGCCGGAGTCGGTGAACTTTCCAGATACAGGAACATCAGGGCAAACAGGGCAATGGAAAACGACATTCCGTTCGCTGTTTGTTGGGCATTAAATCGTCGGAACAAGCGCGGGAAACGCATCGTGCGGAACTCCGGGATGGCGGTGGTAACTTCGCTGAAGGCCATTTCCGATGGCAATTCCGTCCCTGGAAGTTCGGTCCGTGATTTCAACCTGGTGGCTGAAACGTTGCTCAGACTTGGTCCATCTGTGTTGTGATCCGAAGAACGATCGGCATTCTTTGCCGGCCGACGTCACAACTTCTAAGTGTCAGCGCGAAGGCGCTTTCTTGCGTGCGACAGGTCAGGCTTGAAAAACCGCTACATCAGTCCGACTTTCGTCAGGCGGAATAGTCAACCACCCGTTTCGAACTGCAGCCGTAACGCCAACTCCTTGACGGACGTCAGCGGGATTTCGTCCGCCTCGATGTCGCGGCGAGAACTGATAAAGACCGGGGCTTCCCGCAATTCCTGGCCCGGTGTGGGCAAGCGACCGTGACTGCCTTTGACCAGACGGGCATCCAGGCCAATCACATCCATGTAATAGCGGAATCCAAGAAATTTCTGGGCCAGTCGCCGGGCAATATGCAGTTTCGGAAACGACAACTGGGGATCGATGAACAGCTCTACGGGGTCGTAACCCGGTTTGCGATGGATGTCGATCGTCCGGGCATAGTCCGGTGCCAGGCGATCATCGTCCCAGAAATAATAGGTGAACCAGGAATCGGCGGCCGAAATCACCACCAGCTCGCCCGCGCGCTCATGATCGATCCCAAATTGGCGCTGTTCACTGCGATTGAGCACCATGTCGACCCCGTCGGTCGTATTCAGCAGCAAGGTGATCGCTTTGATATCCTCGGAGCGCTGGACATACACGTGTGCCACCTGGTGATCGGCGACCGCGAAGGCGCGCGACGCGCCGCAATCGAGCGTCTCCCAACCCAGCGGTTCACGTCGCGTCGTCAAATACCCATGCCGCCGCAACACCCGATTGATATGGACCGGTCGGGAGACCGGTGTGATGGCATATTCCGAAACCACAATGATTTCGGCACCGATTTCACGAGCGGCCTCAATACATTTGCCGGCTTCGGCGTCGACCAGGCGAATGTCGTTGGCAATCTGGGGATCGTTCGGGCCCAGTCGCTGCAATCCATAATCCAGATGCGGCAGGTAGACCAGCGTCAGGCTGGGTTTGTGCTGTTTCATCACTTCGACCGAAGCTTCGGCGATCCAGCGCGAACTGGTGATGTTGGCCCCCGGCCCCCAAAAGCGAGTCAACGGAAAGACGCCCAGTTTGGCTTGCAGTTCGTCCCGCAGGCCTGCGGGCTGACTGTACGAGTCGAAGATTTTACGACCATCGGCGGGATACGACGGTCGCGGCGTCATCGACCAGTCGACTTTGGCGTACATGTTGTACCACCAGAACATCTTGGCCGTGGTGTAACTGGCGTCACGCCATAGCCCTTCGTCGTAGATACGGTCGCCTCGCACCAGCCGATTCGATTGTCGCCAAAACATGACTTCGGCCAGATCTCGAAAGTACCAGCCGTTGCCCACGATCCCGTGCTCGCTGGGCAGCATCCCGGTCAGGATCGTCGACTGGGCCGAACAGGTCACGGCCGGCAGGACCGTTCCCAGCGGGCGAGCGAATCCGTCATCGGCCAGTCGCTTCAGGTGAGGCGTATTCGCACCGAGCATTTCATGCGTCAGGCCAACCACATTGAGAATTAACAGGCGACGATGCATTGAGGTATCAACACCAGGAACGTTGAAAATCGATTTTCGAAAGGTTTACCGCATCCCGCCGACGCCAGCCAGTCCGCTGAGGTCGCTTCGGAACGTGACATTTCAGGTTGGGAGAGAGCGCTTCCACGATCATTGTGGCGTCCCGCGGGCCTTAATTCGTGACGTTTAACCCCTGCTTCAACGCGACGCGGAGGTGCGACCCGCACTAGATCTCACGATCAGCGCGATCAAAGTGAATTTTTTGTAAGCAGTGACACTACCGGGACAGCCGTTTGTCGATCTCGACCGATAACTTGACCAGAGGCCGTCGGCGCGATCGGCCAAAACCACTGAGCGTGTGATTCAGCGGAACGAAGCTCTGCGCCGCCAGGCGGCCACAAACTGAGCCGCGAATCGCCCGTTTCAGGAGTTCACGGCCATGTCCTCGATTTCCAGTCTGACCTCCAGCATCAGTCTCTATGCGACGAGCAGCAGCAACAGCAAAAATCCTCTGAAGCAGGATCTGCAAACGCTGCAGTCGTCGTTGCAATCAGGAAATCTCACGACCGCACAGACGGCATTGACAGCCGTACAGAAGGACCTCCAAAACAGTCCCTTGTTGTCCTCGAGCTCTACCAGCACGTCAGGTTTGACCAGCACAACCTCGACCAGCAATTCTTCTCCGGCCAATTCGATCCAGAGTGATCTGCAATCGATTCAATCGGCCATTTCATCAGGTGATACCGCGACGGCGCAGAGTGCCTTTGCCAAGCTGAATTCGGATATTCAGAGTGCGACCACGCTCGCCCCCCAAGGCCATCATGGACATCACCATCACGGGGGCGGAGGTGGAGTCAGCGCCGCAACGAGCACCACCGATACCAGCTCGACCGATTCCACCAGTTCGACGTCCAGTTCGAGCGACACGACCAGTTCGCTGCTCGATGCCTTGTCGACCGATGGGACGACCGGGACCACGGTGAATCAGCTGGCCTGACCCCGCGACATGGTATCGAGAATTGAAAAGAATTGCGGCGTGAACAGGCTCCAGTCCCTGTGATGGTCGTCTTCGCATCGGTACATTCAGGGCTATTCGTTTCCCTGCCGAGAAGAGACCACTCCTGGAGCAAGCAGACTAGTGAACGCCGACAATTCCTCCAGCATCCCTGTCGATGAACAAGATCATGGTTGCCTTCCTGCGTGGGATCGGGCGGATTTGCCCGAACCGTTGCCCTTCGGTCTGGTGAATCTGTTCAAAACGATTGGCCCCGGAGCCATCCTGCTGGCGGCGGCGATTGGCGGTGGCGAATGGATCGCCGGGCCGCTGGCCACGGTCAAATTTGGACGTGGCATTCTGTGGATCGCCACCGTCGCGGTCACGTTGCAGACAATCTTCAATCTCGAAGCCGTCCGCTACACGTTGTATACGGGCGAGCCCATTTTGACGGGCTTCATGCGGTTGAATCCAGGACCGCGATTCTGGGCCTGGTTTTATATTCTGATCGGTGTGGCGCAGCTGGCGACACCGGCGCTGGCCGCGGCTTGTGGCGCCGTCTTGTTTGCGGCGATCGTCGGACGGACGCCGAATTCTCCGTACGAAGAAGCGATTCAGCACTGGATTGCCACCGGAGTCATCGTCTTTGCCGTGGTCTTGTTGCTCTCGGGCAAATCGATCGAACGAGTGCTGGAACGACTCTCGTGGGCCATGATCATTTTCATCTTTGGTTTTCTGATCACGGTGAACATCATCTTTGTGCCCTGGGCGGACTGGCGCACCACGATCGAGGGGTTCGCCGGGTTGCAGCCGACAAACGGCCATCTTGACATCGTCTTGCTGGCGACATTTGCGGCGACAGCTGGTTCCGGCGGACTCGGGAATCTGGCCATCTCGAATTGGTTCCGCGACAAAGGATTTGGGATGGGATCACTGTCGGGGGCCATCGGCAATGCCTTGACCGGCGATCATTCGGTCGTCAAGCCGATCGGCACGACCTTCCCGATCAATCCCGAAAATCTGCGTCGCTGGCGCACCTGGTGGCGTTACTCGCTACTCGATCAAGTGACTCTGTGGGCCTTTGGTTGCATCCTGGGGATGTTCCTGAACGTCAATCTGGCCGCCACGCTGATTCCGCCCGACGTGCAACTGAAAGGCATGGGCGCCGGGACCTATCAGGCCCAATTCATGGCCGAAAAACTGTGGTCGGGCTTTTGGTATTTGGCCCTGCTGAACGGCTTCTGGATTTTGTTCTCGACCCATTTGGGCAACACCGACGTGCTGGTGCGTTTGGTCTCGGACATCAGTTGGGTCGCCTTTCCCAAGATCCGAAAATGGCCCATGAGTCGCCTGTATGCCGTGCTGCTGCTGGTTCTGACAAGTTGGGCCGTGTTTTCGGTGCGGTTTGGAACCGTGTTACAGCTCTTCGAAGTGCTGGGCATCGTGGCCTGCCCGATCATGGCGATCGCGTCCCTGCAGATCCTGCGCGTGAACACGCGATTTCTGCCGCCGGAACTACGTCCCTCGCTCTGGCGACGAGCCGGATTGGTCGCCTGTTCGTTGGCCTACGGCGGGTTTACGATCGCGCTGCTGGTGAAACTGGCTCGCGATTTCGGCTGGTTCGCCTGAGTTCGGGAAGACGGGAATTCGGAGTTGGAAACACAGAGTTTGAAACACAGAGCGGCTGTGTTTCAAATCTTTCTTGATACCGCGGGTGGCCGCGATTGGCTGCTTCAGCCTATCGGGGCGGCGACAGCCGAAGGAGGTTTGCCAACGAGTGCGGCTCGATTCAAAATCATTTGATGATCGAGCAACGGACTGGAAATGGGGTTCCGCTGGCTGGCACGAGGAAGGCCGAACCGCTGGAGTGCCAATCGAATGGGGCGACTTCGATTAAACCTCTTGTGGCCAGAGCCACCCCGGCAGGCTCGAAAGCAGCCAACTGCGGCGACCCGTTTCCTCCAGGTCTTTTACCGTTGTGAATCGAATTGAATACTGACGAAGCGGTACATGGATCGACTGAGATCGAAAGTATTGAAAAGAGAGTTATGATGATTCGCCTCGCCCGAACAACGATAGGATTTGCCTGTTTGATTTCTCTGCTCCCTTTTGCTGGGGGCGAAGCTGCGGAGAACGAACCCGCAAACGAGAACGCGAATGTCCGAATGCCAATTGAATACGACGGGACGATGATTGTCATCGTCTCGAAGAAAGGGGCTGCAGGTGTGCGGTTCCTCGATCCATTTGCGAAAGGAAACAAGACAGGAAATGGCGTCGTTGGTACTTCCTACGAATGGCGATACTTGGAACGCCAGCCAAATGCTCAGGAAACGACTGGAAAAGGTCGAGTTTTCGCAAAACTTGCGGATGGTAAAGTTCAGCATGGTTCAAGCACGATTTCCTGTGAGCCGATCCAAGTCTCGTGGAATTCTTCGGATTCGAGGACATGCACGATTCAGTACGATGCCACTGAATTGGCTGTCTTTACTGTCGCCCCGGAATTTTTTGCGGACAGGAAGGATCCGAATATTCCGACCAAAGCGGTCGACTTGACCCGGTTCCTTTATGTCGATGAAGAGGCAAACGAGGAGCATCGTCAAGAGGTCTATGATGGTCCTGACACAAAGACTCGACGGTACCGCCAAGACGTCGGTGGTCGAATTATCTATGGGAACTGCGTCATCGTCGCGCGCGATCCACACGGTGTTGCAACGTTCAAATTCGGCAAGACGTTTACGCGAAAGCCAGAAGCCGACGAGGTACTCGACGGAATCGGATACGAATTCACGTTCAGATCACACGACGGGAAAGTGTTCCAAGAGGGCAAGGACGAGGTCTATGAACGAACGAAGAATGGCAAATACGACCACGGCCGGTTGAATGTTGAAGCGGGCTCCATCCATTTCCAATGGTCTCGGGGCGGTGATGGATCTGGGTGGGTGTATTACGATCCCACGTGGATTCGTGTGTCCTATGGCGACCTGGATCACGCGAAAAACCTGCTCCGCGCGATAGCGAATGCCGATCCAACACCAAACGCGGACAGCGTGAAATAGCCTCGCACGTTGAAGGGAAGCATGAAGACACCCACTTCCTTTCTCGCGGGTGGCCGCGGTCGGTGGCTTCGCGCGGGTGGCGGCGATTGGCTGCTTCAGCCTATCGGGGCGGCGACAGCCGAAGGATGTTTGCAAACGAGTTCGGTTCGGTTCAAAATCATTTGATGTCTTTCATGAGAACCTTTCTCGATCAATCGATTCCGCATGATCCTTCACATCGACATGGACGCCTTCTATGCCTCGGTCGAGGAACGGGACAACCCGTCGCTGGTTGGTAAGCCGGTCATCGTCGGTGGTTCGGTGGAAGGTCGTGGCGTCGTGGCCGCGGCGAACTACGAGGCCCGGAAGTTCGGCGTTCATAGTGCGATGGCGGCTGCCCGTGCCGGGCGACTCTGCCCCCACGCGATTGTCATTAAGCCCCGGATTGATTACTACGCCCGGGTGTCCCGGCAGATTCGCGACATCTTCGAGCAGTTCACTCCACTGGTCGAACCGCTGTCGCTCGACGAAGCCTTTCTTGATGTCACCGGCAGCGAATCTCTCTTTGGAAGTTCCGCCGAAATCGGCCGGCAGATCAAACAGCGAATCCGCGCGGAGCTGAAGCTGACCGCCTCGGTCGGCGTGGCCACCAACAAGTTCGTCGCCAAGATCGCCAGTGCCCTGCAGAAACCGGACGGCTTCGTCGTCGTTGAACAGCATGAAATACAAGCGTTTCTCGATCCGCTGCCGGTCGGCCGACTGTGGGGCGTCGGAAAGGTCACCGGCCAGGTCTTTGAGCAACTGCAGGTTCGCACCATCGGGCAGCTGCGGCAAATGCCGCTCGCCACGCTCAATGAACTGTTCGGAACATCCGGTCAGCACTACTGGCAGCTGGCCCACGGGATCGATGATCGGCCAGTCGTACCTGATCGCGAGGCGAAGTCGATCTCCAACGAAACGACGTTCGCCGAAGATCTTACCGACAGAGAAGTCCTGCGCGCCTGGTTGGTGGAGCTGGTCGATCAGGTCGCCCGCCGCTTGCGTCGGCACGACCTCAAGGGCCGAGCGGTCGAGTTGAAAGTGCGGTTCGCGAACTTTCACACGATCACACGCTCGATGACATTAACGAAGCCGACCAGCATCACCGGGGAGCTGTTGGAAGCCGGTCTGGAACTGCTGACGAAACGCCTTCCCGCGCATCAGCAGTCAATCCGCCTGTTGGGGTTTGGCGTGAGCAAACTGGATGGCTCTGGAAAATCTCAGCAGACCCTCTTCGATCAACCTGACCGCGAGCGTCAACAGGAACTCGATCGCGTCGCAGATCAGATCACAGAAAAGTTCGGCAAGCAGGCCATCCGTCGCGGCACCAGACTCGAAAAGAGCGACGAGTGAGCCAGGATGATGGCCGTTGGCAACAGTCTGAGATCACTTATGGTAACTCAGGTACGACTCCTTCGCGGTTGGCGGCTTGGCGGCTACCGCGAAGGCGACAGCCGAAGGATGATTGCCAACGAGTTTGGCTCGATTCAAAATCATTTGATGCCCAACCGCGGCGACCCGCTTGTTTGGCCGCGTAAAGTCATCGTGTTCTGGGGCATCTGTCATTTAGACGTGAATCAATGGAGCGGCTATGCACGGCCATTCTGAGGATGTTCCAGCGGATGACGAATGCAGTCGCGTTGGCTTGTTTCCCCGAGGAATCACTTATTTTCGACGATGGAGGTCGCTGCGCTGGTTTGTGATCTTAGTAACGCCCGTTGTCTTCAGCGCCGCGGACTGTTTTCTGCACAGGCTTCGTCTGTGAGAATCCGCCGGGATCTTGTTGTTCGGTGTGGCGCTGGCTTCCGCACTTTTCGTGGAACTGGTCCCAGGGATTGCATCGTCGCAAAGCTCTGAAATGGATGGAATAGGTGGTTGGTTTATCGACGGCACCGTTTCACGGAACCAGAATCCGATTCACTACTGGATCCAAGTCGGTCTGACAGCCGGCGCCTATCTTTTTGTCGTCTTCATCGGATTCGCCCTTGCACGAGGACCGGCCATAGAAGACTCGGCGCGGCCGGTCACCATTCACACCTCGCAATACCAGCAACGGCAGCGCCTAACCCCGCGTAGCTCACTTGAGGCCAGGAAGACGGGAATTCGGAGTTGGAAACACAGAGTGACGGAGGACACGGAGGTAAGAGGAGGTAGGTCCAGAATGCTTTGGCCGTTGGTGAGATTCGCCGTTTCGTGGCGGAGTCTTTGAAGCAATCATTCTGCCTGAGCCACTGAGGTCACGTATCGAAATGAATTTCGTTTCAGCCTCTGGTGTGGCCGTCTTATCTGCCCGCAATCTCTTTCTCAGTTTTCTCTCCGTGTCCTCTGTGACTTGTATGTTGCCCAAACGAAGTAAACGCAGTGTAGTGGAGGCCGTGAAGCCTGCGGTTTTGAGCGCCAGCGAAAAGCCGCAGGCTTCACGGAGTACGGCAGATCGACCGTGCCTGGGTGTTCAAAAC
>CAIQIR010000128.1 GCA_903871875.1 uncultured Schlesneria sp.
CAAGACCGAGACCCCAGTCCGTTCCTGATTTTACGCTCAACACGCTCGCCGAGAACGCCAGCCGTGAGCGAGCATGTGCGCAAATTGGAGATCGCGAAACCGACGCGCTGATCGAGAGGACTTGTGAGACATGCAGGCTAGAGCCGCCGTTCGAATCCATCGCCTGACAGGCTGTGCTGCTATGGCCGTCGAAGATCACTCTTCTGGCGGAGGTCGGTGCAACGAACCGCATGTCGTCCATGTCATGGCGAAATCGAAGAACTTGACGAATTGGCGGGCGGTGTCCCTTCGATCAGTCGGCGAAGGAGTGGTGTTTGAATTCGTCCGCGGAACCGAATTTTTCCGTCGAGGACCACTACGGGGACACAGGTTTTGAACTTTTCGACCAGCGTGGGGTCCGATTGAATATCGATCTCTTGAATGGCCGGCAGCCATTGCTGATGAGCACCCAGCAGTTCGGCCGCGTCGTCGCACAGCGGGCAGCCCTCGCCGACATACAGCGTGGCAGTGCGAAATCGTCGGCCCGGAATGGTCGGTCGCCAGGACGGGGCGGGCAATTTTGGCCGTCCCCACAGAATCCACCAACCCAAAGCGGTCATACCAAAACCGAGGGCCACCCACATCGATTGATTGGCGTACCAGAACGATGGCAGGCCAGGCATCCGCGTCGTCAGTGTCAGGGCTCGCGAAATCACCAGCACGATTCCGGCACCGAATAAAACTCGGCCCATGGGGACCAATCGCTCGTTGTCGTCAGCGTCCGAATTGTCAGGCGACGAAAACATGAAGGCCTTTCGGAGGGAAGGTTTGTGGAGCGAGTCCGCCGATAAAACAGTCGTCTTGACCGAAACCAGACCCATTCTATACTCCGCCCCATGCGTTATGTCTCGCTCGTTACCTGTTTGCTGATTGTCGCCGCGGCATCTGTCATGGCAGGACCATGGACGGCGTTGAAGTCCAGTTGGTCGGGAAATGGCGGCGCGGCGGCGTCACAATGGGCTGATGAACGCGAGCTGGGACCGTATCTGCTTCGATCCGAATTTCCGTTGCACGATGTGCAAGATCTGGTGCGGGACCTGGGCGATCTGCAAGAGTCGATCGAGCGATCGTTGCATCTGAAATGTCAGCCGCAGGCGATTCAGATTCATCTGTTTAATAGTAAACGCAGCTACGACAAGTACTTGCGAATCCGGGTGCCGGAAGGTGTGAATCGTCAGGCGCTGTACGTTCCGGGAACCGATGCCGACCGCGTTTATGCATACCGCCATCGTGATCTCGAGACGGATGTCCGGCACGAGACGACACATGCGTTGCTGCACACCGCCTTGCCTTACGTCCCGATTTGGATCGACGAAGGCCTGGCCGAGTACTTCGAAGTTCCTGCGGCGCTGCGAGTTAAAGGGCATGCCCATCGCAAAGAGTTGCAGACCGCGATTCGATTTCAACATTGGAAGCCAGGTCTTGAACATCTGGAAGCCAAACGAAAACTGATGGATATGGACGGCAAGGATTATCGCGATGCGTGGGGCATCGTCCATTTTTTACTGCATGGACCAACTGAAGCTCGCAAAGCGCTGGATGTCTATTTCGACGAGATCCAATCGGGATCCGCGCCGACGCCACTGAGTGATCAGCTGCGGCGACGAATTCCCGAACTCGATCAGGCCATCGTCGATCATTTGATGAAGTGATCCGAATTGGGTTTGATCGTTCTTGAATCATCAGCTAATGTCTGGATCCGGTTCTACCGGCTTTCCTCGACGTACCGATGTGCGAACGGGGCGAGTCACGATGGATGGGAAGGATCGTTCGCATGCCGAGGATAGGTGCCCCAATGCAGTCGTTTGTCTTTCGCACAACGTTTCTGGCGATCGCCGCGACGGGTCTGACGATGTGGGGCGATTTGTCGTCCCTGCGAGCCCAGGATGACGTGATCAAGACGACTTCCACCAAATCGGAAGTCACCGACAAACCACCAATCGACGAAGCCCATCCGCTGTATAAGCTGCTGGAAGTGGCGTACAAGTCCCGCAAAGCTCTCGAGACCGTGGTCGATTACAAATGTGTGTTCACCAAGCGTGAAGTGCTGCCGAACAACAAACTGCTCAAAACGACGATGAATCTGAGGCTGCGCGAATCGCCCTTCAGCGTCTATCTGAAATTCGTCGATCTGAATGCCGGCCGCGAAGTGATCTATGTGGAAGGTCTGAACAACAACAACATGCTGGTGCACGAAGCCGGCCTCAAGTCGGTGCTGGGAACGTTTCCGATCTCTCCGAATGGTCCCGATGCCCTGGCCGAGAATAAATATCCGGTGTCCAGGATCGGCCTGCGGAAGATGCTGAACACCGTGATCACTCAGTGGGAAAACGAGGGCAAATTCGCGGGAATCACGACCCAGAAATACCCCGATTCAAAACTGTCTGGTCAGATCTGCACCGTGTACGAAGCGGTTCACAAGCAACCGTTTAAAGAGTTCAAGTTCCATACCACGCGGCTATGGATCGACGACGAGACGGGATTGGCGATTGGCGTGCAGCAATACAACTTCCCCGGCAAACATGACAAAGATCCAGCGATCGCCGAAGAGTATTTCTATAGCCAGCTGAAGACGAACGTCCAATTGACCGACAAGGACTTCGATCCGCGGAACCCAAGCTACTCATTCCGATGACGCGACGAGACCCGCCCCTAACGCCGGTGGTGGTTGCCGAATCGGTGGCCGATCTGCGATCGAACGTCGTCCGGGCGCACCGCGGCGGCCAGACGATCGGGTTCGTGCCGACGATGGGCGCATTGCATGCCGGACATGTCAGTCTGATCGAGCGGGCTCGAGCGGAATGTGACGTGGTGGTGGTCAGTATTTTCGTGAACCCGACCCAGTTCGGGCCGAACGAGGATTTTCAGCGTTATCCCCGGCCGCGCGAGCTCGATCTGAAGATTTGTGGCGACGCCGGTGCCGACATCGTTTTTTACCCCACCGTCGACGACATGTACCCGCCTGGATATCGGACGTTTGTGGAAGTTCAGGGACTGTCCGAAATCCTCGAAGGGGCGATTCGGCCGGGCCATTTCCGCGGCGTGGCGACGGTTGTCACCAAACTGTTCCTGCTGGTTCAAGCCGACAAAGCCTATTTCGGTCAGAAGGATTATCAGCAGCAGCTGCTGATTCGCATCATGACCCGGGAATTGAATATCCCCACGGAAATTGTCACCTGCCAGACCCTGCGAGACCCTGACGGACTGGCGATGAGCAGTCGTAATGCCTACCTGTCTAGTGCGGAACGGGTCCAGGGATTGTGCTTGTGGCGAGCCCTTGACGGCGTGCGAAAATTGATCGAGGCAGGAGAACGCGATCTTGCTAAACTTCAGCAGTCGCTAGTCGACGTGATTTCGGCGATCGACGGTGTGGTGATTGATTATGCCGTCATCGTCGATGCAGGGACTTTAGCCAGTTTGACCGCGGCGGTACCGGAAATGGTGGCCCTGGTCGCAATTCGTGTGGGAAAAACGCGGTTGATCGACAATCTGGTCCTACGCCTGACCGATCGGGCGGCTGGCTGACCCGGGATCAACGCCTTGAAAATGTGCCTCTGAATAGCGAGACAAATCGATGCGTCAGATTTTGTTTCAGATTCCGTTGGACCGACCCTGGAACCTCGGGCCGTTTGGTCAGGTGCCGGGATTCGGGTTTGGGCTCGTCCTGTTGCTGTGGATCGCGGTGGGAATCTGGTCGATGGTCTGGCACTACCGTGCCGCCGGCGGGAAATGGAAGCTTGCGGATCACGGGTCGTCGATCGCCACCTGGCTGGTCGTGGCGGCGTTCATTGCGTTTGGCGCCCCCAAGCTGGGGGAATACATGCGAGCCAACTGGCCGGGGCCATTTCAGACGGGCGTGCCGATTTTTGGCTATGGGCTGATGTTGTTCATCGGGTTTAGTGTGGCGGTCGCCCTGGCAGCGCGTCGGGCCGAACGAGAAGGATTATCCAGCGATGTGATCTGGGATCTGGCCACCTGGCTGTTTATTCCGGGCATCCTGGGCGCTCGCCTGTTCTACCTGATTCAGTACGGGGACAAAGTGTTCGAAGGCGTTCCACCCGCACAGTGGCCGATTGCGGCGTTGAATTTCTCGCAGGGGGGGATCGTGCTGTACGGGGCGTTACTCGGTGGCGCGGCGGGTTATTTCACGTTCTGTTACGTCCGTCGACTGCGACCACTCGGTCTGGCCGATATCATCGTGCCGTCGGTCTTTGTCGGCATTGGATTTGGCCGGATTGGCTGCTTTTTGAATGGCTGCTGTTACGGCCGCATCACCACGCTGCCCTGGGGCGTTCGATTTCCCAAGGATGGCGTCCCCTTTGTGGGTTTGGTGGAAAAGCATCTGATTCAGGCTACTGACGCGTGTACACCTCCGCTGCACCCGACGCAAATTTACAGTTCGATTGATGGATTTATGATTGCGTTCATCACCGCCTGGTATTTCTGGCATCGGCGTCGCAACGGCGAAGTTTTAGCCGTGGCCTTGGTGATCTATCCGGTGACCCGGTTTTGCATTGAACTACTGCGAGCGGACGAGGTCGGCAAGTTTGGGACGACATTGACGATTTCGCAGTGGATCAGCATCGCCTTATTCCTGATCAATATCGCGTTCATGATCTATTTGTCGCGGCGGCCAGCCGTCCGCGAACCGATCGTCATGCCGCCAGTCGACTCTGCCACACTGACCACGCGGATGGCCTCGGCCACCCGCTGATTCCGATCGGCGAATACCTGAATTCCGCGATTTCCCTCATCCTGGCGATCGCGTTGCGCTCGTCGCTGATTCCGGGATCGGTTCAAAGAACGTGACGGTATCAATTTTCCGGGTTTGAGTTGTCGATTTGCGGAAATTCCGCGGCACACCCGCACATTTAGATGATCTTCCGCCAACCACGACCGATCATCCCCGCAGAAATTGGTTTAGGTCGACAGCCCAGCTTGACATTGCCTGAGAACTCGATTAATGGTTTTCTCGCATTGGGTCGACCAAGAAATCAGAAGTTTAGCAATGCGTTACGTGGTGAGTGGTTTCTGTGTCACCGATCTGTTACGCATCGATCATGTTGGTTGTCCGACAATAGAGTTTGGGTTCACGAAGTCCCCTATTTCCGAGTACTGAGGTTTGCTCCGATGACCAGAGTCTTGCTCGAAGAAGAACATACGCTGGACGCCCGGCTGCCAAACACGGCGTTGGGCCTTTTTTCCTGCTTGTCAGCGGGGATTGCCGTCTCGCCGCGAATGGCGGACGATGACGACGCGGCCCCCGCCGACGACGACGATGGTTTCGGCGACGATGATGAATTTGAAGACGACGACGAGCTCGAAGAACTCGACGACGAAGAAGATCTCGAAGATGAATTCGACGAGTTCGACGACGATGAATTCGACGACGACGAGGACGAATTCGACGACGACGAGGAACTCGACGACGATGATGACGACGATGATGACGAAGACGATGATTACTAATCAGGTCCAGTTCGCCGTGTGAACGGTTGGGGCTGCCGCCACGGCAGCAAACCAGCAACCCACCGTCATGCCGCTCTGTGATTTGTTGCGGCGGAATTGCCTGCCGCTAAGACCCGTCTGACACCGGTCAGCATCAATTGCTGACCGGTGTTTGTTTTCATATCGTCTCGTTGAGTGCGAAGACGACGATCCTAGGGAGCCAGTGTCATGCAAGAGTTATGGGGCCAGATCGAGGCCGCGACCAGTTACATCCGTCGGTTCTGGCAGGGAACGCCCAAGGTTGGCCTGATTCTCGGAACGGGCCTGGGCGGGCTGGCCGAACAGATCGATCAGCAGATGACGATTCCCTACGGAGACATTCCGCATTTTCCGGTGTCGACCGTACAGTCTCATGCCGGCCGACTGGTCTGTGGTACGTTGCGGGGCACGCCGATCGTCGCGATGGAAGGTCGATTTCACTATTACGAAGGCTACTCCCTGCAGCAGGTCACCTTTCCGGTCCGCGTGATGAAGGCCTTGGGAGCCGAAACACTGCTGGTGACGAATGCCGCGGGGGGAATTAATCCCCAATTGGATCTGGCCGATCTGGTCGTGATTGAAGACCACATCAATTTATTGCCCGACAATCCGTTGCGAGGCGTGAACGATGACCGGTTGGGACCGCGCTGGCCAGACCTGTGTGCTCCGTACACCAAGTCGCTGATCGACATGACGCGCGCCACCGCATTGGAGCTCGGCATTCATCTCCACAAAGGTGTCTTCGTGGCCGTGTCGGGGCCCAATCTGGAAACCCGAGCCGAATATCGGATGCTGAAAATGATGGGAGCCGACGTCGTGGGGATGTCGACCGTGCCGGAAGTGCTGGTCGCGGTCCACAGCGGGATGAAAGTACTTGGCTTTTCGGTCGTCACCGATCTCTGTCTTCCCGATCACCTGGAACCGGTCGACATTCCGAAGATTCTGGCGAACGCCGCGACAGGTGGCGAAAAACTCGCCAAATTGATTCCCCGCGTGATCGAGCAGCTGCGGTAGGTCGAGCAGACCCGCAATCAACCAGAACGGCCGTTAATCGGCACCGTCCGTCGTCATTCCGCGTATCCGTAGCGGATTGGCCGCAGGACGTAAAAAATCCCCCTGCCCCGATTTCACCGCGTGAATCGGGACGAGGGGGATGAAGACGAGTCGAGTGCACTCGCACAATTCGGCTTCGCGCAATCTTACTTCTTCGCTTCCGCAAAGCGTCGCGCGACTTCCGGCCAATTCACCACGTTCCAGAACGCGGCGATGTAATCAGGACGGCGGTTTTGATAGTGCAGGTAGTAAGCATGTTCCCACACGTCCAGACCCAGGATGGGAGTGCGACCTTCCATCAGTGGGCTGTCCTGGTTCGGCGTGCTCTCGACGATCAGTTTACCTTTGTCGTACGACAGCCAGGCCCAGCCGCTGCCGAACCGCGTGGTCGCGGCGGCCGTCAGTTTTTCCTTCAGCGTGGCCAGCGAACCGAAATTGCTGGTAATGGCGGCGGCCAGATCGCCGGTCGGCTCGGCACCCGTGTGAGGGGCGAGAATCGTCCAGAACAACGAGTGATTCGCATGTCCGCCCGCGTTGTTGCGGATCACCGTGCGAATATCTTCGGGCACAGCGGCCAGATTGCTGATGATTTCTTCTGCCGTTTTGGAAGCCAAAGCAGGATGGCCTTCCAGTTTGGCGTTAGCGTTGTTGATATAGGCTTGATGATGCTTGCCGTGGTGGATTTCCATGGTTTTGGCATCGATATAGGGTTCCAACGCATTCGCGGGATACGGCAGAGCTGGCAGAGTGAAAGCCATCATGTTCTCCTGAAGAAGTCGGGCATGTGAGACGGTTGTGTCGCGTACAGACGGTTTGTCGTGTACCGATAACCTTGCGGACGACATTCTAGGAGGTCGGTTCTGTGAAGCAAACACAACGGCAACGAGATTGCCCCTGTTTGCCGTGATCCACCCGCGCCGTCGCGCCGCTGCGACACGCGAGATTTCGGTTGGGAATCTAAGCGGACTGGGTGGACGACGCGGTCCGCCGCGCGTAGAGTCTTGGGCGAGGTTGTCCTGCCTGCGTTGGTGGCAAAGGCGATTCATGGCGACCGGATGGCACAGACACCTATTTCATTTATCCTGGTCCAATCCGGTGGAACACCGGGGTTGATTGGGACTTGTCACGGAAAAATCGATGAAAGTCCAGCAGTTTCTTGAGCACCACGGGCTGAATCAAAACCCCTTCAGTCAGGAAGACGCCCAAACTGATCCGTTATTCCAAAAACTCTGTGCCGACGGCACCTTTCACCCGGCGTGGGACAAGATCTACGGCGATCCTTCGAACCCCTCCACGGCCGTTGTGTTCGGGGAAAAGGGCAGCGGAAAAACGGCGCTGCGGCTGCAAATTGTCGACCACACGGCCCGGTACAACGTTGAACATCCCGACCACCGGGTCTTCGTCGTGGACTACGACGATTTCAACCCCTTTCTCGACTCGTTCAATGAAAAGGTCGGCTGGGCGGGGGCTCGGCCCGAAAAGACCTTGCTCAAGTGGCGGCTGTGGGACCATATCGACTGTATTTTGTCGCTGGCCACGACGCATATCGTCGACGACATCCTGAACGAAAAAGCCAAGGGCGAAGTCGGTCCGTTCCAGGTCGCAGCCGACAAGCTGTCCAACCTGACGCGAGCCCAGAAACGGGATCTGCTATTGCTGGCGACGTTTTACGATCGCAGCACCGACATCGCCCAGCAAAATCGCTGGGCCAGTCTGCGACGCCGATTGGGATTCCCCAACTGGCGCAGCTACTGCGATTTCACGGTCGGCATTGGAGTCACGCTGGCGCTGTTCGGCATTCTGTTCCAACAGCAGAGCTTGAATCAATCGGGACGCTGGTGGGTGTGGCTGATTGTGCTGGCCGGATGGGCGCCCTGGCTGTGGCATCAGTCTCAAATGTTGCTGCTGTCCTGGAAGGTGTCGCGACAGATTCGGGTGCTTGATCGCCGCGTCAATCAATTGCGTTCCATCCTGTCGAACTTTGCCTCGAAGGATTTGATCGGTCAGCCGATTCCGGCCCGTGATCGCAGCGACGATCGTTACGAACTGCTGACGAAACTGCAGAACATTCTGGAAGGCCTGGGATTTGAATCGATCGCGGTGATTGTCGACCGCGTCGATGAACCGCATCTGATTAATGGCTCGGCCGAACGGATGAAGGCGCTCATCTGGTCGATGTTCGACAATAAGTTTCTCAAGCACGCGGGGATCGGTTTCAAACTCCTGCTGCCGATCGAAATTGGCTTCTTTTTGACGCGCGAAGACAAGTCGTTCTACGAACGTTCGCGACTCGACAAGCAGAATCTCATTCGCACGCTCGAATGGACGGGCGAATCATTGTTCGATTTGGCCAATGACCGAGCACGCGCCTGTGCCACCAATCCCGATCCTTCTATCTCGGTCAAGAAGTGGTTCGAAGATTCCATCAGCGAACCTGAACTGGTCAGCACCCTGGGTCGACTGCGTGTGCCCCGGCATTTGTTCAAATTCCTGCACCGGTTGCTGGTCGAACACTGTCATCGCTATACCGATGAATCGCCCAAGTGGCTGATCAACCGCGAGACCCTGCAGTCGTCGCTCGCCGTTTACATGCGCGATCTGGAAGCCTACGACCGGGGCTTGGGGACCGGTTGATCCCTCCGGGAAATCGGTCGATCCCGCATTGCTGTCGACGAGATGCAGGATCGACGAAACCGCCGGGCAACGCCGCGGGACGATGCACGATGCTCGCGACGGAATCGTCCTGGCCGGTCACGGCGTATTGCCGCGGTGAACCGCCGTGCAAATCCCTGTGTCATCTTCCAGGCTTCGGCCGGTTCTGGAGTGTCGCACGGGGGTGTCGATCGGCTATTCTCTCGTTTCTCCTATTTCTGATTTTGGATGGACCTGTTTTTGCGTGAGCCGGCACGCCTGGCTTTTCATTCTCTTTTTCTCTTACGACGTAACTACTATGAGCGAATCCTGGATCGCTAACCGGATGCACAAAATTGATGCCTCTGGCATCCGCAAGGTGTTTGACCTGGCGGTCAAAATGAAGAACCCGATCAACCTCAGCATTGGGCAACCGCATTTCGACACGCCGGAATCGGTGAAGCAGGCTTTGATTGCTGCGGTCGAAGGCGGAAAGAACGTCTATTCGGTGACCCAGGGCATTGCTCCTTTGCGTGACGCCCTGCAATCGCAGATCCAAACCCAATACGGCCACACCGATCGTCAGGTCTTCGTCACCAGTGGGACCAGCGGCGGCTTGATGCTGGCTCTGTCGACCCTGGTCAACGAGGGTGACGAGGTCATTGTGTTCGACCCGTACTTCGTGATGTATAAGCATCTGGTCACGTTGGCCGGCGGGGTCTGCCGGATGATCAATACCTACCCGGATTTTCGGATTGACCTCGATCAGGTTCGCGCGGCCATCACGCCGCGAACGAAAGCCATTCTGTGCAATAGCCCGTGCAATCCGACCGGCTATGTGGCCACGGAAGCGGAACTGAAGGGGTTGGCGCAACTGGCCGCAGAGAAAAACGTCTGCCTGATCAGCGACGAGATTTACCGCGTCTTCTGCTACGACCGTCCGTTCGTCAGCCCGGCCCAGTGGAACGATCAAACGCTGGTCATCGATGGTTTCAGCAAATCGCATTCGATGACCGGGTTGCGACTGGGGTTTGCCCACGGACCGGCTCACATTATTCAGCAGATGATCAAGCTGCAGCAGTTCACCTTCGTTTGTGCGCCGCAGCCCGTCCAATGGGCCGGTTTGGCCGCGATGCAGTGCGATGTCTCGGATCGCGTGGCCGATTACGCCCGCAAACGAAAATTCCTGATCAAGGAACTGAGCAGCCATTACGACATCCGGGGTGCCGAAGGCGCTTTCTACCTGTTCGTGAAAGCACCCTGGGGAACCGGAACCGAATTTGTCGCGAAAGCGATCGAGAACGAATTGCTGATCATCCCCGGTAACGTGTTCAGTCAATACGACACGCATTTCCGAATCAGTTTTGCGGCCGAAGATCAGACGCTCGAACGCGGTGTCGAAATCCTGAAGCGAATTGCCCGGAAATAGGGGAAGGTCGGTTCCGACGCCCGGACCCGGTCGTCTCGGCTTGCACGAATGAGCTCCGCCAGCCAGACTCAGCGTCGATAACCAACCCGGCCCTTCCGTAGCACGATTGGCGCAATGTCACTTCCCTCGATCGGACCTACCTCGCTCCTTCGCGCCTCGTTCGGCAGTCAACTGGTCGCCTGGTGCCTGGGGTTGATCGCCTGTCTGGCCGGGATGATCAATCTGATTGCCCAGTGGGATCGCGATCTGGCGAACGTCCAGTTCCTGATCCTGGTGGTCGCCCCGATTGTCTGGATGATCCATCGGCGAAAACGGACCGTCGCGCCAGTCGATACGTCGGCACCGGCCAATGACCGTCTGGCCTGGTGTCTGGCAGCCGTGGTGGGCCTGACGTCGTGGACCACCTGTTTCGTTGTCGGGCGCGATATGGTGCAACTGCCTCCCGCGTATCACGACGAATACAGTTATCTGTTCGAGTCCAAGATCTTATTGTCGGGCGCGTTATCGGTACCCAGCCATCCGACGCATCCCGAGCTGTTTGACCAGATGCACGTCTTGAACGAAGGCCGCATGGCCAGTCGTTATTACCCAGGGACCAGTCTCTGGTTGGCACCCTTCGTCGCCCTGGGGCATCCCTACTGGGGACAATGGCTGGCCAGTGCGCTGGCGTCGATGCTGGTGTTTTGGACCGGATATGAACTCGGCCGGCTGCGCGTCGCGCTGCTGAGCGGGTTCGCCTGTGCGCTGTCGCCCGGCGTGGCGCTGTTTGCCAATCTGTTACTGGCCCATCAAGCGACTCTCTTGGGGCTGAGTCTGTTCCTCTGGGCCTTTGTGAAGTGGCAGCGTACGCGCCGGCCGCGCGAGGTCTTGCTCGCCGGATGCGGGCTCAGCTTCGCGATGCTTTGCCGGCCCGCCACTGCGGCGGGTGTCGGACTGCCGTTTGGAATTCTGTTTCTCTACTGGCTGATCTTCGCTCGCGACGACGGGCAGCCGGTCGGTCGTGCGCTGCGGATGCGAACCCTGGTGGCGATGGGGCTGCCGCTGGTGGTCGGCTGGTGTGTCATGCTCGCTTACAACAAGGATGTGACCGGATCGTGGACGACATCGCCCTACCAGTTGTATACCGATACCTATTCGCCCCGGCATGTTTACGGCTTTAATAACGTCTTGCGTGGCGACAAGAAACAGGGGCCGAAAGTCATCGATTCTTATGACCGCTGGGCTGCGAATCTGACACCCGAACTGGCCCTGACGAATGTTTGTAACCGTTGGATTGCCAGTTGGGTCTGGACGTTTGACGTGCTGCCACAACTGTTGAGCACGATCATCGTGCTGGGGGCGTGGCGTCGTGTTGATCGTCGTTGGCTGGCGATCGGCCTGGCGATTCTGTCACTGCATGCGATCCACGTGCCCTATTGGTACGCAGGAATCATGGGCTGGCATTACGTCTTTGAGACCGCGCCGCTGTGGTGCCTGCTGCTGGGACTGGCGACCGACCTGTTGTTTCGAGAGTGGCGTTTCAGTGGTCGCTGGCTGATGCCCGGCTGGTGGGCATTGTTATTGGCGATCTCGCTGGCGGGGAATTACCTGCCGGCCCGTTTCTTGTTTCTGAATACGCTGGACATCCCGCGTGTCTCGGTCGGGATTGGCACGATTCAATTTCCACGTCGTCAATACGCCGAATTTGATCACTGGCTGCAATCGGCCGCGACGTCTCGACCGGCGATCATCTTGATCGAGCTCGATCCTGACGACCAGCACGTCGATTACGTCGTGAACTCGCCGGGTCTAAGCGATCCCCTGCTCCGGGCTCGCTATCGTCGCGGCGTGACGGACATTGCGGCGGTGGCCGATGCCTTTCCCGATCGAGTCGTCTATGTCTGTGATCCCCGGCGCAAGTCCATCACGCGGTGGCCGCAGGCACCATCGGGCCAATGAAAAAACGGGACGCAAACCGATGGTTCGCGTCCCGTTCTTGTGGTGCGGGTCAGACAGAGATCAAACTCGCGATCAGATACTCAAACGGCTGGGCTTGTAGCGCGATTTCGAGATCGGGCCGGTGGAAACGGGATCCACAACCGGAGTGGAGAACTCGGCCGCGGGTGCGGCAACCGGTTGCATGTTCACCGGACCGTCTTGTGAGACGCCACAATTACCGCTGGCACAACCGCCGCTGGTGCCGCAGGAATTGCACGTTGCCGGGCAAACCGTTTGCGGAACCACTCGACAGACTTCGTAGTTTTCGACGCGTGGCACGCATTTCGACACCATGCGGGTGCAGGTTTCCTGCACTTCACGTGGGACGCAGCGGGCAACTCGCTTGGTCACGGTGAACGGTTCTTGTCGGCAGACGGTGTAAGGAATCCGGCAGGTCCGGGTTTCCATTACGGTTTTGCAGGTTTGAACAGGAACCTTGCGAGTACATTCTTCCGGAACCATCCGGCAGACGGTGTAAGGAACCTTCTGCACATGTGTTTCGCAGACGGTGCGGCAAGTCTTGACCGGAATCTGCTCGACCACTTCTTCTTGGACCATGCGACAGACCGTGTACGGCACCTTCGTCACGACACATTCGGGAACCATGCGGCAGACCGTGACGGGCACGACCTGGCGGACGATTTGTGCTTGATAAGTCGTGCAGGGAATCTGGCGTTCAACGATGTTCGGGCACCAGACGCGTCGCGTGGTACAGATGGTGGTTGGCATCATGCAGATGACCGGGCAACCGCAGGGGCCGGGAACCAATCGTGGGCAACAAGGACCGGGATAAGAGACCGGTTGTTGCGTCCATTGACCGCAATCCTGACGCATCGTGCGGTAAGTCGTACAGGGCTGCATCACCGTCTGGCAACGTTCCTGCTGGATGACTTCGGTCTGCTGACGCATGACTGTTTGTCGAACTTCGCGTTCGCAGGTTTGCGTCACGGGACGTTGAACGCAGCGACGCACTTCACGCATCGACTGGTCCCAGACCACTCGCTGAGTCGTATAGGTCTGCTCGCGGCACAGGTTCTCGGTCACCGGTCGCATGACGGTATATCGTTCTTCGCGATCCGCCGTCTCGTACACCTGTCGCGCGACCTGGTACTGTTGTTCGCGATAGGCGACTTCGCTCACCGTCCGCTGACAGGTTTCTTGCACATCTTCGTAAGCAGTTTCGTAGACGGTCCGGCTGACGCTGTACTGCTGCGGTTCTTGAATCGTGTCGTAAACCGTGCGCTGGCAAGTTTGCCGTTCGACACGGCAGGTTTGGTAGCAACACGATTGCTGGCACGCGGCCGCTGGACAACACCGGTAGCTCGCCGCTCCGCAATAGCTGCTCGCAGACACGGTCTGCGAAGATGCGGCAGCGAACACCAGCGCCACAATGGCACTGACCATCGCCCTCTTCATAGTAAAGTCCCCCAATTAAACTTGGTTCACCGCCCAGAGGCGGCATCTATTCTTCACGCGGTTTCCATCCGGGATGATGGCAGTCTCATCACCGCGCCTTGTCCCAATCGGTCGTTGTTCGGGTGTCAGTCAGCGGGGGCGTCGTCGAGGTGAACAAAATGGTCGCGGTGGAAACCGACCGACCAGCCGTTCACTTTGACAAGTCCGAACATCCCTGTCGCGTTGCTGACGTGACGCCGGAAATGATAAAGCGCGGGACAGGCGCACGCTTGAGACAAATTCTTGAAATCCGAGAAACCGAGACAAACGATAGAGTTCACCAAGTACAGACCGCATATTCAGTAGACCGTCATTCGTCCGCACGATCTACGAAACAGGATAAGTTTGACTAACTTACCGAGATTCTGTTGATGATTCGCCTCAACCCCGATTACCGAAATCAACAGCCAGCTAGGCCCGTCACAACACGCTCCACCCCACTCGCCCCAAGCACCCACTTTCTGATCGCCGAATCGGAAGGCGTGAGCGTTGCAATTCGGCAACATCAACGAAGGCTTGCGCACCCTCTCTGACTCCGCTCACAAGTGCACGTCGCCCACGCAAATGACGCGAACGAAACCGACTGGGGGCACCGCGCAGATCGGCGGGACGAATCGCCCCGGGGCAATCTGCCTCGGCGGGGCAGATTGCCCCGGGGCGGAACCCACGCGCCCCGGATCCGACGCGCTTCACCGCTCATCGTGGCGTCAGTTGATGCTGCGCGGAATCGCTTGTTTTTCCGCGAAACGCGCCACTTTCCACGACCGTCGGTTCATCGGGATCGTTTGTCGCAACTGTTGGCATCGCAATTGCCTTAGCACAGTCTGTCCTTCCAGTTCGTGAAATCCCCGAACGGCGGAGAATGTCATGCCCACGAATACTCATCAACGACCGCGTGTTGCACCGGCGACACCGGCGAAAAAGCCGACCGCCAATAAACACCACATTCTGCTCGCCGAAGACGACGCGGAAATGCGGGCGATGTTGGCGCTGGCCCTGACACACGAAGGCTACATCGTGATCGAGTGTCGCGATGGCGAAGAATTGTCGCTGTGTCTCAGGGAGTCGTCGTTCCGCAATTCGGAATGCGTCGACCTGGTCATTTCCGACATTCGCATGCCGGGGATGAGTGGACTGGGCGTGCTCAAGATTCACGGATCCAAGTTGAGATGCCCACCCATCATTTTGATGACCGCGTTCGGTGACAACACCACGCGGAACGAGGCTCTCGCGGCGGGAGCCGTGGCCTTTTTTGACAAACCTTTTGGTCTGGAAGACCTGATCAAAAAAGTTCGCGAGATTGCCCCGCCGTAACGGGGCTGTGTTCGAGAACAGCACCACGGCTTGTCGTGGAAATCGTTTCACAATCAATTTTCCCAACATCGCTCCAAGGAGATCTCACAATGAACCCTCGACCTGCTTACCCGACAATCAGCGCGCTGCCCGGCCGCGTCATTGTTGCGACACTGCTCTTGCTGGGCGGACTCGGATACGCCGCCCGTGCGACGCCTCCGCATAACAATCTGGGGACCACTCCCAGTGAAGAAAAGGCGATCAAGAATCTGGAACAGTCCGGACATGCCTTTGCTTCGATTGCCAGAAAGATCTCTCCCGCGGTCGTTTCGCTGAAAGTCGAAAAGAAGGTGGGTAACGAGATGTCGTCGGGCAATCTGCCAAATGACGATCAGTCCAATCCGCTGAATGACGAATTGCTCAAACGATTCTTCGGTGACCGCGTTCCCGATCAATTGCGTCAACGACCCACACCTGCGCCCACGCCGAAGCATGGCCAGGTTGGACAAGGTTCGGGATTCATCGTGTCGCAGGATGGATATATCCTGACCAACCACCATGTGGTGGGCGATACGTCGAAGGTCATGGTCAAGCTGGCCGACGGTCGCGAAATGCTGGCCAAGGTTGTGGGTAGCGATCCACAAAGTGACGTCGCCGTCATCAAGATCGATGCCACCAACCTGCCCACAATCACGCTGGGTGATTCCAACCAGACGGAAGTCGGCGAATGGGTGCTCGCCTCGGGTGCGCCTTATGGACTGACTCAGACCCTGACGGCAGGCATCGTCAGTGCGGTGGGTCGAAATAGTGTCGGTATCACTGACTACGAAAACTTCATCCAGACCGACGCGGCGATCAACCCTGGTAACTCGGGCGGACCACTCGTCAATCTGCGAGGGGAAGTGATCGGGATCAATACGGCCATCTTCAGTCGCAATGGCGGATCGGTGGGACTCGGTTTCGCGATTCCGATCGATATGGCCAAACAGGTTTACGACCAGATCGTCCAAAACGGCAGTGTCGTTCGCGCCTACCTGGGTGTGAGGATCCAGCCGTTGACCCCGGATCTGGCCGATCAGTTCAAGTTGAAAGATACGCACGGCGTCCTGGTGGGCGAAGTGCAGAAAGGAACACCCGGCGAAAAGGCGGGGCTGAAACAGGGTGATGTGATTGTTGATCTGGATGGCAAGAAGATTGAGGAAGCTGCCTCGTTCCGCAATGCCATCTCGATGAAAGCACCTGGAACCACGGTCAATCTGACAGTCGTTCGTGACGGTCACTCGGTCGCGATTCCAGCCAAACTGGAAAAGCTGCCGACTTCGGGAACGACAGCCGCGACCGAAGCGCCCAAGGCTTCGAATTCGTGGGGACTGTCAGTCCAACCGCTGACGCCGGAACTGGCCAAGAAGTTTGGTTATGCCCCCGACTCGGGTCTGGTGATTTCGGAGGTCGCTCCGAATTCTCCAGCCAGTGAAGCGGGCCTCGAACCCGGAATGCTGATCCAACAGGTCAATCGTCGAAGCGTCCGGACCGCGGACGAATTCGATCAGGCGATCCATCAGGATCAAGATTCCAAATCGCTGTTACTGCTGGTGATGACCGATAAGGGGTCCCGGTTTGTGGTGCTGAAACCCACGACCTGATCCAGGCACCAGTCGGATCGCTTCCCGCCGCCAGCGATGGCGGCGGGAAGTCCTGACGCTGAGCTGACAACGCGGGCCACCTGGTTTGACCAGGTGGCCCGCAATTGTTTTTCGCCTTGGCGAATGTGGTGCTGATCCATTGATCTCGAACTGTCTGCATACAACAACTGTCTGAACACAGCCGGATCGGCACGCAAGCGGACGATTCGCCGACTTAGTGCGGCGACAGTACCACTTGCTGAAGTTGCCCGTCCCGAATGATCGACAACTGCAGGTCGGAATCGACCGGCACGCGGGACAGACATCGATGCAGATCATCCACGCTCGAGACGATGCGATCATTCATCGAGATGATCAAATCGCCTTCGCGAATTCCGCAGCGGAAGGCGACGCCCTTGGTCTCCACGTTGACCACCTGCACGGCCATGTTCGAGACCAGATCGAGATCAACCACCAGCGATCGTGGCAGCGGCACAACCGTGCCGGCGATGCCCAGTTGTCGGCGGCGAACACGACCATGCTGCAGGAACTCGGACGTCACCCACTGCACCGTGTTGCTGGGAACTGCGAACCCGATGCCTTGTGCAAAGGCGATAATCGCCGTGTTGACCCCGACCACCCGGCCGCGCGTATCCACCAGCGGTCCGCCCGAGTTGCCCGGATTGATCGGAGCAGCATGTTGAATGATGTCGTCGATCAAGCGGCCGTCACCGGAACGCATGCTGCGGCCGACTCCGCTGACCACTCCGGTCGAAATCGTCGACTGCAATCCTAGCGGGCTGCCCATCGCGATCACCAATTGTCCGACGCGCAGCAGTTGCGAATCGGCCAGACGCACATACGGCAAATCGCGGCCGGCCAGTCGCAGCAAAGCGAGATCGGTCGACGGATCGTCTCCGACGACATCGCAGTCCAGTCGATCGCCATCAGTGGTCAGCGCCGACAGACGCGATCGTCCGGCCACCACGTGACTGTTGGTGATGGCGAAGCCATCGGGTGTCATGATGAAACCCGATCCTTGTCCTCCCTCCCGCTCGCCCGGTCGACCGGTGACCGAAATCACCGCCGGCGTGACCGTATCAACCACATGCACCACCGCCCGGGAATAGGCGTCGAGTAATTCCAGATCCTCGCCGGGTGGCAAAGCCCGGTTATCCACCGGCCGCGAGGCATTGTCGGAGTCACCCTCTGCAGCCAAGGGACGGAATTCCCAAAATCTTTCTGACATGTTTGTCTTGGACCTCGCTCGCTACGAACTGGACGTTCCCCTACGGCCACGTCACGAGCGCGCGGCGGGGCTCGGTGCCGCGCCGTTGTGAATTGTCCTGCGGGGTGAATTTGCGGACTTCTTTCCATGAAGCGTAGGCAGGTGTCCGACGAACGTCCACTGCCGCGTTCCGTCGACGCACGGGCGAGAGGCTATCGTGCCGATTCACTCGAAACGTTCCGCGATTGTTGCCGGAGGATGCGAGTTGGGCCGGCTGCCGGGTGGGAATCGTCGAAAACGAGGCGCCATCGTCTCGAAGAAGTTCTGACGAGAGAGCGGCGGCGCGTGTATGGCTACTGGCTGTCAGCGGCCCAGCGGCCGAAACCAGACGCGATCAGAACGTCGAGACACAGGTCGTCAGTCGCCCGTTACAGGCCTTCCATCCGCTGCCGCAGTTCGTCGCGTTCTTTCCGCGTCACATCCAGATCAAACATCAAGTATTTGATATCCAGGCGGAGTTGGGAAAGAGCTTCCTGAACGAGTACCAGAATTCGGTGGCGACGACGGACCGATTCGACGATCCGCTGAAACGCGACTTGCAGCTCCGGTTGGCCGGGACTGGGCAACGATCCGATTAGTTGACCCAATTCGGCGAGTTCTCGAGGAACGCCTTCGTCATTCTGATCAGGTTCCGCACTGGGAAATCGAAGATTGTGAGCCACGAACTCATTCCTTCCAGCAATCGGAACTGGTCATTTCAGAGGCTGTTACACACGAAAACAGCGGCGGTTTCACAGGAAAATTCCGCCGCGTTAATTGTGCCCTGCTGTCCGAGCGTTCTCAACACAAAACTTAAGTGAAATCCAGTAAAAAGGTTACGAATTCGGACAGCCGAATTCGGGCCGTCGGACTGCAGGGGCGCCATGCCGACGATTCGCCTAGGCAGTTTCTGCGAAGTCCATTAGATTTAAGGACTTACTGCTAGAGAGCTAGTTTTTTTTGGCGGCTCGTCCGGTGAAAAACGAGGGTGGCTTGATCTTCAATCTGCTCGCGGTTTTGCCGGAAATTCCTGAGATTCGGCCAAGTTGTTTTCGACTCGCAGCAATTATTCCTAATTTAACGATCAGCATGACGACGAAGCCTGGAATGAGTGTGACGCGCGGCCTGATTCGGCGATGGACTCTGTTCCTCGTGAATCTGGCGTGGTTCGTCGTGCCTTTCCAGCCGGCGTCCTCTGAAGATTTTCTGCTGGAATTTGAAAGCCCGGAACCGTCCTGGAAGGTCTTTTTGCCACCCCAGGGTATGCAAGTCGCGATTCACGAACGTCGACGAAACAAGGGTAAAGTGGGTGGGGCCGAGTTCATTCGCCTGAACGCGACGCGTGAGCATTCGCTGGTCAGACTCGAGCATCTGGTGCCGCCGGCCACGGTGCTGGATGAATTGGAAGCGTCCCTCTGGTTTCGTTCGAGTCAGGAAGGCTTCGAGCTGGGTCTGAAAATCATCCTGCCTGACGTGCAGGATCCCGAGACGAAAACACCGCTGACCATTTCCATCACAGGTGACCGCTACACGACAGCCGACCAATGGCAACAACTGAAGTGCCGTACCTCGGACCGTGCGATCAGCGACAAATTGCGTTTGCTGCGAAAGCTGCGACAAATGGCAATCAACCCGAAAGTGATGTTCGTGGAACGGGTCACGTTGGAAGGCCCGCTTTCCGCCGGCTTGACCGATTTGCAGATCGACAATCTGGCACTGACACCGCTGGTTCGCCACCAGTCACGCGATGCCCGTCCTGCGACGGTCATGGGGGCGTCTTCGCCCATTCAACCGGTCAGCCAGTCCACTGCCGATCCGATCCCGACGGAACCCCGTTCCAACCTGCCCGTGCGCTTCCAGATGCATCGGCTGAATGTCGAAGGCAAACCATTTTTCCCTCGGATCGTCGCCGGTCACGGAGAACGCCCTGACGTTTTCGCTGACGCGGGGATCAATGTTGTCTGGTTGCAAGATTACGAAAACACCAGTACGACCGCGGCCCTGCGAAACAAAGGTCTGTGGGTGACCGCTCCGCCGCCGTATGCCAAGGGCAGCGACGGAGAGCCGCTGGATTCGGAAAATGCCGACCTGATGCCCTTTCAAGCGAACACTTCGCCGGTCTTGTTCTGGATGCTGGGGGCGCGGATGACGCCCGACGGACGTCCACGTCTGACCAGTTGGACGAACCAGATCCGCAACGCTGATCGCCGTTTCAACAAGCGACCAATCGCCGCCGACGTCATCGAAAACGAACGGCTCTGTTCGCGACATGTCGATCTGCTGGGAATCAGCCGGCACGTGGTCAACACCGGCTGCACGTTCGCCGATTATCGTGACTGGATGATCGAGCGTCGCGATCAGGCCTGGCCCGATACTTTTTGCTGGACCTGGATCCAGACCGAGCCGGCCCCGGCTTTCATGGACTTGGCACGACAATCCGCTTCGCCGCCCATGTTGGAACCGGAACAGATCCGCATGCAGGTTTATGCCGCCCTGGCTGCCGGTTGCCGTGGTCTGGGCTATTGGACCACGACACCGCTCGATCATGACAGTCCGGCCGCGAAGGAGCGATTGCTGGTCCTGACGCAGTTAAACATGGAACTCGATCTGTTCGGCCAGTTGATCACCTCGGGCGGTACGCCGCAACTGGTCACATTCAAAATCGATGCCCCGCGCAACGAGAATTCGCCGCATGCCCCCAAACCGGCCAAACCCGAACCGGTGGCCGCTAATCGATCGGGATCGCCGCCGCCGCGCAAGCCGCAAAAGGAACTGCGCGCGGCGTTGATTCGTTCCGAACTGGGCCAGTTGATGCTGCCGATGTGGCTGGAAGACAACGGACAAGTCGTTCCCGGTCCGATGGCGGCGGTCAATGTTCCGATCATCATTCCGGGCGGGGGCGAAACGGCCGCGGCTTGGGAAATCACCACGACAGGCCAACTGCGGCATCTGGATCGCATGCCGGCCGTGGGCGGGGTGCAAATCAAGCTGCCTCGGCTCGATCAGACCGCCGCGATTCTGATGACCACCAATCAAGCGATCGTCGAAGAAATGAATCAGAAGATCGCTGCCATTCAGGATCGCAGCGCCCACCTCTGTGTGGAACTGGCTCGGCTGAAGCTGGAACGAATCCGGCTGGTGAATCAGACCTTGCAAGAGCTGGGCGTGGCGCGTTCCGACGCACCGATCCAGCTGGGATCGGCCAAGCTCTGCTTCGATAAGGCCGAGGCGTCGTTGCGTTCGCAGCAATACGGCGACGCTCGACAAAACGCTGCCGAAGCCTTGCAGTTTGCCCGCAGCCTGCAGCGCATGGAATGGGAGCAGGCGGTCAATCGTCTGCCGAATATCACCACCAATCCCTGGGCCTTGTCCTATCAGTCCTTGCCCGATTATTGGCGCTTGACCCGGCAGATCGAACAGATCAGCTCGTTCGACTCGCTGGAAAACCTCCTGCCGTCGGGTGAATTTGAAGACATCAGCACGCTGGTCGCCGAACATTGGAAGCCCGAACCGTCGACCTTGGAAACGGTGCAATCGAGTGCTGAACTGCATCACGTGGCCAAACAGGGCAAATCGAGTCTACGACTGCTGGCCAGCCCGATTGCCGGCGAGGTCGTGCCGAAGTTCGTCCCGAAACCGCTGGTGACCGTGGTCTCGCCGGGTATTAACGTGCAGGCTGGTCAATTGGTGCGGATCACCGGTTGGGCCAAGATTCCCACCGCACTGGTTGGCAGCACCGATGGCGCACTCATTTATGACAGCCTGCTGGGCAAAGCCGGTGCCGTGCGGCTGAAAGCCTCGCAGGATTGGAAGCCGTTCGAATTGCTGCGTCCCGTCCCCGAAAGCCAGGACATGACGATCACTCTGTCGCTGTTGGGTGTGGGTGAACTGTTGATCGATGACCTGCGGGTCACCGCCGTGGAATTGGGGCCGGAAGTGCCTCCGCCGTCACATCTCAAATCGTCGATCACTCCGACCAAGTTTTCGCGGCTCGATATTCGCCGTCTGAATCCACTGCCGAAGCGCCAATAACACCCGTCCGGTGCTTCGTTCCGTGCGATCAATCTTCCTTCACGATTCGCGAATCGGATTGAGTCACTGCGGGCCTTGCGCCTGATCACTCTGGGGGGGGGCTCACGAATCGATCGCGGTCGCACCGTGTGGACGAATTATTTTCGTCCTTGTTTCCAAACGTTTGGAAGATTGCGATTAACGGGTGACAACGAATTCCTAAGATGGTTCGTTGACGGTCATGTTGGCGGTCGCATCACTACGGTTGGAAGAATGTTCCCCTCCGCAAAGCGGCGGTTGGGGCGTACGAGAAGGACGGAATCGGATCATGAGCGGAAAAATGAATGGGAATGTTTGTCGGCAGTGCCCACTGAACGCAGTTCAGTACTTGGCCAACTTGGCCAAAGGGAAAAGTGGCTCAAACGCTATAAAACAGGGATGTTTGCCAACTTGGCCAACTTTGCCAACCATTTTTTCGATTTCTTCGTGACGGAATGAACCGCGTCGATCTTTTGGCGAACGGCGCCGCGCGAGCTGCCAGATTCGTTGATCGTCTCAACTGGTGAGCAGATTGCTGCCGGATCGGCCACGGCTCTCGGCGGCGGCTCGGTGGTTCGTTTGTTTTCCGCTGCATTTCTTCGTTCCCATTCCGTCAATTTGACGATTCGTAATTTCGGCAGCAGCGTTTTTTTTGAAACCACTTCGCGGTATAAGCAGGTACCAAGACGCTACGGGCCTTTTCCCGTGGAATCCAATTTTCTCCGCAGTTTGAATCGATTGACCCACACCATCTCGACCGGCAGGTTCAGAGGGTGATTCCGTCATTTTGGGTGGATCTGCTTCGAGTTGTGTTGGGTTCTGAATGAAAAACAGCGTGCAGGAAATCACTCGGGATCGGATTCAACGGCCTTATGATCGACACGCGGAATTCGCGCCAGACCGGCGAGAGCAAACGGATCGTTCATCGCGGTCGCCCCTGTTTTTCAACTGTGACACGCTATGATTTAGTAATGATTGGCGCTGAGTGATTCGACGCACAAAAGTCACCCGCGCAACCCATGGCCTCTGCTGCGAACGGATCTGACAGATTCGTGATCAGGACGCCGATTTTCGATTTTCCACCACGAGGGGAATGAGAGGAACGTATTTCGATGACCGACGCCTCCGCAGTCCAGCTTTCCTTTCCGCAGCCGGATATCGCTCTGATCACCTTCGATGACCCCGAAAAAGGAGCCAACATCCTTTCGCGCGGCGTCATGGATCAGTTCGCCGCCCATCTCGACACCCTGTCCAAACGAACCGACCTGGTCGGTCTGGTGGTGGGGTCGGCCAAGCCGGGCGTGTTCATCGCGGGGGCCGATATTCGCGAATTCGTCTCCGCCACCGCCAATACCAAGGCTCAGACCGCTGCCACGTCCAATCGCGGACGGGAACTGTTCCAGCGGATTGGCCAGTTGCCCTTTCCCAGCGTCGCTGCCATTAATGGCCTGTGCCTGGGCGGCGGTGCGGAATTAGCCGTCTGGTGTGATCGCCGGTTGATGACCAACGATGCGAAATCGCAGATCGGCTTCCCCGAAGTGAAACTCGGTATCTTCCCCGGTTGGGGTGGGACCGCCCGTGTGCCGCGTATCGTCGGATTGGGTAACGCGGTCGAACTGATCACCAGCGGCGAATCGATTGGTTCCCTGGCCGCCGTGCGCATGGGACTGATCACCGACGTGGTTCCGGCCGACCGACTGTTGGAATCGGCCATAGCCCTGGTCCGAGCCGAAACCAAATCGGGTGATTACCGCAAAGATCGCGAACGATGGCATGGCCCGATCGTGATGAGTCCCACGGAATTCGCCTTCCTGGAGGCGACTGCCACGGCCGTCATCATGCAACAGACCAAAGGCCAATATCCCGCGCCGATGGCCGCGTTGAAGCTGATGCTCGCCACGTCGTCACTCGACGCGACAGCGGCCAGCGAACGCGAAGCGGCCGGGGTCGCGGAATTGTTTGGTTCGCCGGTCAGCCAGGCACTGATCAACGTGTTCTTCCTGACCGATCGCAACAAGAAAGACCTGGGAATCGACAATCGATCGGTGACGCCCCGGTCGATCAAGAGTGTCGGGGTGGTGGGCGCAGGCATCATGGGGTCCGGCATTGCCGCGGCCTGTCTCAAGCGAGAACTGATGGTCTCGCTGGCCGACGCCAGACCGGCCGCCCTGACAGCCGGTGTCCGTACCGCGATCGAAGAAGCGGCGTTCGACAAGGCCACTCGCGGTCCCACCACGGAACGCGTACTGAAGCTGGCCCCGCTGATGAACGAAATCGTCGACGAACAGGAATTCAGCCGCTGCGATCTGGTGATCGAAGCGATCGTCGAAAACGAAGCGATCAAACGGGAATTCCATTCTCGCGTCGAAGCGTTGCTGCCGGCCACGGCCACCCTGGCTTCGAACACGTCGGCCATTTCGATCGGACGACTGGCCGAAGGACTCAAGCGTCCGGAAAACTTCTGCGGCATCCATTTCTTCAATCCCGTGCGAAAAATGGCACTGGTGGAAGTCATTCGGGCTCCGCAAACCAGTGACGAAACGGTGGCCACCGCCGTGGCCTTCGCCAAGGGGTTGGGCAAGAACCCGATCGTCGTCAATGACGGTCCCGGCTTCCTGGTGAACCGCCTGTTGTCTCCCTACATGAATGAAACGCTGGCCCTGTTGACCCAGGGGATTCCGATCAAGGCGGTCGACGGGGCAGCCAAGGCGTTTGGGATGCCGATGGGACCGATCACGCTGTGCGACGTGGTGGGACTGGATACCTCGTTGTTTGCCGGTCGCGTAATGGCCGAAGCGTACCCCGATCGGTTCCTTTCGTCGCCGTTGATGGAAGCACTGGTCAAGGCCGGCCGGTTGGGTCAGAAGTCGGGTGCCGGATTCTTCGTCTATCGAGACAAGTCGGGGCGTGGCGATCCTGATCCCGCCTTTGATGCGATCCTGGCACCGTTGATCACCAATCCGCAAACGATGGATGCGGAAACGCTGACGCTGCGGATGTTCCTGCCCATGGTTTTGGAAGCGACACGCATCCTGCAGGAAAAGAAAGTCCGTGATCCGCGCGACGTCGATCTGGGTCTGATTTTTGGAGTCGGCTTCCCTCCTTTCAAGGGCGGTCTGCTCTTCTGGGCCGATACGATTGGCACGCCGAAAATCGTCGAATTGCTGAAACCGTTCGAGTCGCTGGGCGAACGCTATCGTCCGACGCCGTTGCTGCTTGAACTGGCTGCCGCCGGTCGTCGGTTCTACGACTTGAACACGACCCGTTGATTGCTTGTGTAATAATTGATTTTGAGCGAGGCAAAGATTTCGCCAGGCCAAACAGGAAACGATGGGTTCCGGTGCCCGGCGGAATGAACCTCACGCCTGTTGTTTGATACAGACACCGAAGACAGAGACACCTAACGCCACATAGGCAGAAGCGCGGTTTCGCGCGGGAGTATGTTATGAGTGAAGCGGTCATCGTTGACGCCGTCCGAACACCCGTGGGCCGGGCTCACAAAGACAAGGGCGTCTTCCGCGACGTACGAAGCGACGATCTGGCGGTCGCGGTCGTGAAGGCGTTGATTCAACGCACCGGCATCGATCCGGCCGTGATCGAAGACGTCGTGCTGGGGAATACCCAGCAGCAAGGGGAACAGGGCTTCAATGTCGCACGCAATGTCGCCTTGATGGCCGGTCTGCCGTTTACGGCGGGCGGGACAACCGTCAATCGGCTGTGCGGTTCCGCCCTGCAAGCGGTCGCACAAGCGGCGGCCTCGGCCTCGTCCGGTGCCGAAGACGTGCAGATTGTCGGTGGTCTGGAGCATATGCACCACATTCCGATGATCAAAGACATCGATATCAATCCCAAGCTGTTTAGCCGCACGTCGGCTGGCGCGTTGAACATGGGCGTCACCGCCGAATTTCTCGCTCAATCGATGAAAATCTCGCGACAAGAGCAAGACACGTTTGCCGTCGGCAGCCATCAACGGGCGGCAGCCACTCATGCCAGCGGACAATTCAAGCGAGAAATCGTGCCGGTCTACGGTCGTGATGAAGCCGGTTTGCGACAATTGATTGAAGTCGATCAATGCGTGCGCGGCGATTGCAGTCTGGAAAGTTTGGCGTCGTTGAAGCCGGCCTTCATGCCGGCCGGCGGTACCGTCACTGCGGGAAATAGCTCTCCGCTGAACGATGGGGCGGCGGCGCTGCTGCTGATGAGTCGCGATCGGGCGAACGAACTCGGTTTGAAACCACTTGTGAAGATTCGCGCTACGGCGATTTGCGGTGTCGATCCCTGTGCGATGGGAACCGGTCCCGTTCCCGCGACGAAGAAAGCCTTGAAACGCGCGGGCCTGACGCTGAACGATATCGATCTGATCGAACTCAACGAAGCCTTTGCCGCTCAGGCAATGGCCTGTATCCGCATGCTGAAAATGGACGAGAGTCGCATCAACGTCCGCGGTGGATCGCTGGCGATCGGACATCCACTGGGGGCCAGCGGTGCTCGTATTGCCACCACATTGATCCATACGATGGTTGATCGCAACGCCACGCTGGGCCTGGCCACGATGTGTATCGGGGTTGGCCAAGGCATTGCCGTCGTGTTTGAACGAATCTGACGCGGTTGAAAACGTGTGACAAAGGAACGCGACTCCGCGAATCATCCCACAACTCGTTCTGACCGGCCTCGGCCCTGGCCCGACCTTTCCTTTCCCTTGAAACCGGAGGATCGAAAATGACCCCAGTGCCGACCGAGACCTCTCAATCGTCCTTTGCCGAAACGGCATTGAAATTGAGCGGGAAAAGTGACGACGAAGCTCGCCGGACCGGTGCCATCGATCGTGCCGATGATGAAGTGGAAGCGCTGTTCGCCCAGCGCTATCAAACCACCGCCAGCCCGGCCCATCGTGCCGTCTGGGATGATTCCGGCGTGCCGATCGATTTGTTCTCGTTCGCCGCCAAGCCGACTCCGCCGAACGTGGCCAAGGTCATGGACGACTCGATCGCCGTGGTGCGGCGCCGCAGAGAGGCAGGCACGCTCTACGACACGGCCGGCAAGTTGAATACCAGCTTGCTCGAGGAACTGGGGTCGGCCGGCTATTGGGGTCTGTTGATCGATCCTCAATACGGTGGATCTGGTGCACCATTTTCCGCTTTCGCTCCGTTTTTGACTCGCATGACGGTTGTTGAACCCACCGTCGCGGGGCTCTCCAGTGTGCATGGCTGTATCGGTGCCGTCGATCCGGTCCGGACCTTCGGCACGCCCGAACAGCAGCAACGGTTTCTGCCGCAATTCGCCAGCGGTGCTCGCTTGTCCGCATTCGCGCTCACGGAACCTTGCGCCGGGTCCGATCTGACGGCCCTTCGCACCACCGCCGTCCTCCAGGGCGACGACTATGTGGTGAACGGCGAAAAGCTGTTCATTACCAACGCGGAACCGGGCCGGACCATTGGCCTCGTTTGTCTGATCGAAGGCAAGCCTGCGGTCTTGATCGTCGATTTGCCCGATGTCGAAGACGATCGATTCCAGCTGCGAAAGTATGGCATCTATCCGTTACGACGGACGACGAACCAGGGCCTGATTTTTCGGGATTTCCGCGTCCCGGCCGAGAACCTGTTGCGGCCGCCGAAAGGCGACGGTTTGACGATTGCTTATCACGGCTTGAATCTCGGTCGGACGGCCGTTTCCGCGTCGGCCGCCGGCAGCATGCGTGTGATGCTCGCCGAAATGTTGCCTTGGGCCAACTACCGATCGACCTACGGTGCGAAAATCTCGACGCGTGAACTGGTGCTGCGCCGCATCGGTCGTCTGGCCGGGTTGATCGTTGCGGCCGATGCCCTCACGGCCTGGTGTTCGTCGCTGATCGATAACGGGTATCGTGGCGAGATGGAGTGTATCATCGCCAAGATCTTCGGCAGCGAAGCTCAGAAAGAGGCGGCGATCGAGTTGCTGATGAAGACGCATGGCGGTCGTTCATTCCTGCATGGCCATCTGTTTGGAGATAACGTTCACGATTTTCTCGCTCCCTGTATTTATGAAGGGGAAGGCGAAATGCTGGGGATGGCGTTCTTCAAATCGCTGGTCAAACAGCATGGTGTTGAGTTCTTCGAGCCGATTGGAAAAGCACTGCAGCAGCACGGCATCAAGCGGCCGAATCTGGCGAATCCCGCCCATCTGTGGGCTCTGCGCGAACCGATCGGACACTATGCCCGCTGGTGGATTCGCAAAAAGCTGCGCGGCAGCCCTGCTCCCCAGATTCCGGACATTCCCGAAAAACTTCGGCACCATGCCGAGTTTGCCGCGAATTTCCTGCGTCGTTCGGCGTTGGAAATCAGCGGCGTCATGCGCAAGCACCAATTGGGGCTGGCCGATCGACAATGCCGGATGGCCGAGGTCTCGGCACGAGTGCAGACGGCGATCCTCATGCTTTGCACCAGCCTGTATGCCGGACGTCAAACGGACGAAGTGGTGCGAGCGGCCGGAGATTGCTTTTGCCAGGATTTGACCCGTTCACTGACGGGACAGCGCCCCAGCGATCAGGATTTCCGGGCCGTCACGAAGTTGGGCGAAGCGATCCGCGATGGCGGGTTTGCTGGACTGGCGGGCCTGCACGCGAATGAGATTTTGATGCCCTACGACAATTGAATTGGTCCTGATTTTCAGGGGGGCCGGCCCTGTTCGGGGACCAGGAATGGGTGGAATTGGCCCGCCGGCTGGGAAAAAGACTCTCGTCTGGGCCGCTCGTGTGGTGAAATTGCCGACCGTTTCGGCTTATCATGGGGCCATCTCAAAAATGGCCTTCCTGTGGAGTTTCAGGCGACATGGTTTGTTATCGAAGTGGCTTGATCCAGAACGGCCGCCCGCCGTTGCGCGCGATACGGACCGTGTTGCGTATGGTGCTCAAGCCGACTTTCTCTGCACTGGCCCGGCAAATGTTGGTGTGGCTGGCGCTGGTCGTGTGTGGACGGGATGTCCTGCAGGCTCAGGAACCGGCTCCCGCGAAAAGTCCGCTGTCCATAGACGATGCGCTGAAAAGCTTTGTGCTGGCGTCGCCCGAACTGAAGCTGGAATTGGTGGCGGGTGAGCCCGAGGTGATGTCGCCCGTTGCGATCGCCTTTGGCGCCGACGGCTGTTTATGGGTTGTCGAGATGCGGGATTACCCCTATGGCCCCAAGCCAGGGTCCCAAGACAAACCCAAATCGCGCATCAAGCGTTTATACGATCACAATCATGATGGTCGATTTGAAACGGCGACCGTGTTTGTGGATGAACTGCTGTTCGCCACCGGTGTGTTGCCTTGGAAAGATGGCATCATCGTGACGCTGGGGGGTGAGATCGCCTTCTTCGCCGATCGAGATGGCGACGGTCAGGCCGAATTCAAAGAGACCTGGTTCCAGGGATTCAGCCAGGAAAATTCACAACTGCGAGCCAACCATCCGACCTTCGGTCCCGATGGCTTCATCTATGTCGCCAACGGCCTGCGTGGCGGTTCGATCGTCGCCGTCAAAGCGGAATGGCGCGATAAGGCCCTGCCGTTACCGCTGGCTGGTTTCGATTTCCGATTTAATCCGCTGACCGGGGAATACGGCGCGGTCGCCGGCCACGGACAATTCGGGCTTTGTTTCGACGATTACGGAAATCGATTTGTCTGTTCGAACCGCAATCCCGTGCAGCATGTGGTGTTGGAAGAACCTTACACCCGGCGGAACCCGTTTTTCGCGATCAAGACCACGGTGCAGGACGTGGCGGCCGCGGCCGAGTACTCGAAGCTTTATCCCATCAGCCAATTCTGGACCACATCGACGCTGCACGCCAATCAATTTACCGCCGCGTGTGGCGTGACGATCTTTCGTGGCGATGGTCTGCCGCCGGAAAATAAGGGCAATGCGTTCACCTGTGATCCCACGGGCAATCTCGTGCACCGGGAATCGCTGGTTCCGCATGGTGCGACTTTTGTCAGTCATCCGGCCGACGGCCAGCACGAGTTTCTGGCCAGTACCGACACTTGGTTTCGTCCGGTCAATCTGGCCAACGGCCCGGATGGAGCCTTGTATGTCGTCGACATGTATCGCGCGGTGATTGAACATCCCGACTGGATGCCGGCGGAACTCAGGAATCGAAAGGATTTGAACGATGGCAGTGATCGCGGTCGCATCTGGCGCGTGAAGTCGGACGAATCGATCCTGCCGCAAGAACGTCCCGATCACCCGGTCGACAAGTTGTCGATTCCGTTCTTGGTACAGCTACTGGATCATCGCAACGCCTGGCATCGCGAAACGGCGTTTCGCCTGCTGTTGGAACGCAATCGGGATGAAGTGCTGGATGCGCTCAAAGTCAATTGGAAACAGAATCGATTGACTCGCAGCCGGCTGCCGGTGTTGTGGATGATCCGGTTGCTTGATCCTCGATTAACGCCGGCGGTTCTCGCCTGGTCGGAAATTGACAATCGTGACCCGCGCGTTCGCGAACAGGTGATTTCCTTGATCGGTGAAAACCTGGATGAATTGCTGCCCGATGATGTGGGCGAGATGGCGGCCGAAGAAACGGACGAACGCGTTCGCTTTCGGCTGGCCCTCGACCTTAGCGGACGTAGTACCGATGCGGCGGCCGAGCGGAAAGCGCTGGTGCGATTGATCGACCGCGGTGTGGACGATCCCTGGCTGCGAGTCGCGATTGGGACGATGAAATCCGATCCGCCGCAGGCTCTGGTGTCGGACATCCTGGATCGTTGGATGACGTTGAAGTCACCGCCAGGCGGCGCGGCCGAACTGATCGAGCAATTGTCGGAAATTCTGGGTCTGCAAATGGAACCCAAGCCGGCCAGCGCGATCCTGGCGAAGTTGGTCGAATTCCATCCGCCGGGCTGGGACGCCGCGATCGCCGACATTTCTGCCGCTGGCATACGAGGACTGGGGCAAGGGGCCGCGCGGCACGGTTATTCGATCGCGGCCTTTCGCGCGGAATTGAATCCGGGTGAACGCGAACGACTCAATCAGTTGATGCACGCCCAACGTCAGGTCGCGTCTGATAACGGCGCGGTGGCGGCTCGTCGTCTGGCGGCGATTCGCACGTTGGCCTTCGGCGAAGGTGAGGACGTCGTTTCGACGTTGCTCAATCTGGCTCTGGCCGACGCCGAGATTCCGATCCGGCTGGCGGCACTCGAAGTCCTGGGGTCACGAAATGATGCCGCGGTGGGACCAAAGATTCTGGCCGCGTACGACTCCGAGACACCGCAGTTGCGCCGCGCGATGCTCGATCTGTTACTCGCGCAAGAATCGTCGACCCTTTTGTTGTTGACGGCGCTCGAACAAAGCCAGATCAAACTGTCCGAAATTGATCCCACGCGGCAGGCCCGCTTGACTAAGCATCGCAACAAAAGCATCAGTGCCCGTGCTGAAAAGCTGTTTACTTCGGCAGTGGCCCCAGATCGCGTCGCCGTGTTGACCAAGTATCAGGCCGCGATCGACGCGAAAGGTGACCCGACACGGGGCCGAGCGATCTTTGAAAAGAACTGCGTGACCTGCCATCGCGTGGCCAGCATTGGTGTCAACGTGGGCCCGGATATCGGAGATACGCGAGACAAACAGCCCGCTTACTTGTTGACGAATATTCTCGATCCCAATCGCGCCGTGGATGCGAACTACTTCGGATTCACGCTGGTGACGAAACAGGGCAAGGTCTATACGGGTCTGGTGAAAGCCGAGACGTCGGTTTCAATCACGATGCGGATGCCGGAAGGAAAAGAAGAAACGATTTTGCGAGCCGACATTGAGGAATTGAAGACCTCTGGACAGTCGCTGATGCCGGTCGGTTTTGAGAAAAATGTCTCGGTGGAACAGATGGCGGATTTGATCGCCTTCCTCAAGAATTGGCGGTATTTGGACGGTTCGATTCCCCTGCCAGAATAAGGCGCTCTCACCGTGGTACCGGTCTGCTGGGATCGGCCTGCTCGTTAGAAATGGACCGGCGAATGAACGTTTGTCGCACGTTGTGTCACGTCACGGCGATTTGCCTGTGGGGCGGATGGTCGGTTGACGCAGCCGATTCGCTGATGGTATTGCCTCACGAAGTCAAACTGACCGGACCGGCGGCTCGGCAAACACTGTTGGTCGAGAAGGCCGACGGAGCGCTGGTGACCGCAGCGGTGCGCAGCGGCGTGGTCTGGTCGTCGGGCGATGAACGCATTGCGAAGATCGTCGACGACGCGGTCGTGCCGGTCGGAAATGGTGCCACCACGATCACGGCGACGGTTGAGGGGCAATCCGCGACAGTGAAGATCGTCGTCGAGAAATTCGCCGATGCTCATCAGTGGAGCTTTCGTAACCATGTGCAGTCGGTGTTGTCGAAAACCGGTTGCAATAGCGGGGCTTGTCACGGCGCCGCGGCGGGAAAAAACGGGTTCAAATTGTCGCTGCGAGGCTATGATCCGGAAGGTGACTTCTTCGCGATCACTCGGCAGTCGCGCGGACGACGAGTCGTGTCCGACGATCCAGGCCGCAGTCTGGTTCTGACCAAGCCGACCGCCGCGATCCCTCACAAAGGCGGACTGCGATTCACCGAGGACTCGCCCGAATATCGGGTGATCGCGGAATGGATTGCTCAGGGACAACAACCGCCGACGGAAACAGATGGCCGCATCGCGCGACTGGAGATTCTTCCCGAGGCATCGCGGCTGAAGGCGGGGACCGAACAGCCGATGATCGTGCGAGCTCATTTCAATGATGGGCATGTCGAGGATGTCACACGCTGGGCCAAGTACACGTCAACCAATCACACGGTCTGCTCGGTCGATGACCGAGGTCTGGTCAAGGTACTGGGCAGCGGCGAAGGCGCGATCGTGGCGTGGTATCTCGCGCAGAACACGACGGCCACTGTCACGGTTCCGTATGTTCAGGCGGTTCCGCCGCAGGCCTTCACGAATGCGGAACGATCCAACTTCATTGACGACCTGGTCCTGGAAAAGCTGGTCGCGTTGAATATGCCCCCGTCGCCCAAATCGGGTGACAGCGAGTTTCTGCGGCGGGTGTATCTCGACACGATTGGCGTTTTGCCCACTGTCGAAGAAGTGAAAGCGTTTCTCGCCGATGCCGATCCGGCGAAGCGGACCGCGCTGATTGAACAGCTGTTGTCGCGTCCCGAGTTCGTGGACTATTGGGCCTATCAATGGTCTGACGTCTTGCTGCTGACGGGAAATCGGCTGCGTCCCGAGGCGATCAAGGCCTATTACAAATGGATTCGCGATCGCGTGGCCGAAAACGTGTCGTGGGCCGAGTTTGCTCGGGGCGTGATTCTGGCCAAAGGCAGCACGGTCGAAAACGGCGCCGCCAATTTCTATGCACTGCATCAAGACCCGCAGGATATGGTCGAAACGACATCGATGGCCTTTTTGGGAATGTCGATCCAATGCGCCCATTGCCATGATCATCCCAACGAGAAATGGACCAACGACGATTACTACGGCATGGTCAGCCTCTTCGCCCGCGTGCGCGGCAAGGGATGGGGCGGCGACTTCCGCAGTGGTGACGGTATTCGCACGATTTTCGTCGCCGACCGTGGTGAAGTCTTGCAACCACGTACTGCCCGTCCGCAGTTGCCCAAGCCGCTGGACGCGCAACCAGTCTCGTTCGACGATCCGACGGACCGCCGCGAATACCTGGCGAAGTGGTTGACGTCGCCGCAAAATCCCTATTTCGCCAAGGCGATCGTCAATCGAATCTGGGCCAATTATCTGGGACGTGGATTGGTGGAAGCCGTCGATGATATTCGGCTCACCAATCCCGCCAGCAACGAGAAGTTATTCCGTCGTCTGGCCGAAGAGCTAGTCCGTAGCGACTACGACTTGAAGAGTCTGATGCGGACCATTCTGCAATCGGAGACCTATCAGCGATCGCATCTGGTCTTGCCCGAGAACGAAGCGGATCAGCGTTTTCACGCTCACAGTTTTCCACGTCGGCTGAAGGCGGAAGTGTTGCTGGATGCCCTGTCACAAGTCACGCTCGTGCCCACCGTCTTCAAAGACCAGCCGCTGAACACGCGCGCCATCCAGCTGCCCGATGCCAGCGTCGCCTCGTACTTTCTCGACACGTTCGGCCGTCCGGAACGGATCCTCACGTGCACCTGTGAACGATCGGATGAACCGAGCATGACACAGGTGTTGCACCTGACGAACGGCAAGACGATCCAGGAAAAACTCGAAGCAAAAGAAGGACGCGTCAGCTCGTTGTTGGAAGCCAATGCATCACCGGCCGAAATGATCGACACGATCTATCTGGCCGCATTCTCGCGTTATCCCGACGATCAGGAACGGCAACGTTTGACGGCGGTGCTCGCCGAAGCGCCTGCTGAGGAGAAACGGTTTGCTCTGGAAGACCTCTTCTGGAGTGTACTGACGTCAAAAGAGTTTTTGTTTCAGCACTGATTGCCTCGGCCTCTGTTCTTGTTCAATCATCGAACAGCCACATCTGGCCGGACAACGGAACGGGGCGGCGGAACTGAGTCGTGTCGAGTGGCCGGTGGCCTTGTGTCAGTTCGTACTTCTTGGCGAAGACTTCGAATGTCTGACGAATCTGATCGGCGATCTCGCCACGTCCGGTCATGCGTGTGGCGAAGCTGGCTTCGTACAACTGGCCGCCACGTGTGGACCGTAGCCGGGCCTCGATCTTTTCCCGCTGGTTCGGCAAAGCTCGGGCCAGCCAATCGAGAAAGACCGGCTTCACCGTCAGCGGCAGCCTTAACAGGACATAAGCGGCCGATGTCGCGCCGGCTTCGGATGCGGCTTTCAGTACCGATGGGATCGCGGAATCGTTGAGGCTGGGAATGACCGGAGCCACCATGACGTGGGTCGGGACCCCGGCCGCGGTCAGTTCCCGGATCGCCCGCAAGCGAGCGGCCGGGCTGCTCGTTCGCGGTTCCATGACGCGAGTCAACGCTTGATCCAGCGTGGTGATGCTGATCGCCACGCTGATCAGATTGTGTTCGGCCATTTGTCCGAGCAGATCGAGATCGCGAGTGACCAGCGCGTTCTTGGTGACGATTGCAATCGGTTGACGAGCGTCGAGGGCCACTTGCAGGCAGCGACGGGTCAATTGGAAATGCCGTTCGGCCGGCTGGTAGCAGTCGGTGACTCCCGACAGCATGACCAATTCGGGACGATAGCTATCGCGAGCCAGCCAGTCGCGAAACAGTTCCGGGGCCCGTTCTTTGACGAAGATCTTGGTTTCGAAATCGAGACCGGCGCTCAGATCGAGATATTCGTGTGTGGGCCGCGCATAGCAATAGCTGCAGCCGTGGGCACAGCCGCGATAGGGGTTCAAGCTGTAACGAAAGAAGACGTCGGGGCTGTCATTTTCAGAGACTACCGATTTCGACACGTCGGAAAAATACTCGGTGGGAACCCGAGTGCTGTCCTCGTCGGCGGTGAAGTCGGGATCGGAAGGATCGTCGACATACTCAATCCGGGCAAACCGATTGGCGGGATTGACTTGGGCTCCGCGTCCAACGGCGTCGGGTCGATTCGGTTCGTTCATGGAGCCGCTCCTTCGCCTCTGACAGGCTGCTAGCCAACTTTGCCCACGACCACGGTGCGATCGTCGGAGGGAACCGCGCCGACTGTGAACAGTTCCAGAGATTTCATCAGCGATTCGATGATCTCTTGTGGTTCAGACGTGCAGGCCGACAACTCGGCATCCAGTCGATCGGTCCCAAACAGTTCGCGTTGGGGGCTGGTCGCTTCGACGATTCCGTCCGTGTAGAAAATCAATTGATCCCCGCGGCACAGTGTGACCGTGGCTTCCCGTTTCTCAAATGTGGCCGACACACCCAGCGGCAGACTTTGCGCACGATCGAGGGCTTGGATTTGACCTCCGTCGCACGATCGTAAGCGGGGTGGGTTGTGGCCAGCAGAGGCATATTTTAATCGCAATGATTTCGGATCGAAAATGGCATAGAACGCCGTGACGAACGTCCCCGTTTCACCGACGTAGTGGCTGCAAAGTTTTTCATTCAGATAGGTCAGCATTTGACTGGGGCACGAGTTGGGGCCGGAATAGGCGTGAGCGATACTGTGCATCACGGCCATCATGACGGCGGCGGGTGTCCCATGTCCACTGACATCGGCAATCAAGATTCCCCATTGATCATCGTTCAGCGGGAAGAAGTCATAGTAGTCGCCCCCAGCCCGTTGAGCCGTTTGATAATGGGCGGCCAACCTCAAGTTGGTGATATTCGGAAGTTGTTTGGGCAGGAGTGAGCGTTGAATCCGAGCGACCGCTTTCAGCTCGCGATCGATTTCTTCGTAGGCCGACTTCAATTGACCGGCCAGCACAAGGTTGTTGGTCGCACGTCCGAACAGGTTGGCTAACCAGACCGCTTCGGGCAAACGCTCGTGCGAGAACCCATCGGAAACTCGTCGCGTATGCAGCGACATGTTCATCGATTTTCCCTGATCCATCAGCGGGATTGCCTGCAGCGATCGTTGCTCGGACAAATACTCGGCAGCGGGGTCTTCAGGCGAAAACTGCAGATCGTTGATGATTCGCGGTTCATTGCCGTAGATCAACTCGGCGAGCAGCCCCCCCGAAAGCAGCGGCAATCGCGACTGTTCTTTCCAGGGATTGATGTCGTCGCTCCACTCGCTGTATCGAGTGATGCGAAATGCGGGATACTCTAATCCGCGGCGACTGATCGCCAACCGCCGATCGATGTGGGGATTCACTTCTCGCATGCGAGCATAGTATTCACGCACCATCGCCTGGGGATCGGTCTGATTGCTCAGCTCTCGCATGGTCTCCATGATTTGGGCCAATCGCTGTTGCCAGCTTTGCTCGGCCAGAAAACCCGATTGTTGAGACATGAGACAGATCCTGATCACGACGAATATGGTCAACTCAATAATAGCAGAGCGGCTGTCGATTGGCGTTCGGGAATGGAAATCTTCAGCGAAATCGACAGGGGGAACAAACGACGGCAGAAGGTGTTCGACTGTCGTGATCGACAATCCCTTCGTCATGATTGACGAAAGCTGTTTGTTTCTGGTCGGCATCTTCGAGGATTTTCGTGGAGCCGGACAGAAACGTTTTCCTCGGAGATTTCGGTATCCCACAGCAAGACTTTTTTTGATGGATTGAGGACTGCGAAGGTCTGTATCAAATCCACGTCGGCCGATTTGTTTGATGACGATTCCTCGACGTTATCGTTGTCACTTCTTCGGACACGCGATTCGCGATGAGGTTCGAAACGCTTTCCAATCGGCCGCTCTTTCGCGATCGAGTGGATTCGTAACAGGCGACGACGGCCCCAAATGAACTTCATCAACAGAACGCTGTCCGTGATTGGCCGCTGTGTATCGGCGAAGACGATTCGCGTAGTGGCTCTATGTTATTGATCGCTTTTCGGTTCCGGTTCTGCGACGACCGGACAGAGCGTGATCGGCCATGTGGTTGCCGCCGCCAGTTCTTTGGCGGCCTGGAAATGCGGGACAAATAGCAGCACATCGTCGGGCGTGACGTCCGTCAGATCGACGTGGCCCAGATGCCGCCATTCTTGTTCGACCGACCAATCGATGCCCGAGTCGCCGACAGCCAATTGAAAGAAAGGGCGATCCGCTTCGGGAAGATCATTCCAACTCGCTTCGTTGCCGTAAAACACGGGACGCGCACCGCGACTGAGCAGCCAGTCACGGCGAAGACACAGGCCGTACGGTTCAAAGTCCCAGCGGACGCGATGCGGACGAAACCGGTGCAGTGACGGAAGACGTTCGAGCGGACAGGCGGTGAAACTGATCACCTGGTGTCCGCCGCGAATCGTGCGACCCGATGCGATCAGGCGTCGCTGAGTGACGATGCGTCGCAATGCTTGCAGTGGGGAATGATCTGCTTCGGGACGGGATTCCAACAGTCCATTGGCATACGCGTCAAACGATTCGTCCGGCCAGGGACCGGGACACCCGCGGGTTGTGTGCGTTAAGAAGGTCCAGTTGTCGTCCCGCGGCAAGGGGGCCAGCAGGCTGACAGGGTTTCGAGCGGATGTTGATCCTGGCAGAGGATCAGTGCCTCGATCATCGAGTCGCGCAAAGGGAACGCCCTGCCCGGCTGTCGGCTGCCAGGTCTCGGCACCCCGCTCACAAAGATCTTTTCGGGCGGATTCTGCTTGCAGATTCGCTTGGTCGACCAGGATGACCGGGCGGTGCGGTTGCTGAAGTCGCTCGCGCAGCAATTGATGTATGTTCCCCTCGGCGCGAAGGGTCAGCACATACACTACCTCGGCCGCCCCAATCACCAGTCGGTCACGCAGCGGCAGGTTCGGATCGGCATCAACTGCATCGGTGGGGACGGTGATCGATTCGCACGAAATTCCCAGCCGGGTTGCTCCCTGTCGGACAAACTCGGCTCCAGCGGTTCCCGCGGCGACAACGAGTGTTGCTTCGTCGCTGGCAATCCGCCGCAGAATAGCGCGTAAGGCCACCAGCCATGGTTCGTCCAAAGCGATGCATCGCCGGAGCCGGGACATGACGACGGCGACTTTTTTTCCGCGGGTCATGGCCGATCCCAACCGAAGAACAGACTGATCGAGATCGGTCCAGAGCAGTCGCGATGATCTGCAATCCGGTTACTGCTCGCTCCAGTTGTTGATGTCGTCGCCGCCTCCTTCTTCGTTTTGCTTGTTCTGCCCCGACGACCAGATGGCGGGCTTGTCGATTCCTGACGACTTGCTGTTGGGATATTCATAGTTCAACGGCATGTTCCAGGCGTCCTTCGGCACTTTTTCGACGAACGCCGCCATCGGCTTTCCATCTTTATCCGAGCCCGGATTCAGCATTGCGTTGACGTCACGCGGCCATTCGCCGTCGTGGGCCACGGCGTATTGTTTGGCAATATTTTCGAACGCGGCAATATTGCTTTTCGTCGTCCGCTTTAAGGCATCCTGTTGTCGAGCCAGCAGGTTCGGGATGACCATGGCCGCGATCACTCCAAGAATCGCCAGCACCAGCAAGACTTCCGTCAAGGTAAATCCGTCCGGCTGCCGCAGCGAAGGGCCAGGGTGCTGCAGCGATGGATTCGATGAATTTCGTTTCATGATGATTTCCGTCCCGATTCTGAAAGGGCTTGTCGGTTATTGAGCTTAACCGATGGCATTTTAGACGTTTTATGAACGCATAACAGCGTGATGATCAGATTCAGTTTGAATTCAGGTCTTGTCGGTTTGCCATAGAGACATCGGGTATCGGCATTTCCGCTCGCTGCCTTGGCAATCGTAGTATCCTCATCTTTCGGTCGCCGATACAAGAAAGAGGCATTTTGTCGCGAATCAAAACGGGGCCGTCACGAGTCGCGGGCGAGGCAACAATTCTTCACCGGGCGGATTCCTGACGATCACGTCGAATTGATCACTGCAGTGGACCTCGGCGTCCGGTTCTTGAAATTTTGCCGCCGAATCGCGATTTGACTCGGATTTCGTGGGCATGACACGCTCGAAAAAACGTGGGCGGGTTGATGGGCCAATTTTGATGGGTTATAGCGAACGACTGTCCAGGCACGCCACAAAGCGGCTTGTTGGATTTGATCGGTCTTTTGCGGAGATGCGCAATTTGACACTCGGAATTGGCCAATCAAAACAATAGTCTGTAGAATCCCGAAGCGTTGTTGTCACCCGGTCCCTCTGGTGGGCCGTTCTTGGCGGGCACGCATTTTCGGATGATCTTGATCGTTTGCTCGATCGAGTGTTGAGCCTGATGGGGCAGTTTCGTCCTTATAATACCTGACTCAAATGGAACTACAGCGGATGAGTTCGGATACTCCTCCTCAGCAACGAGACGTTCACAGCACCGAGCTCAACGGTGAGGCTCCTCGAAAAAAACGAGGCGTTCCCGAGGGGTTGTGGATTCAATGTGAATCGGACTCATGTCGACACACGGTGTACCGGAAACAAGTCGAAAAGAACTTGTATCTGTGTCCCGATTGCGGCCACCATTTCACCGTTCCCGGACGTGTCCGGATTCAGCAATTGCTGGACGAAGACAGTTTTGAAGAGTGGTTTGATAACCTGACTTCGAAAGATCCGCTGGGCTTCGTCGATTCCAAGCCATACAAGGATCGTCTGGTCTCGGAACAGCGAAAAACCGGGCTGAAGGATGCCTGCATCGCGGGTCGTGGATACATGCGAGGCCGTCCGCTGGTGTTTGCGTTGACCGATTCGTCGTTCATCATGGGCAGCATGGGCTCCGTCGTCGGCGAGATGCTGACGCGATCCGTCGAAGAAGCCACTCGTTTGAAATTGCCGCTGGTGATCGTCAGCGGATCAGGCGGTGGGGCACGGATGCACGAAGGAATCTTGTCGCTGATGCAGATGGGAAAAGTCAGTGCAGCCTTGGGCCGGTTCCAGGCTGCAGGTGGACTTTATATCTCGGTGCTAACGAATCCGACCATGGGCGGCGTCGCGGCAAGTTTTGCGTCTCTGGGTGACATTACGCTGGCCGAACCGAAAGCCCTGGTGGGCTTTGCGGGACCGCGTGTCGTTCGTGCCACTTGCAAGATTGATCTGCCGGCCGGTTTTCAAACCAGCGAGTTTCTGCTGGAACACGGTTTCGTCGACCGAATCGTTCCACGACCGGAACTGCGTACCGAAATTTCGCGGTTAATCGATTATTGCGGGATGTAATTCGTACCCCGATCTGGCATAAGATTTCGGAACGAACTTCATCACGGTCGCGATCCGATGACGAAGGTGTGCTACGGGAAAATCATGCGATAATTGACAGTTGAGGGCCACCGCGGGACATGGGAAATTTCATCTGGAATCTGATTCTGAATCGATCTGATGCTGAATTTTTTGAAACATCTGCTCAGTCGTAAGCCAAGAACCGCCAAGGTGGATATTGGGGCCCGTTTCCAATTGGTGGCTCGCGTTGGACAAGGGAGCATGTCCAAGGTTTGGCGCGCGGTTGATTTGCGAACCTCGAAAACGGTCGCTTTAAAGATCCTCGATCTGGAAAAAACCAAGCGATTAGAATCGCGTTTTTTGAAGATGAAGGATCGGAAGCCGACCGAAGGTGAGATCGCCATCACGCTTAAGCATCCTCATATTGTGCGGACGCTTGAATTTGGCGTCACGACCAAAAACGAGCAATTCCTGGTGATGGAATTCATCGAAGGTACGTCGCTTAGTTATCTTGTTGATGTTCAAAACGAGGTGATGAAAAAGAATCGCCTGCGAATGATCGTGGAACTCGGCGAGGCGATTGAATATTTCCACCGACAAAACTGGATTCATCGGGATATCTGTCCTCGTAATATTGTGGTCGATCAGAATGCGTCGATCAAACTGATCGATTTCGGCCTGGTGGTTCCCAACACTCCCGAATACCAGGCGCCGGGCAATCGCACTGGTACCGCAATCTATATGGCGCCTGAATTGATCAAGCGCCAGCGGACCGATCAGCGAATTGATATTTTCGCCTATGCGGTCACCTGCTTTGAGATGTACGCGAAAGAGCTGCCGTGGCCGGGCGGCGAAACGCTGGAAGCCGTGGTGCAACACATCAATCTACCGCCCAAGGATCTGCGAAAATTGGTCCCTGATATTGATCGGGTCGTGGCGAAAGTGATCATGCGAGGCTTGGCCCGTGATCCGTCCGATCGATGGCAAACAATGGGGCAGATGCTGGCGCCATTACGCGAAGCGTTAGCAAAATCGAAGTCGGAGTGATCAAGAACGATTCGGCACAGGTGAAATTCTGTTCGTATTGTCAAGTAATCCACCGAATTGGGTTGGCATTCTGGGCGAATAAAACTTACTGGGACGTTTGACATCTAACATCTCCCTGATATTCTGCATCCGACGCAGACGGGAAAGACGGAGAATTTTCTCTAGTCCGACAACTGCCTCTCAAACGGTTTCGAGGAACTTGGAGCCGTGCGAGGACAAGCGAGACGCCGGAGGTCGGCGAACTCACGGTCGGACACCCGTATTCATGTGAAGGAGTTTAGTATGAGTCGCGCATTTGGTATGTTGGCCGTTGTGGCTGTCCTGTTCTCGGTGACCTCGTCGGCGGAAGCTCGTTGCTGCCGTCAACGCTGCTGCAAACCAGCTCGTGTTCACTGCTGCCGTCAACGCTGCTGTGCTACACCAGCCCCAGCTTGCAACACCTGTACGACCGGTTGCAACACCTGTGGTTCGAACATCGTCACCACCGGCTGCACCAGTGGTTGCAGTGCTGCTCCGGCTGCCGCCGCTGCTCCCGCAGCTGCTTCGCCAACCCCAGCCGCAACGAACGCTCCGGCTCCTCCAGCCGAAGCTCCAAAGCCCGCGACCAACTGATTCAGTTGGTCACGACGCCGTTCGTGATTTGAAGGGTTCGTGCTGTTTCCAGTGCGAGCCCTTTTTTCGTTTCATCGGTCTCACTTGAGTGCCGTCAACGACCTAAGGGACCGGCATGAAAACGGCCTCGACGGTCTGTTCGAGTCTTGATTCGCTGGAACGAGTCTGTTACTGGGGTGGAGAGCCATCAAACATCGGGGCTTCTCACGGAATTTTACATGGAATCGAATCCGTTCGCCGTTCTTTCGTTGATCGTGGCTCCGGCGATCCTGACCAATGCGACCTCGGTGCTGATCATGAGTACCAGCAATCGATTGGCGCGAGGTGTCGACCGCGCCCGCGAAATCTCGAAACAGCTGGAAGGGACGAACGAGTTTTCCGGAGAGGAGCCACAACGCCGGCTGCGTGAACTCGCGGCGGCCGAGCAACGGACGCTGCTGCTGCTTCAATCCTTACGCAGTTTTTACGTGGCGCTGGGTGGGTTCGCTTCCGCGGCTTTTGTGTCGCTGCTGGGAGCTGTTCTTGCGCCAGTGGAAGTCGAGAAAGTGGTGCTGGTACTGGAGATCGCGGGAGTCGCCACAGGGCTCATCGCTGTCAGCGCCATGGTCAACGGCTCGTTGCTGTTGCTGCGAGAAACGAGGATTGCCGTGCGAGTGATTAATGAACGAGCGGCGACCGTTCGAGAACGCGTCGCTCGCGGACGTCACTTTGCCACCGAGGGCGACGCCAATCTTTAGGCGTCCCTCGCGATCAATCAACCGGCCCAGCGCGGCATCTGGAACCAGGCTTCCTTCAAGCGGCGGCGTGCCAGACGATATTCGGGATAGAATTGTCCGACCAGTTTCCAGAAGTGGCGGGAATGATTCATTTCCCGCATGTGACAGAGTTCGTGAATCAACACGTAGCGAACGAGATCGGTGTCGACAAAGAGCAGCTTCTGATTCAAACTGATCGTGCCGGTGCTCGAGCAGCTGCCCCAGCGGCTTTTTTGGCAGCGAATGGCCGTTTGCACAAAGGCGATTCCCGTTTCGGCACTCAGGCGGCGGACCCACGGAACAAGGATCGTAAAGGCCTGCCGATGCGTCCATCGCTGCAAGACTGAATGACAGGCGGCCAGGTTGTCGACCGGCCCGCAAATCTGCAGGTGACCGTTACCATCGTCAGTCAGGGTGATTTTTCGGGAAGGCTTAGAAACATAGTCCACCATCCAGGTCCGGCCGACGGAAGGCAGGCTGATCTGGGCCGGCCGAGTTTCAATCGGTTCGGCTGTGCGGCGTTCGCGGGCTTGTTCCACCTTGGCCAACGCTGATTGGACCCACTCGTGCTTTTCATGCAGAAACGTCGGAATCAACTGACGATTGAAGCCACGTGGTACAACAACTTCCAGGCCTCGATCGACAGTCACCCGCAGGCTCATGTATTTCGCACGAGCACTTTCGCGAATCTGATAGTCAAAATGAGGCCCGGCCATACGTGTCCAACCTTCGACGCGATTTAATCCGAGGTGTCTGTCTTGCCTGAAAACGGATTGTCCGGTCGGGCAAATGCCCGCAGCCGTCGGAATCTCGGCAAGTTCTAAAGAAAAGTCCGATTTGACGGAAGAGGCATTCGTCAGAATGGGGCGGTAGACACTCTTTGAGGCAGCGGTGCTTTGACGTCCCCCGTGAACTTAGCGAAGCCCCTTTCGTTCAGCGAAATTCACCGGCGGACGGTTTAAAGAGTGGCTGGGTGAACAGTGGTGGCCTAAACTGAGTTTTGCTCTCCACTCACAGATCTTCTGCGAAACGTCGATGAATTATTTCACGCATGCCTTGAACCATCTCGATCGCCCCTATTTCATGGCAAGTACCGCCATCCCCGATTGGCTTTCGGTCATCGATCGAAAAGTTCGTCTACGTCCGCGGTTGCTGGAACCCTGGCTGAATCCCGAACAGGGAATCCAATCGCAAATTGCGGCGGGGGCTTTGCGACACCTGACCGATGATGATTGGTTTCATACGACGCGAGGGTTTGTGGAAGTGACTGGTGAACTGACCCTTCAATTTCGGCAGTATCTGGGTGCCGACGACCAATATCACTGCGGCTTCCTGGGCCATGTCGGTATGGAACTGCTGCTCGACGGTGTGTTGATGCAAATGTATCCGACGCAATTCGAGGACTATTGGCGCATCCTGGAATCGGTTGACTCAAAATTGATTGAATCGGCCGTCAATCGAATGGCGAAATTCCCTGCCGAACGACTGGCATGGTTTATCGACCTTTTTCGTCGGGAACAGTTTCTACGCTGCTATGCAGATGACCAGTCACTGCTGCGACGCTTGAATCAAGTATTGATGCGAGTCAAACTGTCGCCGATCCCTGCGGGCGCGGTTGAGGTGGTTTCGGTCGGACGGTCACTGGTCCGCCAGAGATTGCGTGACTTGCTGCCTGCCGAGCGCTTCCATTTACCGTGAACTGCTGACGAATAAATCAATTTCTTGAGGTTGACCTGCTATGAAGTATGGAATGAACATGCTGCTTTGGACGGCCGACGTGACCGAAGAGCATTACGGGATCCTCGAGAATCTGAAGCAGTGGGGCTATGACGGGGTCGAGTTGCCGATCTTCGATCTGGACGTGGCGAAGTATTCGAAACTCGGCAAAAAGCTGGATGAAATTGGCCTGGAACGAACGGCGGTCACTGTTTGTTCAGATGCCGACAATCCGATTTCCGCTGATGCATCCGTTCGGGCCGCCGCACTGACTCGGCTCAAGCAGGCGATCGACGCCGTCGCCGCAGCGGGTGGCACGCTGTTATGCGGTCCGATGCATTCGGCTCTGGGGACGTTCAGTGGCAAGGGAGCAACCGCCGAGGAATGGAAATGGGCATTGGACGGGCTGACGAAGGCGGCCGACCATGCCCAAAAGAACAAAGTCACGCTGGTCTGCGAATATCTGAATCGGTTCGAGTGCTACTTTCTGACCAGCGCGGCCGATGACGCGCGATTCTGTCGCGAAGCCAATCATCCGAATCTGAAGATGATGTATGACACGTTTCATGCGAACGTGGAAGAAAAGGATCTGGCGGCGGCGATGCGTGGTTGCTGGGACCAAGTCGTGCATGTTCACATCTCGGAAAATGATCGTTCGACTCCTGGCGAAGGACATGTCGACTGGAAGACTACCTTTCAAACGCTCAAAGAATTGAAATACGACGGCTGGTTGACCGTCGAAGCCTTTGGTCTGGCGCTACCGGAACTTGCCGCCGCCACAAAAATCTGGCGACGAATGTTCCCCACCGAACAATATCTCGCCCAGAACGCGCTGGCCTTCATGAAGAAGATGATGGCGAGTTGAGTTCGTACGACCAGACGATGATTTGTTGTTGTGAAGCCGGGGTCGGGCGGATCAGATCCGCGTCTCGACGTCAGGTCGTTTTCAGTGGCTCTCGTTTCGTCCGCGTTTTTCGTCTGCAGACCGCCGAGCCAGTCGCGCGGCCATGACGGAACGCAGCACGCGAAACGTGACGAAATAGAGTGCCCGCATTGCGAACTGCAGTAATTGCAGCACCGTTCGAGTCGGCCAATTGGCCGACTCGGCGACCACACGACATTCCGCTTGCAGCACCTGGTTCGCTTCGATGATCGTCGACAATTGCTCATGAGCAATCGATTGACGATATTCTCGAGCCCATTGTTCGACATACTTTGCCGGAAAGAGTGCACGGTACGCATCCGATCGCATCAACTCGACGGCACGATCGACAATGCGCAGCGCTTTCATCGGATCGGAACGAGTTGATTGCGAGACGCTGCCCGGCAAAATCGTCCATTCCATCGCGGGATGGGGCCAGTAACACAGGCCATGCCGCAGTCCAATCACCTGGATCGCAAACGTATCGCCCCAGGAACTCAAATCGGCACGGATCCCACCAAAATCCAGCAATGGCCGTATTCGGAAGATCGTTGCCGCGGAGAGAGAATGCGTCGCCGGTTCGACCATCAGCACGTCGCGCAAATACCGCGACGGCTCCAGAAACTCCGCCTGGTTAACTCGAGTCAGTTTGCAGGTCCACAGAGGACGGCCGGATGGATCGACGCTGACAAACTGACCACAAATAAGACCTGTGGTCGGATACTGCTCGGCCATTCGCATCGCTCCCTCGAAGAAGCCAGGCAGGACGCGATCGTCGGCAGCACCACCATAAAGAAAATCGCTTGTTGCCGCTTCGATTCCCCGCTGAAACGAGGCATGGATCCCCAGATTTCGTTCGTTCTGAAGGAATCGGATCGATGGATATCGTTCGACCCAACCACGAATCACGGACACACTCTCATCCGTCGAACAGTCGTCGATAATGATAAATTCGTCGGCAGGACGGGACTGCGTCAGCACCGCTTCAATCGCGCGCGCGATGAATCTTCCATGATTGTAGTTGCAGATAAGGACCGTCAACGTGGAGGGCATCGCGTTATTCGTTACGAGAGCGACAAGGAAATTTGGATTGTTCGCGGGCCGTTCAGTGGGCGGCCCGTATTGAATCAATGGTCAATCCGCCACAGGACCGTAAACTTGTTGGAGCCAAGTTGGACAGTCGATTACGCGCCGCGTGCTCATTGATCAGGACTGTTGAGCCAAGGAGGTTAAGGAAAATCGCGGGCAAACACAATTTGAATAATTACCGAAGACTCGTTGTGATCTTGTGCCGACATTGTTTGTGCGGGGTATCGGATTGGTCTCGGACTCGATCGACAACACGTGGATCGGTTCGGTGAAATTTCTTTTTCGCGATTGATGATTTCGTAGTGCACGTCATCAGTGTCATCTGTCATATTTGGGCTTTGGCAAACTGCGACAGGATAGAACTATGCGCATCGGCGTTGATCTGGACAACACACTCGTCTGCTACGACGAAGTTTTTTGGAAGCTGGCCACAGAACGGGAATGGATCGCCCCCGATGTGCCACGGAGCAAAGAGTTGGTGCGCGACGAATTACGACGGCTTGGTCGCGAATCCGATTGGACGCTGTTGCAAGGAGAGGTCTACGGACCACGAATGAACGAGGCGACTCCGTTTCCGAATGCCTGGGAAGCCCTGCGAACGTTTCGCGAGCGAGGTTGGTCTGTCTTTGTGGTAAGTCATCGGACGAGAGTGCCATTTGCTGGTCCGTCTTTCGACCTGCACGCTGCCGCCCGTGATTGGTTAGCATGGCACGGGTTCCTTGAAGAACCGAAAACGGGTCTCTGTCAGGGAGGGGTTCATCTCGAGACGACGAAGCAGGAAAAAATGGCCCGAATCGGCTCGTTGAAGCTCAATTGGTTCATCGATGATTTGCCAGAGTTGTTGTTGGAACCCGATTTTCCTGCCAGTGTCCGAAAAATGTTGTTCGATCCACATTGTCATCGCCCGCCGTTGTCTGAACCGATTGTGATGGTACATCATTGGCGAGAAGTCTCTGATCTCATTTCTCGCGAGGGCTGTTGATGAGCACACCCGTGGTTCCTCCCGAGATTTACGCCGCCGGTGTAAATCTGCTAGCCCAGTCAGGATGGGGGGCTCTGGAATCGATCGTTCCGCTTGCCGGTGGTCGCAACAATCGTGTCTATCGCGTCGTCGGTCAGTCCGCATCCGGTATTCTGAAGCAGTATCATCGAAGCGAGGGCTCTGGTCGCGACCGATTTGCGGCAGAACTTGCCTGGTATCAGTACTGCCAATCGACGAGTGTTGGACAAGTCCCCCGTTTATGGAGTGCCGATCAAGCTGCGAACTGCGCGCTGTTCTCAGAGATTTCCGGCAGAAAACTTCTCCCTGGTGAAGTGACCGTCAATCATGTGCGGCAGGCGGCGGAGTTCTTTTCCGACGTGAATCGCCATCGAAATACGACGCTTGCCGCACGACTTCCGCTGGCAGCGGATGCTTGCCTGTCGATCGCGGATTACTTGAATCAGATTGAACGTCGCATTCAACGATTGCAGGCCGTTCCGGTCATTGATGAACCGACAGTGAAACTGCAAAGTTGGCTTGTTGGCACGCTGGTCCCACTCTGGTGTGAAGTTCGCGCAACCATCAAACGAGGATCTTCTTCAGATCAACTCGTCGCTATCAGGAGCGTGGAGGAGCGTTGTGTTTCCCCCTCGGATTTTGGATTTCATAACGCGATCCTGACGCCGACAGGTACGTTGAAGTTTTTGGACTTTGAATATGCCGGTTGGGATGACCCCGCCAAAATGGTTTGTGATTTCTACTGGCAAGTGGAAATACCCGTTCCCAAAGAGACCCTCCCCTTGATGCTCGAAGCGACAACTTCTCAAGGCGAAGGTGTCAGCGAACGTGTGAGGCGACTATTTCCCTTGATGGGGATCAAATGGTGTGCAATCGTTTTGAACGAATTCATTGACGACGGCCGCCTCCGGCGGGAATTCGCGGGAGGAGTCGCGGTTGTCGATTCGACTCGCAATCGGCAGTTGCAAATTGCGAGTCGAATTTCGAACGATGTCCAAGAGCTGATGCGACGCGAGGTCTGTTGATCGGTCACTGTCATCGCGGTTTTCCAAGTCTGTTGGTCCACTTCACTTGGGAATCTCGCATCGCTAGACTTCGTAAACATCCTCGAAGAAGCGGAAGTACCAAGCCCGTGCAAGTAAGAATCTTCCGGCGACGAGAATGAAATCACTCCCGGAAATGTCCGCGAGCCTCAAATCGATTTTCCAAGCGGCAATGATTTTCTGATGACTCAACCTGCCTGGTACGGTGACATCGCCGTCGGACCACCAACAATTGTCGTACTTGGAGCGAATTCCTTTTCCGGTCAGGACTTTGTCGACCTGTTGCTTGATCGCCCCGAGTATCGTGTGATCGGTGTCAGTAGGTCACCCGAACGATCAGGCCTGTTTTTGAAATACCGCTCGCGGCGTGATTTGTCGCGATATCAGTACCATGCGCTCGATCTCAATCGAGACATGGATGCGATGCTCGATCTTTTCGATCAGGAACGGCCGGCCGCCATTGTCAATTTTGCTGCGCAAAGCGAAGTCGCTCCCAGCTGGGAGCATCCGGAACATTGGTTCCAAACCAATACGGTCGCCCTGGCACGGCTCGTGAATCATCTTCGCCGCCGGGACTATCTCCGACGATACCTGCATGTCTCGTCACCGGAAGTCTATGGAACGTGCGTGGGTCGGATCACGGAAACGGCCCCGATCAATCCGAGTACTCCGTATGCCGCGTCGAAAGGGGCGGCAGACCTGCTGCTGGAAACTTATCGCAAGCAGTTTCAGTTTCCCGTGCTGACGGTTCGCGCGACGAATGTGTACGGTGCCCGCCAGCAACTGTTCAAAATCATCCCGCGATCCGCGATTTACTTGATGCTGGGCAAGACCGTCGAACTCCACGGCGGTGGTCATGCCGTGAAATCGTATATCCACATTCGCGACGTCTCCACCGGTGAATTGGCCATCCTCGAACAAGGACGCGTGGGAGAACTCTATCACTTGTCACCGGACGCAGGAGTTTCGGTGAAAGAGGTTGTGTTTCAGGTCTGTCAGACATTGGGTGTCGATTTTGCCACCGCAACACGTGCCGTCGACGAGCGTCCTGGGCAGGATGCTGCTTATGTGATCGATTCTTCGAAAGCCCGGTCGGAACTTGGCTGGCGATCGACGGTCTCGCTTCAAGACGGTCTGGCCGAAGTGGTCAATTGGGTTCGCGACAACCTGGATGAGATCCGCCGCCAGTCACTGACGTACGACCATCGCCCCTGAGTATTCATTCTCTTTCGTTTCGCTGATTTCGGAGACCAAAATGGCCTACGTTGATTTCCTGTCCACAATTCATCAGCGAACAGCACGAGACTATCGCCAGCGCGTCCTCGATTTTGACAAAGCCGCGTGCGCCGAAGTGGCTGTGCAGTTTGGTCGGGATTATTGGGACGGTGAACGACAATTCGGCTACGGTGGCTATCGCTACGATGGTCGCTGGCGAGCTGTGGCCGAGGCGATGTGCAAGCATTACGGATTGCATGCGGGATCGCGAGTTCTTGACGTGGGCTGCGGCAAGGCGTTCTTGCTTTACGAGTTTACACAAGTCGTTCCGGGGATTGAGATCGTTGGTCTCGATATTTCGCCTTACGCAGTGGCCAATGCCAAAGAGGAAGTCCGGCCCTTCCTGGTCACCGGGGCGGCTCAGCAGTTGCCATTTGCCGATCAATCGTTCGATCTCGTGTTTTCGATAACGACCCTGCATAACCTTTATCTGTTCGACCTCTGGACTGCACTGAAAGAAATTGAGCGTGTCGGTCGAGGTGCCAAGTACATCTGTGTCGAGGCCTATCGGAACGAGCGAGAAAAGGTCAATCTGATGTATTGGCAACTGACCTGCCGGGCGTTCCACACCCCAGAGGAATGGGAATGGATTTTTCAGCAAACGGGTTACACCGGTGATCACAGCCTGATTTATTTTGAATGATCGATCTTTCGATCGTCTATCAGCCGTTTCATCCGACGCAATTTTGCGGGCCCGACAAAATCTACCGCTGGTCGAATGCCCCGCTATCGTCGTCGGTCGCCATCCACAACAGTGTACGAATTTGGATTCCGTCGATTACGAATTCTTCGCCGTGTACTCGCGAAACTCGGGCATCGGCACAACGAATCGACCACCTTGAGCCAGATATTCCGAATGGCGCGGCACGATGCGGTCCGCAAACCTCCAGGCCAAGATCACCACCACATCGGGTTTCTTCTCGTAGATCGCTTCGGGCGCGTAAACAGGAATACGATGGCCTGGGGAAAGTGTGCCATGGCGGATGGGGTTATCATCGACCAGGAAGTCGATTAGTTCGCCAATACGGAAATGGTGCAACAATGTTGTCACCGTCGCCGAAGCCCCGTAACCGGCGATCGAGAGTTTCTGTTCGCGGCACCTCCTTAAGTATTCTGTGGTTTGATCGCGCAGGCGATTGACGCGATTGATGTAGGCTTCGTACGTGGCCGTGCGATAAAGTCCCGCGGCTTCTTCCCGTGCGATGTACTCGGCGACTCGTGGAGAAATCGGACGCGGTCCACCAAGTTTCTGAGCATAGCCGCGCATCGATCCGCCCTTGCTGGGGACACGTTCGATATCGAACAACTGCATGCCATGTCGACGGAGAAATGCGTCCATGGGTTTTGCAGAGTGGTAGCAGAGATGTTCGTGGTAAATGAAGTCGAATACCAGACCTTCCACCGTATCAAGCAAGTTCGAGACTTCAAACACAAAGGCCCCATCCGGTGCGAGCACAGTACTGATCGCGTCCGCCATTTTTCCCAGGTTGTCGTTATGAGCGAAGACGTTGTTTGCAGTACAGAGATGCACTGGCCCATGTTGATTGAGAATGATTTCTGCGGTATCAGCGTCCATAAATCGCGCCAGTGTCGGAATTCCCGCAGCGGTGGCCTGTCTCGCAATGTCCTGCGCAGGATCGACACCCAGGGGAGTTAGTCCGTGACGAGCAAAGTGTCGCAGCAAAGTGCCATCGTTACTGCCGACGTCGAGCGCGATCGAACCCGCGGGCGGCGCCAACTTCGCCACGACTTCGTCCGCGTAATGTCGGAAGTGAGCGTCCAATCCGGGTGACGAGGCCGTCGTGTAGCGATAGTTAGAGAACAGCTTTACCGGATCGATCACATCGAAAATCTGGACGTGCCCACAGTTGTGGCAAAGGAACAAATCCAGCGGGAACCGTTCGTCCGCTTCGTGGGCCAGTTCGGGCGGCAGATAAGCTTCCGCCAAAGCCGATGGCTCCAGTTGGAAGACGCATTCCACATTGGCCGAATCGCAAAGGCGGCAAGTTGTTCGGCGGGTGTAAAAAGGCGATTTGTTCATGTTCACGAAAGTTCCTTGAAGCGCGGCGCGTTCCTGTGAACCCGCCGCTTGCTTCGGTCGCATTGGCTCTATCCAAATCAGGGATGTTCTGGCCATCGGAGCGAAATGCCTCCGTCGACAATCAATGACTGGCCGGTAATGAACGAAGCATTCTCGCTCAGCAGGAAAAAAATCACGTTGGCGACTTCTGCAAAAGTCCCCATTCGATTGAGAGGCGATGTCTGCGCCAACCGCTGGGACAGTTCGGGATTCTTTTCGTAGAAGTCCTGGTTCTCTGGCTTGAGAAATGTGCTGGGGCAGACCGCATTGACGCGAATGCCACGGCTTCCCAATTGACAGGCGTAGTACCGAGCCATCTGGCAAATCGCAGCTTTGGCGACGTGATAGCCGCAAGGCAATTGCGGGGAAATAAATTCTGCGTTCATCGAAGAGACGAATACGATTGATCCCGGCGCAGCCTCCCTGAACAGTGGCGTTGCCAGTTCAGTCACTTGCCGTGTTGCGGTGATGCTCGTTTGGATTTCGCCTTCCCAGGCATCTCCCGTTCCGCGAAACCGTTGAAAAAAGACGAGTCCATCGATCGCGCCCTGATCGCGAACAAGCGATTCCAGCGCGACCTCTGTCGCTTGGAGTTGGGTAATATCACAACAATAGTGCCGACCAGGATTCTCGTACGACGGGTTTCGGGAAAGTGTGCTGACGACGTACCCGTTCCCTGTCGCAATCTCGGCAAAACACTTGCCCAAGCCACGCGAGCCACCGACGAGCACGAGATGCTGGCTCATACATCAACCTTGAAGCTTGGTCCGTATTGAATCGACATAGTTCCTCGCGGCAACCGGGTCGCTGCCATCAGGCGACCACGATGCAAAGACGGTGTCGCTCCGCCGAAACGGTCCGGATGTCGTTTCCTTAACGAGAATCGAATCCGACTCGACGATCAAGCTGTGATAGGTGTTCGCCGGGACACGGCAGTAAAACGAACGACCTGAACCCAGTGGGCCGAGCGGGACGGCATCGGTTTGATTCCCCTGCTGATCAAAGAACACGTAAGTTCCAAATCCATCCAGGAAATACAGCGATTCTTCTTTATCAACGTGCAGACTGGGACGGACGTAGGTGCTGTTCGAGAACGCCATCAGCATTTCATGAAGGCGATCGTCACCTGATTTGTGAGCGCAAATTCGCAGGCGATCCAGTTTGCGGGTTCGCAACTCGTCCTGAAGGTAGTCGTTCTCCGTCTGGCTGAATGTGACGACCTGATCGGTCGCCGTCAGTACCAGGTCATTGATTTTTTCCAGGCCGATCAATCCCTGACGCCCCTTCCAAGAACGGATCTGCTCGTTCAAAGAACCGATGTACGCCGCAATGGCGATCGGGTCTGATTCCGGCGGTGCCCAGTCGGCGTAGACTGTCTCGGCCGGATTAAAAGGGCCGGGTGTCCCCTCGAACAGAATTGTCTCGGGCGAACGCATAATGATGGTGTGATATACGCCTTCTGGAACTCGACAGTAATAGGCTTTTCCGGAAGCCACATCGCCCATGCAGACGACCTCGAGCAACTTTCCGTCGTCGTCGAAGAACAAGAAATCGGCTTCGCCACGAATGACAAAAATGGACTCGTCCTTGCCGATATGCTTATTAGCACGGACGTAGGTTTGATTGCTGTAGATGACAAACATCTCGTGCAACAATTCCTGCACACTGCGGTGTGTACAGATCCTCGACCGCCGCCGCGCACTCAGATTGATGGCCTGTCCAAGGAAGTCGAGATCGCCCTGTCCGAGAAAAACAATGGGATCGGTCGCATCGTAGGCCTCTGCGGTCTTCATCTTCAGTGTGGTCATTTTTGTCCCAGGGATTTCAGGGGCGACGTGGCAGGGCTGGCACATAACAGCGAGCCGTCAGTCTCATCATCCGATTTGTGGCTGAGGTGATTTGGGAATCACCGGAATGGTTTGTTTTCGAATCAGTCGGTTGACGTAAGGTCGAAGATCATTTTTTTTTGTCGCAGCAGAGAGCAATGAGATACGAGGCCATGGGAGAAAATCCCGTGTGAACAATCTCGTCGTTCATGGAAAAAATAAACACATTGTGGAAGTGTCGTTTCATCAACCCTTTCAGACCGGCTGCGGTCTTACAATTCACATGTCCCGCCTTGCTGCGTGGGGTGGCATAGATCTGCGATTCAAGCGAAGGCATTCCGATGATCGCCACTCCGTGCGGAACCAGGGAATCGACGGCGTTGGACATGAAACGGTCTTCGTCTTCCGGACGGATATGCTCGAGGACGTCGAGTGAGTAGAGACCTTCGAAACCGCCTTCGACCGGCCCGCTCAGCATGTCATGGACCTTGCATTCGAACGGCCACTGGGGATCCATGCGATTTTTCACGTCTTCGATGAACACGGGATCAAAATCGACCGCCATGACGTACGGCACTTCCTGTCGCACGATCCGCGTACAAAATGCATCCCCGCAACCCACTTCGAGAACCCGGTTCAGGCCACTCAACATTTTCGCCGCGAATTTGTAACGCGAAAAGGTGAAAGCCAACCGCTTTGGATCGTCGTGCCAAGAGACGTTTGTCGCCAGTCCCAAGGAGGTCAGGCCCTGTCGGTCTCGCAACTCAAGCAGACTCTGATATTGCGGTTCACGTGTCTCGGAGGTCATGTGATTTTCAGCTTCTACGGGTGGAACAACACGACGGTTGCGATCGGATCAGTCAGTTTGCTGCGGCAGGTTCAGGGGAAATCGACGCCAGGTTGATGAGGGGCCGTGGCGTGATGCCCGATTCCAGATCATCGAGCGCCGCATTGACTTGCACAAGCGAATATTCACGCGTCAGCAGGTGTTGAACGGGGAGCTTACCTGCTGTGATTAATCGGCAATAACGAGGATAGTCGCGATCAGGAGCGTTGTCACCACCCCATGTTCCCAGAATCCGTTTCCCCTGGTTCAGCTGTCGTGGATCGAGATTCCAGAGTGCTCCAAAATGAGCATTTCCGACGATTGCCGTTGTCCCTCCCTGGGCGCGCACAACGCTCAAAGCCTGATCCATGACTGCGGGCACCCCGGTTGCTTCAACGGCGAAATCGAGACCCGCTGGAAAGGTACTGCGGATTGTTGAGACAGGATCCTGATGACGAATATCGATGGTTTGTGTCGCTCCTAACGATTGTGCCAGTTCCAGCCGCGAGGTATGCCGGTCAATCGCAATGACGGGATGACAACCGGCCAGGACGGCTGCCGTTACCGCGCATAAACCAACTCCGCCGACCCCGAAGACCGCCAGACTTTGACCCGGCGATGGCTGCAACGTGTTGAATACGACTCCGGCACCGGTTGGAACGGCACAACCAATCAAGGCTGCGACACGGCGGTCGAAATCGGCAGGGATCACCGTCAGTCGGTTTTCGCTGACGACCGAGTGACGACTGAACGTCGTCACGGCGCCCGAATTCACCGTTCGTCCATTCCAGGAATACGTTGTCCCTGGAACATCGCCACCCAGTCCTTTGATCCAGGAAAGAATGACGGCATCGCCGGGGCGCACCTTGGTGACACCCGGTCCCACTTCCAGCACGACACCGGAGCCTTCATGTCCCAGGCAATGCGGCAGAAACTTATCTTCGCCGCGATAGCCGCGGGCTTCTAACAACTGTGTGTGGCAGACACCGCTGAACGCCACTTCCACCAGCACCTGCCCCGGCTTCAGCACAGGAACCTCGATCTCGGCAAACACCAAGGGGCGTCCCAATTCTACCAGGATTGCGGCCAGCGTTTTCATGCTCGAGCTTCCTTTGAATTCCCTGCTTTGCTGACGCAATGTAGCGGGAATCGAAGTGCAAGAAAATCAGCGAACGGGAAACTTTGCCAAGAATTCACAACGCGCGATCAGCCAAGTCTAGAAATCCCGATTTGACGAAATCCGCAGGACCGCAACCGCCCCTTCCGGCTGACGTGCGGCGGTTCATCCACGTCCGGCGGTCGTTGACCCGAGATTTTCCTCGCGATAGCATCAGCTCCCTCAATCGATGCCCTGTTTCTCATGGGCGATCTTTCAAAAAAACGCAAAACGCCTTCTGTGTTCAGAGAGCACGGCACCGGAGTCTGTTCATGGGCCTTGCCAAAGGATCAATGCAGCTGTTATTGGACGAAGCCGCCCGCGAGCCGTTTCAGGGAACGGTGGTCATGCTGGGACGTCAGAGCATTTATTTCACCAGAGATTTGCTCGCACGCTGTGCATCGGTGCGCGGGGTGACACTCCACGATGTCGGCGATGCGTCCGAAGCCCTGACCAATCCCCATGGGGATCTTTCGGCCGAACAATTTTTCCGAGCGTTGGGCTTCACGAACGTCCATTCGATGGATGTATCGTCGTTTGAAGGGGCGGATCTGGTCCATGATATCAATCTCGAAGTTCCCCCAGAACTTCACAACAGGTTTGATGTGATTATCGACGGGGGGACACTTGAGCATGTGTTTCACTTTCCCCAGGCCCTGGCCAACATTCATTCGATGCTGCGCCCGGGCGGGCGGGTGATTCACCTTTCGCCGTCGTCGAATCATATGGATCACGGCTTTTACATGTTTTGCCCGACCGTGTTTTGGGATTATTACGAAACAAATCAGTATTCGATCTGCGAATTCAAAATGATCAAACATAGCCAGGACGCCCTGCGCGATCCCTGGGAGATTTCGCGATACACTCCTGGCTGTCTGGACCAGGTCGCATATGGGGGACTCGACAGCGCGATGTACGCGATTTTTGCTGTCATGAAGAAGGAAGCCAATTCGACGAGCAATCGCATCCCGCAACAAGGCTACTATCGCCGTGTCGCCTGGTCTCAGCCAACAACCGACTCGACCGCCGAGACTTCTCGCAGTTTGGGCGATCGGCTGCTGGATTCGTCAAAGAATCATGATGTCGCCCGGCAACTCGTGCTGTGCTCTCTCTCGTGCTACCGGGCATTACGTTACCCTGCGCAAACCTACGTTCGCTGCCGAAATTTTCTGTTCACAAAAACGCCCTTCGCGAGACTCGTGAAATGGAGCCTGCCGATGAAAACCATTGCTCGCTACTGACCGCGTCTGGAAACGTTGTTTCTCTGCTTCGTTCAGGTATGCGATCAGGAAAATCGCCGCGAGATTCTTCGGTTCAGTCTTTCCCGCAACTCATTGATCGCGTCACAGAATGGCCCACGCCGCTTGAATCTCTTTGGTGAATTGTTCGGCGTATAGTCCGCAGGCGATACGAGCATGTTCTTGCTCGCCCGAATGATGCAGGATCTTGTCCGGCGTCCCGAACCGCAGCAACTTGGCACCCGTGGTGACGTGGTCAGCTCGCCACTCTGCCACTGCTCCGCCCAGACCACCAATCCGCGAATGCTCTTCAATTGTGGCTACGATTTTACTTCCGTTGAACACTCGAGTGAGCAACGCCTCATCCAGTGGTTTGACTGTATGGACGCTGTAAACGGCCGTCGAAATTCCGGTGGTGTCGAGTTGTTTTGCCGTTTCCAACGCGTCAGGCAAGAGCGTGCCGGTACACAGCAACGCGACTTCGGAACCGGTCCGCATCGAGTACGCTTGACCAATCGAGAGATCCGGTCGCGACGCATGAACGAGTGGTTCACCCTTCTTGCCGATCCGCATATACGAAGGGCCCGGCAATTCCAACGCCGCGCCCAACAGTGCCCGCAGTTCCCAGGCATCGGCCGGACAAAGCAGTGACATGTTTGGCAACGATCGCAACACGGCCAGATCTTCACAGGAGTGATGCGTTGGTCCATTTGCGGCGTAGCCCAGTCCCGCCCCCACACCCACAATCAACACGGGCAGGTTGAGGTAGCACAAATCGACGCGAATCTGCTCGAACGCGCGGTACACAGCGAATGAGGCGATGGTATAAGCGACAGGACGCATGCCGCCCAAGGCCAGGCCCGCAGCGATGCCAATCATATCCGCCTCTGCCACACCGACATTGTAAAAGCGATCGGGATGCCGATCACGAAAATCATTGAACAGGCGGTTACCGATGTCGCCACTTAATAACACGATCCGAGGATCACGATCGGCAAGAGCGGTCAGTTCGTCCGCGAAGGCATTTCTCATGGCAGCTGGAGCTCCACGAAGGCTTTGGCAAGTTCCTGGGCGGACGGAATTCGATAGTGCCAGTTATTATCGTCTTCCATGAATGACACTCCCTTGCCTTTGACGGTATGCGCGATCAGCACGGTGGGGCGACCGTCGGGATCAGGCTCCGCTTGAATCCATTCCGCCAGGGTCGCGATATCGTGTCCATCGACTTCCACTGCGCGCCAACCAAAAGCGGCCCATTTTTCTCTGAGCGGAGCGAGTGATGTCACCTCGTCGCTGCGGCCGGTAGCCTGCCACTTGTTGTAATCGATCATGACCGTCAGACGATTCAATCGCTGTGCCGGAGCGAACAAAGCCCCTTCCCACACCGAACCTTCATTGCATTCGCCGTCACTCATCAACACACAAATGCGATTGTGATCGCCGCGAATGCGCGACGCCAGCGCGAGGCCGATGCCAACCGGCAATCCGTGTCCCAGTGAGCCGGTGGCCACTTCGATCCCCGGCGTACCTGGACTTGGATGCTCGCCCAATGCGCTCCCTGGTTCCGCGTAGTCATCAAGCCAGGAATCGGGAAAGTATCCCTTCATGGCCAACGCGGCGTACAGCGTCGTCGCTGCATGACCTTTGCTCAGGATGAAGCGATCGCGTGCTGGATCCGCCGCCGACGACGGGTCCAGCTTAAGTTCACCCCAATAGGCCGCCACAACCATGTCCACACAAGACAGGGACGAACCCAGATGCGGCGTGCCCGCGCGAAATGAAAGTTCGAGCACCCGGCCCCGGATCCGTCGGGCAATCGACCGCAGTTCGTCGATGTTTGCAGTCACTGGAGGTGAACCTCCTGCATGCGTTTGATATTGAAGTAGGTGGATTTGGACAACGAATCCGGCAGCTTGCCCGTACGGAACGCCGTCACGAGGCCCCGCACCGCGTCTTCGATCGATCGCCGTGGCCGATAGCCCAGCACACGCGTAATCTTTTCGGACGAGATGTGGTACGAACGCAAATCATCGGAAGGCGTCGTCACAATCTCGATGTCATTGTAGCCCAACTCCTGTCCAACAACCCGTTTGACAATCTCGGCCAGTGCCGAGACGCTGTGATTCTCGTAGCCGGCATTCAACACCTGTCCGGCGATTCGTTCGAGTGGTTCCTGCAAGACCTGTAAATAAAGGTCGGCCATATCTTCCACGTGAAAATTCGGTCGCAGCTGCGATCCACCAAATACCGTGATCCGACGGTTGTTGACCGCATGATTGGTCAAAATATTCACGGTCAAATCCAACCGTTGCCGCGGTGAATATCCACACAACGTTGCCGGACGTAAAACCAGCGTGGTGAATTCGGACGATTGTTGCTCAAGCAGAATTGTTTCACATTCGGCTTTGAAGCGGCTGTAGTCCGTCAGCGGACGCAGAGGATGATCTTCTGTAACGTCGGGTGAATCACTGATGCCGTAAACACTCGACGACGAAGCGTACACGAAACGCTGCACCTCCGCTTCACGACTCAGCCGGACCAGCGGCGGAAATGCGTCGAGGTTGATTGTGCGACCCAGCACGGGATTCAGTTCGAAACTCGGATCATTGCTGATACAGGCCAGATGGATCACTGAATCGCATCCCGCCACGGCCTGGGCCACGAGCGCGGGATCTCGCAAATCGCCGACAAATTCCTCCAGCATTGGTGATGGACGCACCTGATCGAAAACCTGCTTGCCGTACAGATACAAATCCAGCACACGAACGCGAAAGCCAGCCGCCAGCAATTTCGGCACGAGAACGGCGCCTGCATAACCTGCGCCACCTGTCACCAGCACGGTGCGAATCGAATCCATCCACTATTCCTTCTCAAACAAATGAGTGTTGTGATCTATTGTATTGATTGTCGGGGGCCGTCGTTTGTTGAGACCGATCCTGATTTATCGGTTTTTTGATTCACGAGGTCGACGTTTCCAACGGTTTTTCTGTGCGCCTATTTCAAGAGATGTTCAATATGTCGATATAGCGGCACTCGATCGATGGATGCCTTGTTTCCCGCGGTCGCGACGGCTTGAGCCCCCACAACATTGCCGATAAAACCCAAGACCTCCATCGGGGCATCTTGGACGGCACACAATGATGTAATTGCCAGAAACGCATCTCCGGCTCCAATTCGATCAACGACTTGCGAGGCGAAGGCCGGAACATCCAGATGGCCAGCTCCAGACCGATAAACCGAACAACCCTTGTTGCCGCGAGTCACAATCACTCGGGGGCAGTTCAATCGATTCGCAACACGTTCGATCATCGGCCGCAAGTTGCCGCGGCGATCGCGGGAATCCAATCGCATCTCATGTTCTGAGATGGACACGTAATCGGCTCGGGGATAGTTCGAGATGACGTGGTATCCCAGATTCGCCGCGTTCGATTGGGTGTTGACGACCAGAAAGCGACTTTCCCGACTCAGCAATTCGATCGTCTCGCGCGTCAGAAAGCCGTGGCCGAAATCCGCCACAATCACGACATCGAATTCTGCCAGACGTCCGGCCAGGGCACTGGTCCATTGCTGGCTTTCGTCGGCCGTCGGGATCGCATCGTTCAGTTCGTTCACTTCCAGCAACTTGCTGAAAAAATACTGTTCGACGAATCGCCTTTTCACAATGGTCGGAGACTTCTCGCGGAACAGGAATCGCGGTTCGACGTTGTCCTTCAATCGGGAACGAATGAAAGCCTCTTCCGAATTCACTTCACCCAAAATGGAATGCAACACGACGTGATCGCAAAAGCCCGCCACGTGGTTGGCAATGGCTGCTGCACCACCCGCGAAGCGTTCGCTGGACAATGCCTTCACGACCAACGTCGGTTCCTTCGACGACTTGCCAATTGCTTCCACATATTGGTCATCGTTAATGATGGTCTCGCCCACGACGAGCACCTTGAGCGAGCGAGATTTCTCCAGAAATTTCAGGATTTCGTCCGTTTGATAACGGTTTGAGAAGTCGGTCAGGTAATCGCTGACATCCTGAGAAAAAACCGACAGATGGCGATTCACCAGATGCGAAGCGCTGTAAGTCACATCGTCTGTGAATTCGAGTCGTCCGCCGACCGATCGGACGGCGTTTTCTTCCAGGGCAATGGCACCTGTCAAATCTTTGCCGCCACGGAATTCGGAACCCTTTACGAAGATGTCTGGTTGCAATGTGACAATGGTTTCGATCGCCATCGGCCAGCGATTCACCGCGACAAAATCGACGATTTCCAGCGAGGCGATCGCTTCCGCACGCAGATCTTCCGGAAAGACCGGACGATGCGGGCCTTTGTTGACGAAACGATCCGGAGTCACGGTCACGACCAGCACATCGCCCAGTTCTCGGGCGGCGGCGAAATGCCGAATATGTCCGATATGCATGGGATCGAACACGCCGTGACAATGGACGACCGTCTGTCCACGGGCTTTGCACGCGGAAATTTCGCTGGCAACCGCCTCGATGGACAGAATCTTACGACGCGGCGTCTGGTCATTGGCAGCGGATGTCATGAGCACCACGATTCAAATCAGCGTAAAGCATAGGCGTTGATTCAACGAAACGATTGGTGAACGCACGATCGTATTCACCGCTTTCTCTGCACGCATACGATAATTCTGGTCAATTCGATGGTTGTTGGACGGTTTTCCAGGGCAAACGGGGCCGAATGACGGGGCCCGACCAGTTTCCGAAATACTCCGCGTTCATGGCTCCCGTGTCATGGACATCAAACGCGACCACGGACTCCTCGACAATGATTGGCCTACCCGGCACCCGACCGACGATCACGGAGACCTGGTAACGCCCGTCATTCAAGAAATTCCCAGGGATCGTGCAGGCAGACTGGTAGAGGCCCTCAGGCTGCGGAGTTCCGTACCAGGGATCGTCAGTCAAACTGACCGACCTGACGTTGGATGTCATCAGCACGAATGTCCCGTTCGAGTCTCTGAGGGAAAGTGCCGCGTAGAGCTGTTGTTCGGGAATCAGATTCCAATACTGAATCTGAATCGTGATTTCCTTAGAAATATCGACGTCCGCGGCCGGTCCTTCGAGATCCTCCTGGACGATTCGGACGGCGTGCAACTTGACCATCTCGTTGCCCGGAGCCGAATCGGGTGAGCCCCAGACGACTTCACCGGAGGTCGTTCGAACGCTTGCCACGTACTTTTGGGCGACGTCGACGGCAGGTCCGATCGCGGTCACTCGCCCACTTTCCAATAGAATTGCTCGTTGGCAAAGGCTCGTGATGACGGGCAGGCTATGTGTGACGACCAGTACGGTTTTGCCTTGTCGACTGACTGCTCCCATCTTTCCCAGGCACTTCTGCTGGAAAGCGGCATCTCCGACGGCCAGAACTTCGTCGATAATTAGAATCTCGGGTTCCAAATGCGCTGCCACGGCAAACGCCAGACGCACGTACATCCCACTCGAATAATATTTAACGGGTGTATCGAGGAATTTTTCGACTTCCGAGAATGCCACGATCTCGTCGAACTTGCGACGAATTTCGCTGCGCGACATGCCCAGGACAGCACCGTTCAGGAAGATGTTTTCTCGACCCGTCAAGTCGTGATGAAACCCTGTACCGACTTCCAGCAGGCTTCTTACTCGACCATGTATTTCGATCCGCCCTCGTGTCGGATACATGATCCGCGAGAGAAGTTTCAGCAGCGTGCTCTTTCCCGCTCCATTTCGTCCGACGAATCCGACAACTTCGCCGCGATGAACCTCAAACGAGACATCCTGTAGAGCCCAAAACAACTCCGCCTGAGGGGAACCGCTGTCATGGCGCTGACCTGTCTTGAGTATTCGAGACGGCAGCCTGGTCACGGCCTTCGCGATATTTTCAATAAATTCCGTGAAGCGATGGGATTGGAGTTTGTGTCCCAGGCGAAAGGATTTTGACAATCCTTCGACCCGAATCGCAACGTCGCTCATGGACATTTCCTATGCATCAAGAGCCGCCAGGATCCGACAGGCCCGGCGGGATCGTATTTCTTTGTGTGCTGTGAGACGTATAGCTTCCATCCAGCGAAGAGTCTTGGCAAGGCATGACAACCGAAGTTGAGCCGCAATTCTGTTACGGAGTGACGACTTTGAGGCCGTGACTGCCCGCGTCAGGTGGATGGCGAAAGACTTTTTGGAGGAAGTAGATGTGGGAATTGGGTTGAACTGCTGGCGAGGAACGTCGAGGGAAAGAGATCGAAGCGTGAGAGGTGTCCCCGATGCCCGTTTCCGGATTAAAAGGCGTCGTCCTCGGGATCGGTTCCTTTTGAGGTTCCTGTTCCTTCAAACAGAACTTCGATGTTGATGATCTGATTTTTTTCGACCGTCGCGTTGCTCATGTAGTCCGACACGAACAGATGCTTGGGATCCTGGCGAAAGCGGATCAGTGCTCGCATGGCGCGCCGGGCTTGCTTGAGTTTATCGGGGTCGGTCGGGGCCGAGCCACGTTCGGAAGCGGGACTGTCGAAGTCCAGGAACTCTTGCAAGCGGGTCGATAAGAGCGAGTGCTTCAGTCCGGCCTGCAAGAATTCGACTCGTAGAGCAAACTCGGGCAGCGGATCTTTGCGGGCCGTTTCCAGGGCGCCCGTCAGGATCGCTTCGGCAGGCGCGTAAACGTGTGGTGGGAATGCGAGATAATGTCCTCGAATTCGTTTCAGTCGCTCCAGAGCTCCGCGAGGATCCTGATCGATATCGCGAACGGACGCCCGAGTACTGGCATAATGCTCCCAGTAGTTGAAGTACTGTTCGATCTCGGCGGCTGCGGGGCCGAACGCGGAGAAATACTCCTGTCGAATCGTTTCAATTTCCAACTCGGGATCCCACAGCAGGCGATGATGCATGTAAGCCATTGGACCATGCACGGCCCAACTGAAGGCGTAACTACGGAAGTTCGTGCCGATTAACCCGTGCTGCGCGGCGAAGCGAAAGAACTCTCCCGATTGTCGAGTGGTCACATTCGGCGTGGCGTAGTTATTGAGTAAGTAATTGGGCCCGTAGACGAGCGACATGCCGGTTTGTGACCAGCTTTGCCACTGGTCGCGATACCACTGTTCTTCCTTTCGATTCATCGGAAACCAGCCGTCGCGCGCTCCGTAGATCACGAACTCGCCAAAGATATTCTTGTTCAAGCTGATTTCCGTGACGGGAGCGGGCAGCGTGTTGTGATAGAGATAGACGCCAACTTTGACGTTTGGATTTCGCGTAATGGCCAGGTCGTAGACCGCTTTCCAGAAGCGGGCGTAGCGATCACCCATTCCGTGGGGCGTGTACTTCAATAGACGCAGGTCTTCGGGAATCGTTTCGGGGTCAGGCCCGTCCCACGTCCTGCATTGAGGGCAATGACACATGCTCTCACCCGCGGCGTCAGCCTCGCCCAAGGTCAGCAGATCGCTGCCGTCCCAGGCTTCGTCGACGATACAGCAGTGCAGTTGCGGGTTCGAGACGCATAGCGGCGTCCAGGCACCGGCGCGTGGTGTTTTCAACCCTCGTTCGCCGTCGGCTCGCAGGGCAAACCATTCCGGATGTTCTTTACCATACTTGGCCCACCAGTCGGTAATGCCTGCGATCACATGCGATCCGATCAGGCAGCGTGGATCCTCAATCTGAGTGACCCGGCGGTGGCGGCGATGATAGATCTCCACTGCCCGGCCATAGGCGAACCCCGCGTCTTCCGTGGGAAAGACCAGCTTGTTGACGATTTCCTCCGAGAGCCCTCCGACACGATAATTTCGCGGGACTTTTCGGCCGAAGTAAGATCCCGTGAGCCAGATTTGCGGCAGATCCCAACCACCCAGATTGCGATAGAGCAGCCGCGGTTTGACGGTGGTATCCATGGCGGGGATGACGACAGTCTGAGTTCGCGGCACATACGTCCCCAGATCGCCGGGCCACAGCCACCGCACGCCAAGAACGTTCTCGAGCAGATCGTAGATTCCCAGCAACGTCCCGCTATGAACACATTCCATGGCCAGCGGATTCCATGGCTCGGAATAGCGCGGACGCGAACCGTTGTACTGCTCGGGAAACAGTTCTTTTCCCAGGACGTATAAATCCGAGCCGACGGTCCGCAGGCGATATTCTTCGATCGCCAGGCTGTCGGCGTTCAGCCCCTGTTTCTGTGCTGCCTCGCACGCGCCCACGAAAACATGACTGTCGTATCCGTCGGGGATCTCGGTTTCGACGACGACCGGCAAACGCTGCCCCGTCGCTTGTTTAACGTGATTGACCAGTTCTTCGACCGCATACGTCGCGACCGCAGAGGGCTTGACCGCGGTCACGATGACGGCGCGGATTTGACCATCACGGACCAGGCTGACCTGTGAATAGGCCGTTCGAGAACCCCAGGCGACAAACAACAACACACAAATCGTCGATAATGTTCTGATGCAGTCGCTCGGACGGATCATGACGAACCTCGGTGACGACAGGTCGGAGCAATCAGGTACGCAGGACTGCGCGATTGGTCGAGAATGAGTTTACGGTGATCGCGACGATCGAACCACCGTCGCTGAGTTATCGGAGACGTTTTCACCAGTTGGTTTCGCATTGCTTTCCAAGATCGGTCTTCGAGACTTGTTCCGTCGATGCGAGAGATCGGGCGTTTCCTTGAGGCCGGCGAACCGGGTGATCTTCCCGTGTCTCGCCCATGACCATCGTGCGAATCGCTGCTGGGAGCAGGCCGAATTCCGGATTGCTTTCATTGAGCTCTCGATTCTTAAATGTCTTCGGCCTATTGTTGACGGCCTTGGCGTCGACGAATCGACCTTAATTCTTCGAAGTGTTGCCCCTTTTATGTTTGATTTGCTGCTGGGGGTTTGTTGTATTTGTGTGGCCGGAAAACGCTTGCCGCGATTCGTAAGGGTTTGGGGCTGGTGTTCCGGTCAACCGGGAATGGCTGGGAACGAACCGGTGATGACGCAATTGAAAAAAGAGGGTTGAGAGTTCTCCAGGGATTTCGTTTCCATTTGTCGGACGGGAATCGAATGTCTCTTCATTGCAGCTTGGAGCGGGCCAATGAGAACTTCCAGAACACGGATGGGTTTCACTCTGATTGAGTTGCTGGTCGTGGTCGCAATCATCGCCGTATTGATTGCACTGCTGCTGCCGGCGGTCCAGCAAGCGCGCGAAGCCGCCCGAAGAAGTCAGTGCAAGAACAATCTGAAACAAGTTGGTCTCGCGCTGCACAACTACGAGGAAATCTATAACACCTTTCCCATCGGTTTCATTGATGCGGTGGGAGGGACCGATCCTACCATTCAAGACGGCGGTTGGAGTTGGCAGACGCAGATTCTGACGTTGATCGACCAAGGAAATCTGCAACGTCAACTCAATCGGTTGTATCACCCGTTTGGTCTGGGAGGAAATACCTTCGAGCAGGCCAACAGTCTGCTGGTCGCGACGTCTCAGCGAACTTTTTGTTGCCCCTCCGATCGCAAGCCAGAGACCGTTTCGCTGTATACGTCGTCGGATTTGGGGAGAACAACGATCGCGACAAGTAGCTATTGTGGCGTGTTGGGGCCGTTTGACGTTCTGCCTTGCACGCTCAAGGGGCTGACGATCACGACGTCGCCGGGGGTTCTGGGATTGTTCACCACCAATTCGTGTCGCAGCATGCATGAAATCAAGGACGGAACGAGCAATGTTCTGGCTGTGGGTGAAGTGAGTTGGGCGATCTCGCAAAACAATCTGCTGTACGGTTCCGTCGTCGCTGGCCTGTACGCGGTCTGCACTCAATCCTCTGATACATCGGCCGGACCATTCAATCACTTGCGAGCCTGCCGTTATCAAATCAATCCGCCCACCGATGGCACCGCCATCGTCTTCAAGGCGTTCCACAGCCAGCACACGGGCGGAGCGCATTTCCTACTGTGTGACGGAAGCGTGCGCTTCATCAGCCAAAACATCGACCACACCAACACCGACTACAATCCCACGACCCCCAATCCGGAAGGTCCCTACGGCACCTACCAGCGTCTGTCGGCCATCGCCGACGGACAAGTGGTGAGCGACTTTTGAGAAACGAGATTCGTCCAAGTGCAGGTCAATCAAGATCGAACGGAAAAATCAATTGGCCGCACCCTGTTTTGGATCTTTTCAGAAGTGTGGCGATTGTTTCAGAGGCGGGGGCGTGTCCCATTGTAAACGGACAACCTAACTCCGGTGGGCGGAGCCCGCGTAGCTGAAGTAAGACTGTTACGCGACTTTCCGCCAGTAACCAAGTCCAAGAGACCGCCGGCAAGGTTTCCTCTCTCGCATTCTTGGATGCGCCCTTCGATCAATTTGCGGTTTCGTTCTGACCCACGCAGATTTCCGATGGATCCATCGTGAGATCGATAGCGACAAACACGTACCATCCAACACTGATACGAGGATTGTTTTTTGATCCAATTGCTTCCCGCGTGCGTTGTGCGGAACAACTCTTTAGGACGGACTACGAACCTGACGATACTCGGCTCAATCGATCAGTCCTCGCGGTTTTGAGAAAAGGAACTCTTATGGATCAGTCAATGTTGTGGTGTCCGAAATGCGAAGGTGAGATGGTTCAGTGATTTGTGTCAGACCGTTCACTACAGATGGCGTGTTGTATCAGCCGATGGGTTCAGGCACCCGAGCCACTACAAATGCGTCAATTGTTGGGAGGCGCAATAAAATTTCCTGATCTCGTGAAGCTACAGAGCAATACCGAGAGAATTCCGATCGCCACCTACCGTTGCCAAACCTGTGGTTTCCTTGAATCGTATGCTCGCGAGGAATTTGCGGTGAAATGAGGGAATGAGCTTGATAGCAAGTCCAAGTTGCCAAAAAGAAAAAATCCACCGACATAGAAATTCTCTTTCCCCTGAGGCTTCCCACTTACGCTCATCCAGATGGAAGGATGACTCAATAACAATTTGATGGGGAAGGAAAGAAAATGGTTCAAGAACTCACAACTGCTGTATTTGATCAAGAAGTTTTGGCGTCCGAAGTGCCGGTGCTGGTGGATTTCTGGTCTCCCAGTTGCGGGCCGTGCAAATTGCAGGAACCGGCACTCAAGGAACTGGCATCGGAAGCGGCGGGGCAATTTCACGTCGCGAAAGTGAATGTTTGGGACGAACCGGATTTGGCGACTCGATTTCGGATCAGTGCTGTACCAACGCTCATGATCTTTGATCAGGGGGAAGTGGTGCGGTCGCTGGTCGGCTATCAGACTAAATCCAAGCTGTTGCAAGCGCTGCAGCAGGACACCTTGGCCTAACCCGTTGGTCTGGCGAGTCTCGCTGATGCCAGCACTTTGGTGGCTGTCCTCATTGAGTTAGAATCCCTGGGAGTGGATCGCACCTATTCCTGACGGAAGTTTATCACAATGGAGGATGCTGGGCAGCACACCAAAGTGCTTCAGGCGTGGCTGGATCAGCTGCAGGCGGCAGATCCCGCTGCCGTGGAGCAGGCGCGTCGTGCCGTAATCAACCATGCGAGCGGTCGGCTGGAATCGCTCGTCCGGAAGATGCTGAAGAACTACCCGCGACTTCGTCGGTGGGAACAAACGGGAGACGTGCTGCAAAACTCGCTGCTCCGTCTGCATCAATCGCTATCGACGATCCGGCCGGCTGAAGTGCGTCAATTCTATGGACTGGCCGCGACGCAGATTCGGCGCGAACTGATCGACTTGTCGCGACACCATTTCGGGCCGGAAGGAGCGGCGGCGAAGCACCACACTGATGATGTTCGGGCGTTGGTGGAAAGCGGTGCCTCGGTCGAGAAGCTCGCGGATCCCGTCGGTGAACCCTCGTCGCTGGCGCAATGGTCGGAGTTTCATGAGGCGGTTGAACGACTGCCCGACGTCGAGCGAGAAGTGTTTGATCTCTACTGGTACGAGGGGCTCGAACAGAAAGCGGTGGCGTCGATCTTGGGTGTGACCGATCGGACAGTGAAGAACCGCTGGCGCAGCGCCAAATTGCTGATGCAAAATCTGTTGACCCGCGACGACAACTGAAAGTGCGGTGCGATGTGGCCAACCTCCAGTCCCTCACGGATCTGCTTGCGAAATGGGACGAACTGCGTGAACAGGGCCGCGAAGTCTCGGCCGAACAGCTTTGTGCGGAGTCTCCCGAGATGCTTCCCGAACTCAAAATCCAGATCGATCGGCTGAAGGCGATGGACTGGCTGGATGCGGCGAGCGAACCTTCAACAAGCGATCTCGAAGTGTCACCGACAGACGATTTGCTTGAGTCGCTGATCGGTCAGGCGACGATCCCTGCGGTACTCGGTGGTCGCTACGAAATGAAGAGCCTGATGGCCGAAGGCGGTTTCAGCCAGGTCTGGCGGGCACTCGACAGGTCGTTGGGTCGCCCCGTGGCGGTCAAAGTCACCACGGTCAACTGTTATTCCGAAGCGCGGCGGGTCGCTCAACTGAAACATCATGGCATCGTCACGGTCCATGACGTGGGGAATGCGGATAATCTGTGCTACATCGTGTTCGATCTGGTCGAAGGCCACACGCTGGAAGAACAAATCCGGCTGGAGACTTTAGACTGGCGACAGTCGGCCAGGATTGTCAGGGAAGTGGCACAGAGTGTTCAGTTCGCTCACAACAAGGGGTTTATTCATCGGGATATCAAACCGGCGAATATCTTGATCGATGAGAGCGGCGCACCGATCCTGACCGATTTCGGCATTGCCGTGACCGAATGTGAACTGCGGCATGAGGCGATGACGTCCGTTGGCACGCTCGCTTACATGGCCCCCGAACAGTTGCAGCCGGGAAAATCGATCGATGTTCGCACGGACGTGTACGGGTTAGGAGTCGTATTCTACGAACTGCTCACGGGACGACGGCCTTTCTCGCAGTCCACATTGAGTGCCTTACGAGCCGCGATCCTCGCTGGAGCTCCCCCTGCCCCACGCTCTTTGAATTCCGCCATCCCGGAACCGGTGGAACGAATTTGCCTGAAGTGCCTTTCACCGAAGAGGGAGGATCGCTACCCCCATGCCAAAGACCTGGCAGAGGCGATCGCACAGCAGCTGGCATCGAGCGAGTCTTGATCCTCTTGAGAACACGGCAGGACGGTGGTCAGGTCGTCCACTGCAATCAGAATTGATACTGATCAATGTTCTCGCGGGTGAAGACCAGGATGTCGCCCAGCAGAATATTGTCGCCCGAAATGGGCCTGGTCCCCAGCGAGCCGGCCGCGACGAGTGCGGCGCCGGGTTTGATTGAGCCGGTCGCCAACCCTTCGGCAACTCGGACTGTCAGATAACCCAGTTCCACCGGATTCCACAAGACGACCGACTTGACGGTTCCCGATTGGACGAACCGCTTCATGTCGCTGGGTAACGACAGACCGGTGACCATGATTTGTCCGCCTTTGCCGCTTTGTTCAACCGCTTCGGCGGCGCCGGGAAACGACACGGAACTGATGCCGAAAATGCCTTTCAGGTCGGGGTACTTCTTGATTACGTCCTGCGCATCGGCCAAGGCATTACCAGAATTCTCTCCGGGATACTTGATCGTGACCAGCTTCAGTTTCGTCGCTGCCAGTGCCGGCTTCATGATCTCGATCCAGGAATTTTGATTCGCCGAAGTCGGATCGGAACTGACGATCACGACGTCGCCAGCCACATCGTCGCCGCCCACGTCTCGCACCATGGCGTTGACCAGCCCTTGACCGATCGATTGGGGCGTCGCCTGATTGACGAAGAACTCGCGAGAATCCGGTGTCCCATCGGCGTCCCATGTGATGACATGAATCCCCGCGGCACGGGCGTCTTTCATGGCATTGGCAACAACGTCCGGCGCGTTTGGCGCGACGCAGATCACATCGACTTTGTTGACGATCCACCGTTCGATCATCTCGGCTTGTTTTTTGGGATCGCCGTCGATCGGGCCGTCGTAAATCAATTCGACTTGGGGAAGTTCCGCCGCCGCTTGCTTGGCTCCTTCGTAGCAGGCGGAAAAGTAGCTGATGCCTTTGATCTTCGGCAGCATGCAGATACGAATCTTGCGTTCCGGGGACGCGACCGTTTTGTTGCCGGTCGCCTGATTCTGGCAGCCCACATGCAGCAGGCAGAACAATCCGACCAGCACAAACCCATTTCCAAAATGTCTCATGGTGCTTTCCATTTGTTGCGGTGACAGGCTTGTGTCAACTTGTCTCGCGACCAGACAAGGCTCGCGAGACAAGGATTGATGCCACTAGCAGAATGCCAATCACGATCGATTTCAACTCTTCAATTTCCCAATAGCGTCCGACGAACAGTCGGATTTCGTGAATCAACAGCAGTCCCAGGATCGTACCCAGTAAATTGCCTCGCCCGCCGGAGATACTGGTGCCCCCGACGACCACGGCGGTGATGGCATCCAGTTCGAATCCCTTGCCCGCATCGGCTTTGGCCGTGTCGAATCGCGACACGTAGATCACAGTGGCGATTCCGGCCAAGAGCCCCGAAAAGAGGTACAGTCCAATGCGAATTCGATCCACGGCGATGCCCGAGAACCGCGAAGCACGTTCATTGTGGCCGATGGCATACAGATACCGGCCCGAAGGCGTCATTCCCAACCAGGCTGCACAGCCCACCATCAGCAGCAGGAATAGATAGCCGGGCCACGGGAGGCTGAGCCAGGTTCCGCGAGCCAATTGAGAAAACGCGGAACCAAACTGGGAATAAGGATTCCCCTGACTGATGCCTTCGGCGATGCCACGAAAAGCGGCCGCGGTCGCCAGGGTCACGATGAGAGCATGCAGTTGAAATCGAGCGATCAGAAAACCATTCAACGACCCGGCCACTACTCCTGTCACAATGCAAGCCGCAGAGGCCGCATCGGTTCGTTGCGTCGATTGGTACGTCAATCCAAACACGACGGCACAAAGTCCCATCGTCGAACCGACGGAAAGGTCGACACCTCCCGTCAAAATGATCAGTGTCATTCCCAGTGTCAGTAGAGCAAGTTCCCAAAGGTGACGGGACAAAAATAACTGGCCCTTCCCATTGGTGAATCCCGGCAGCAGCAACTCGGCAGATCCCAGGAGTGCCACCAGCAGGATGAACAGCACGACTTCGTGCCACCAGCCAAACTCAGCCAGTCGATATCGCGAGGCCATCAACTGACCTCCCGCTGGGGGATCCGGCGGAACCCGTGATCGGCCACGACGGCAAGCAGAATAAATAGGCCCTGTATGGCCTTGGTCCATTTTTCACCGGATTCACCCACGGCGAGAAAGGTCAGCATCGGACGGATCATGGTCATCAGTAACACGGCCAGCATGACACCCGTCAGAGTACCGCGGCCACCAGAAATGGAGACGCCGCCCACCACCACACAGGTGATGACTAAGAGTTCCAGTTCGTTGCCAATTCCGGCTTCGATCTGAGGTAGTCGAGGCACGTCGACGGTGGTGGCCAGCGCCGTCAAAAAGCCCGTATAGGCGAAGGCGAATCGCTTCACTTTTCCCGCCGAGAGGCCCGCCATGGCTGCCGAGTGCGGACTACTGCCGACGGCATAGATACGGCGTCCCAGCGGCGTGCGATGAATGATCCAGGCGGTCATGGCGATCACCAGCACCGCCGTTACTATGCTAAGCGGGATGCCATACAGGCCTTGTTTGGCGGCGCGTGTCAGGCCGTCGGGCAGGCCCTGAATGTTGCCGCCGCGCATCACGAGCGTCGTGACGCCGCGCAAGGCCGTCATCAGCCCCAACGTGGCCATAATCGACGGGACTCGACCGATTGTTACCAGCACCCCTGTCGTCCAACCCGCCAGCGTGCCGAGCATCAACACCAGCATCAGGCCCCAACCTGTCGACAAATCGAAATGGCTGCGCGAGAGACTGATGCCCAGCACGGCAGCCAACAGAGCCATCAGTGATCCGACGGAAATATCAATTTCGCCCGTCACCACCACCAGCATTACTCCACACGCCACAATGGCCGTGGGAGCACAACGAACCAGGATATCGCGCAGATTCGTCGTGCCGAGGAACCCGTGGTCCATCCAAGTCACGATGACGACCACCAGAACGATCAGCGCCAGCACACTCTGTTCGCGACGACCAAGAAAACGGCGTCCACTAGACATGACTTGTCCTTTCTGCCGTTTCCCCCGTAGGAAGGGCCATTTCCAGGACTTTGGCCTGACTGGCTTCCGATCGCGCGAGTTCTCCCACGATCTGGCCCTGCCGCATCACGATTAAGCGGTCGCTGAGTGAAAGAAGTTCCGGAAGATCGGACGAGATCAGTAGGACCGCCAGCCCCTGATCGGCAAACCGGCGAATGAGTTCGTGAAATTGAACTTTCGCCCCGACGTCAATGCCCCGCGTTGGTTCGTCGAGGATCAGGATTCGTGGTTGAGAAGCCAGCCATTTTCCCAGGACCAACTTCTGTTGATTGCCCCCGGACAGTGTGGAAGCCGGCCGTTGCATGCCGTCGCATTTGACCTTCAAGTTCGACAATTGGGTTTCGACGATCCGTTTTTCGCGAACCGATGAAATGCAACCGAATCGGCGCAGCATCCGCAGGACGGCCAACGAAACGTTCGAGCGAATCGACATCGGCAAGATCAAGCCTTCGTGTTGTCGATCTTCCGGCACGAGTGCCAATCCGGCTTTTAAACTCGCGCGGACGCAGTCGCCAGCCAATAGCCGACCGTTTACCAGCACCTGCCCGCTGTCATATTCGTCGATGCCGAAGATTGCGCGAGCGACTTCCGAACGCCCTGCGCCGATCAGGCCGCCCAGTCCGACGACTTCACCCGCATTCAGACTGAAGCTGATATCGCGAAACGCGCCCGCTCGAGTGAGATGCTCGACCTGCAGCAAGGGCGGACCCGTGGTGGGGCGATGCGCTTCGGCCGTTCGGGCTGATGTCTCTAACAGCTTCCGTCCGACCATCAATTCGATCAACGTTTCTCGCGTCAGTTGCGGTGTGATTCGCGTATCGACCCACTGCCCATCTCTCAGCACGGTGACGCGGTCGGCGATCGAAAAGATTTCCTCCAATCGGTGGCTGACATACAGCACACTAATCCCTTCGCTGCGAAGTCGACGGATGAGCGTAAGCAGCACGGTCGTCTCGCGAGCGGATAGCGAGGCCGTTGGTTCGTCCATGATCACCAGCCGGCAATTTCCCACGAGAGCGCGGGCCAGCGAGACCATTTGACGTTGGGCGAGAGGTAATTCTCGCAGGGGGCAGTCCAAATTGATCGACTCGCCCAAATCTTGTAGGAGCGATGTCGAACGGGCACGCATGGCGGCCTGATCGAGTTTCCAGCCGCGCCACCGGCAGAGTTCGCGTCCCACAAAAATATTGTCGATCGCGTTCAAGTCGGGAAAGGCGGTCAATTCCTGATGAATCACGGCGATGCCCGCTTGCTCGGCGGCTTGGACACTGCCTGCGGACAAGCGGCCGTGTTTCAGCGAAATGGTGCCACTGTCCGGCCGTACGACTCCGGTCAGAATCTTGATCAGCGTCGACTTGCCGGCGCCGTTCTCTCCGCACAGCGCATGGACTTCTGCCTCGGCAATCGACAGTGAGACGTTCTTGAGCGCGTGGACCCCGCCGTATGTCTTTGATACGGACTCCAGTCGCATCAGCGTGGGTTTCTCCAAGATGTCCTCACATCACACCGCGCGAGCGTGTCGCACGTATCAATTCGTAATTCGGTTTGCAAGTCGCCGTGAAGGGAGCCGTTCGTGTGCTCGGAAAAACACACGGCCGTCACTTCGAAAGGATCAAATCAGATGAGAGCAGGACATTGTGAACGCCCATGATGGAAAGGATGGATCGCTTCTGCAACTGTCCCCGTCGAATGACGCTTTGGGGCATGTGGCTGATGGTTCGCCGATCACGTGTTAGCGCTGGGGAGTATCAGTTCTCTCGTCTGGCGGCCTGCAACATCGACAGCGAGGTATAGATCACTACCACCACCACCAGCCAGCGTACGACGTCCAGCGGCAATTCTTTGACGATGAACGCGGCCAACAAAACGCCGGGAATTCCACCGAGTGTTAAGCCCAGTGCGGCACGCACGTCATAAGTCCCCGCGCGAATGATTCGCAGGCCGGCGATTGGCATCAGGAAGGCGCACGAACCCATCATAATGGGAAACGCGGTCGTAGGATTCATGCCCAGCAGGCTGATCATAATCATGATCGGTGCGTAAGCCCCGACACCCACCATCATCAATGCCCCGAACACGAAATTCCCGACCAATGCCACGACCAGATACGGACCCTCCAGGCCGTTCGCTTCGCCGCCCCCCGGCAAGTGCTGGGTCAGGCGAGCCAGAATCAATCCCGCGGCGGCTAGTAACGCCAGTCCCATGCCGTACTGGATCCGTTTCCGTGGCCAGTGCACGACGATGCCAGCTCCGAACCAGGCACCGACGATGGCGGCCAGGATGGTCAGGACCAGTGTCCGCATTTCGACTTCGATAATGGCGATGTAAATAAACGCCTGAGTAATCGTTGGTAGACCATGTCCGACGTTCAACGTACCGGGAATCAATTCGTCGGCGACGGTCTTCCGCATCCGATACAAAGTGGTTGTGAGTGCAAACGACCCGATGCCCAGCGTGTCGAGAAAATCGGTGATAAAGCCGACATTCGTCTGATAGACCGTTGGCCGGCCGCCCTGACGCTGCCGACTGAGAGACCAGGCCCAGACGCTTCCGAACACCACTGCCAACAGGGCGAGCAGCGCAAATAGGACCATTTTGACGAGGGGCACGGTGAAGCTTTCCAAGTACGAATGACGATTGCGCGAAGCCGTTTTACTGCATTTTTACGTTCAATTACCATTCTAAGAGGACGGGCTGCCACTGGTGCCGCCGATAGAAGGAGAATAGCGGCCTGTTTTTTCGATCGGGGTTATCCCGGCTTTCGATAGGTATTGATAAGCAACGAACGATCACTCTGTTCGCAGTTTCGCCTGCCGCTTGATTAGCCAGATCATCCAGCAAACACCCGTGGCTCCTGTCGCGGCTGCGAGGCCGAAGGCGGCAGTGGAGTAACCCGCTTCGAGCAGCCAGCCGACGTAGACGCTGGATGCCATGTCTCCCACCGCGTTGCCACAAGCCAGGATACCGAATCCCAGGCTCCTTCTTTCTCGGGGCAGCCATTCAGCGGCCACCGCTTTTTCCAACGTTTCTTCGATGGCAATGTAAATCCCGGAGAGGACGATAGCGACGACAAGAAATGCCAGCGACCCACTAAAGCCGGCCAGCAACAGATTGGTTCCCACACCCAAGCCATAGCCGACGACTAGTATGGGCAGCTTGGCCCGCCGGTCACCAAGATGGCCGACTGGATAAGCCGCCAGCGCACTGACCACGTTGTGCATCATATAGAGCCAGACGGCGAGTGATAATGTTCCTCCGGTCGTCGAACCATGCTGTTCACCAACCGCTTTGGCCGCCAGCCAGACGATGAACGTGCGAGAAAAGTCTCCCAGTCCGAACAGCATCACGCCAATCAGAAATAACCAGAACTCCCTGGGGAATGGGGGTAGAACGGTTGGCGAAGATTCTTCGGCTTGGACAGAAGAATGACGGGTCGGCTCTTTCTCGGTCGTGAAGAAGTAGAACGATCCCGCCGCCGCCAGGCCGGGAACAATCGTCCACAGAATGATGGTGCGAAATTCGAACCCCGCTCCCAGCAGCAATACGGCCAGTAGCGGACCGACAACGGCCCCCAGCATGTCGCCTGCTCGTTCCAATCCGTAAGCCCGGCCATAGAACTGTTGGTCGACGGCATCGGCCAACAGGTAATCTCGGAGCGGCGAGCGGAATCCACGGCCGATCCAGGCGATGCTTCGTAACGTCAACACGGCAGCCAGACGATCGGCAAACGCAATTCCCCACGTTCCCAAGGTCGTCACCAGATAACCCAGCGAGGCCAACGGGCGTTTTCGTTCAACATGTTGACCAACAAATCCTCCCGCCAGCTTCGAGAGACTGATCAGAAAGTCGGCCACACCTTCGATCAATCCGAGTGCGGCGGGGCCCAGTCCCACGGCAGCCAAATACATTGGAAGCACCGCCGTACACATCTCGTGGCTCACATCCGAAAAGAATGTGGCGAGAATAATTCCGACCAGTGTGCGGCTGATCCAGGTCCTGCGTACCTGTTCGGGATTATTTGCACTGGGGTTCATCAAGACCCTTTTCCGTGATCATCGTTGATCGAAAATGGGATAAGTTCGCTTCGAACAACGGCTGACGTCAATTTGTTCCACCGGAAACAGAGGTCCGTTTATTGGCCTTATCTTCTTTACCAATATGTCGCTGGGCTCAGTCTTCCAATCGTTTCTTCGACGTGTCGGGGGCGAACCAGATGATGACCAGGCCGATCGCAAACACCAGGCTGGTGACGCGGCCAATTTGGGAATAGTCGCCTTTGAAGTAACTCATCAGAGTGCCGGTGGCGAAGACGGTCACCGCGGTCAGGATCCGTCCGAAATTAAAGCTCACTCCGGCCCCGGCGGAACGAGCTCGCGTGGGAAAGAGTTCGGGTAGGCAAAAAGGAAGCCAGCCGAAATAGATGCCGTTGAATAGTCCCAGCGTGCTGACCCACCACAAGAATGACGGATCGGTTGGAACGACGTAGCGGAAGGTGTATTGGGCGATAAAGAGTGCGGCGAGGCTGGTTAAGAAATAGGTCAGCTTGCGACCGACGACGCTGGCGATCCAGCCGCCCAGCAGGCTGCCGACGATTCCGGTGAAGGCTCGGGCTCGGTTGACGTCGGCTTTCAGTGACGGATTCGTATCGCCGGCTCGATCGGCCCACTGCACCATCCAGTCGGCGCTGCCCCAACCTCCGATGATCGGGATCGTGGCCAGGGCGATTCCGATCAAGGTGATCCACAAATAGGGTGGCTGAAAGATTTCGCGAGTTCGTTCCAATCCCCGGGCTTGTCCCTCGGATTTTCTGCGACTCGCCAACCACAGCGGCGACTCGGGCACGGCGATCAACGAAAACAGACCCAATACGGCGGGCATGGCAGTGACCACCATCACCCAGCGCCAGTCGGTGGGAATGGGCGTGACTTTGGCTTGCCACGTGATTGCGGAGACGTTCGTCACGCTTCGCATCATTGCGGGAACGGACTCGCCCATGCCGCTCGGCACGGGCGGATAATACATCATTAGCGACGACATCACAAAAATGCCGATATTGGCCGCGGCGCCGATGATGCCCGCCGATGCTGTACGGGAAAGACTGGACCAGGCTTCGGCGACCAGTGCGACGCCGTTCGGCCACATTCCCCCTACACCCATGCAGGCCAGAAACCAGCAGGCCAGCAGGTCGACCGGCCGCGCGGAAAAATAGGCCACGCCGCACATGATCGAGTAGGTCAAGATCGCCAGGCCCATCCCTTTCGTCCGCCCGAATCGATCGCCGAGTGCCCCAAAACAGAGACCGCCCAAAGCGGCTCCGAAGAGAAAGGCACATTTCAGCCAGGCCACCCATTCGCCGACCAGAATGTTTCCTTTTTGAAGCTGTGCTTGCTCTGCCTCACTCAATGGAATGACGTCGGTCGCTGCAGGGCCCCGTTTCGGTTTGGCGCGGGCACTCAGATCGAAATAGCTGACGCGATCGAGTTGTCCCGTTTGCGACAGCAGGTCGATGGCCGCCGGCTGCAACGCGACGGATGTGATCGACAACAGAAACCCGGCACAAAACCAGCCCAGAAACGCCGTGATCAGCATCAGCATCCGGCCGGCATTCGTGAGGCGTTTTTCTGTTCCCTGCGGAGGCTCGGACGGCGGCGGGTTGGTGGACGTACTCATGCGTGATGACAACCAGGGTTGGCGAGCGGGGACAATCTGCGGTCGGATCATACAACGCACTGCGGAAGTTCCTAGCCAACCCGTGGCGCAGCATCCGCCGATTTCCGCCAGGCGAGTCCATCGTTCATGCCTGGTTCGTGCGAGTGTTACTGGACACGGCGACTCAAGGCGTCTAGACGATTGTCGCCGAACAAGATTCGTATGAGCAAACAGGCTACTATCGAGACAATCTCCATTTATCCACATTCGCGTGGTGCCGAGTGTCCAACCTGGCAAACGTCGCGAATGATACGTTGCTCGTGTTCAACGGGAATTGCCGCTGATGAAACTTGCTCTTTCGGTTCGCATCGTTGAAGCCCCTTGCAAGACGAAGCTATTTGTGCCGTTTGAAGAACTGGTGGCCATTGCGAAAGAAACCGGTTATCAGGCAGTCTGCCTGCGAGCCAGCGCCGGCGGTGTGGCCACTTCCCCTGCTCGACTGGCCCAGATGCGGCGCTGTGTCGAAGACGCCGGGCTGTTCATTTCGATGGTCACGGCGGATTTCAACGTGCCCCTGAATAATGATCAGGGACCGGGCAGCCTGCGAAACATCGGCCCGAGTCTGGACGTCGCTGAGGCCGTTGGATGCACGTTAATCCGGGTGTGTCTCAAAAACCGAAACGATATTCCGTTCGCTCGGCAAGCCGCGGAACGGGCGGCACAGCGCGGCATCCGCCTGGCGCACCAGTGTCATACCACGTCCTTGTTTGAAGAAGTCGAGCCGATGCTTGGAGTCCTGGCCGAGATCGGCCAGCCGAACTTCGGACTGATCTACGAGCCGGCGAATCTGCTGCTGAACGGGCAATCGTACGGGTTGGAAACGCTACAGGTCTTCAAACCGTACTTGATGAATGTCTATGTGCAGAACCATCGACTGAATGCTGCGGGCAGCGAGACACTGCCGACGTTCTGTCGTGGCGACGTCTGTTTCGATCATCTGGATCCTTGGACGCCGGGCGGAGTTGATTTCGAGGCGGTCACGACCGCGCTCAAACAAATCGGCTACGACGGGACATTTACAATCCACCAGGCGCAAGGCATTCAATCGGCCGACGATGCCCGAACCTTCGCTCGCCGCTGCGCCGAGTACTTCACTCCCCTGTTAAGTAATAAGCCTTCCTCTATTTGACGGCTTGCATGGACTGCGTGCATTGCTTCGCTTTTTTCTTGGAGTTGGACCACTGCTTCTCCGAAGCAGTGGTCTGCTCTTCGGATTGCCTTCTGTCCCAATGGAAGAGCAGTGCCTGACCCAAAGCGATCAAGCAGTGCCAACAACATTCAGTTCACCAAAGGAGACCGACCACCTTCGGACAGTGGCGATTCAGCTGACAGAACGCAGATATTTGCAAAACTCGCGTAGAAACGGCGCGTTCTGATGCCAGCCTCGCGCACTGATCAGATTACCGTCGATGACCACGTCCTCATCGACGTACGTCCCACCGACCTGCGTGATGTCCAGGGCGCACTTTGGAACGGTGGTTCCTTTGCGACCGCGAAGACAACCGGCCGCGGCGGGAATTTCGACGCCGTGACAAAGCATGGCGATCGGCTTGCCCGTCTCAAAGAAGTGTCGGGTAATCGCGAGCAAGTGTTCGTCGTAACGCAGATACTCCGGCGCACGTCCACCGGAAAACAACACGCCAAAGTATTCTTCTGGGCGCACATCCCGAAACGCGATGCTCGCGCGTACATGGTAGGCCGGTTGCTCACGGGTGATGTCCCAGGGGATCGACGCGTCTGGAGGGATCTCGTGCATCACGCCGTGATACAGCCGTGCTTCGGGACCAGCGATGACCACTTCATACCCGTCTTCCTGCAGACGGAACACCGGATACAAGGTGTCCATGACTTCGGTTCCATCACCGATTGGCATCAGAATCTTTTTGCGCTGCATGGGGAATTCTCTCTGATTGAAGGGAATGAATCGTGAACAGATCGAAACGATCAGCAGGCCTGATTCCTGTTTCCAATCGGGGTCAGCGTAAAAAATGTCTCGCCGAGAACGAGGCCCGCATCATCTCGAACCTTTACTCGGCGATTCGCCACTCCATTTTGTTCTGTGGACCAAGCTGTCGACGTGCTGAAAATTGCAGGAAAACAGGGCTCTTCCCGTCGCTGATCCGATTCAGATTGTAGCCGATATTCCCGGTTTTCACAGGATGCCGTGCCGCTGGAGAATCGGACGTATGTCACAGCCGTGTTGTCGCTCAATGGAAGTTTGCCACTGGGAAGAATTGGACCCGCGAGAAACGGGGCCGTTTGTTTTCTCTGCTTCCGTCACGTCTGAATCGACAACCGGCCCCGACGACCCGTAGAATCCCTTGGACCGCTGCCGTGATCCTGTTGGGAAGTTCTCGACGTCACTGTCATCGTCTGTCGAGGTCTTCAACTCCGATCGTGGATCTCGTTCGTTTGCTACCGTCGACGTCTGCTCTCAAAGAGTTTTCGAAATGTCCCGCTGCAATTCATTGAAGTGGATCCTGGCTTGCCTGGTGGCGATGTCGGGAAACGTGTGGGGAGTCGAGCCGACAAAGGATGCCGATCTTCAAGCGGTGTCTGGATTCCACCTGGTCGACGCGGCAGGAAACGTGATCGAAGTTGCTGCTCAATCGCAGGCTCAGTTGACCGTGGTCTGTTTCCTGGGAACTGAGTGTCCGCTGGCCCGTTTGTACGCACCCCGCTTGAACAATCTGGCCCAGCAGTTCGCCAAGCAGTCTGTCCGGTTTGTGGGTGTTAATAGTAACTCGCACGATTCGCCCAAAGAGGTGGCCGAGTTTTGCAAGGAGTTTGGAATCACGTTTCCGATTCTGAAAGATCCCGGCAATTCAGTCGCGGATCAATTCGGTGCACGCTATATGGCCGAAGTGTTCGTGCTGGATCAGACACTGGCCATCCGCTATCGCGGTCGAGTCGACGACCAGTATCAGCCTGGGGTGACTCGTGGACACCCGACGCGGCACGACCTGCAGGTCGCGCTGGAAGAGCTGTTGGCCGGTAAGGCCGTCAGCGTCGCGCGCACGGAAACGACCGGCTGTACCATTGGCCGAGTCAGAACTCCGAGCGACACCGCTGGAGGCCTTCCCACAGTCACCTTCTGCCAACAGGTGTCACGCGTGTTGAATAAGCACTGCGTGGAGTGCCATCGACCGGGTGAGATCGGTCCGTTTGCGTTAACCGATTACGACGAAGTCCGCGGCTGGGGCGAAACGATTCTGGAAACCATCGACGCCGGCCGGATGCCTCCCTGGAGTGCAAGTCCGGAGCATGGTCACTTCCGGAACTCGCGGCTCATGGCCGAGGCTGACAAGCAATTGTTGCGAGACTGGGTCAAAGCGGGAATGCCTTACGGTGACAAGTCTGACTTGCCACCCGCTCAGGAGTATCCCTCGGGTTGGCAGTTGCCTCGGGCACCCGATCTGGTCCTGAAGATGCGAGACCGGCCCTTCCATGTCCCGGCAAACGGGACGGTCGAATACCAATACTTCGTCGTGGATCCGCACTTCGAAGAAGATCGCTGGGTATCGGCCTCGCAGGTGATTCCCGGCAATCGTCAGACGGTCCATCACTGTATCGTCTTCGTCCGGCCGAAAGATGGATCGGACGTGCGTGGTGTGGGATACCTGACCGGATATGTGCCCGGCCAACGCAGTTACAGTCTGCCTGCGGGGTATGCCAGAAAAGTTCCGGCCGGTTCGAAGCTGGTCTTTCAGATGCATTACACGCCCAACGGCATTGAACAGGATGACCTGACGCAGGTCGGCATGACGTTTATTCGTGAGTCAGAAGTCACTCACGAAGCCTTTACGCTGCTGGGGATCGATCAAGAGTTTGAAATCCCGCCGAATGATCCCGACTTCCCCGTTCATGGACGTGTGGGTTGGTTTCCCAAACGGGCCGAACTGCTGGCGATTATCCCGCACATGCATGTTCGCGGAAAAGCATTTCAGGCCGTCAGCCGACAAGGCGAGAATTCGGACATTTTGTTGGAAGTCCCGCGTTACGATTTCAATTGGCAGCATGTGTATGAATTGTCAGAGCCTTTGAAGCTCGATCGAATCGATCAACTGGAGTTCACGACACGGTTCGATAACTCCAAGCGAAACCCGGCGAATCCCGATCCTTCGCAAACGGTGACCTGGGGAGATCAGACCTGGGAAGAAATGGCGATCGCATTTTTCGAAGTCGCCGAGCCGCGAGATTCCCTGTCCGAACCCGAGCCGCAACGTAACAAGCAGAAACTGGTCGTCAGAAGCGCGGCTGAGAAAAGCGAAACGGAATCGCCTGAGACCTTTGTTGAAAAGTTCTTCGCCCGTTTTGACCGCAACAAGGACGGGTTCGTGGATCTTCGAGAAACTCCGCTCGTGGTTCGTACGTATGTGTTCCGCGAACTTGACACGAATGGTGATGGCCGACTTACGCGTGACGAGGTGCAATCCGCGGCGAATCGTGAGGGACGAAAACGGTAGATCATGTGACAGCAAAATTGTTCCGACCCCGCTCGTTATAGTGACTACCGCATGTCAGCGAGCACCATCAGCCAATCAGAAACGCCCTTTGTTTGACGCGGGCGATGGTTGATTTTCGGCGTCAAAGGCAGAGGGGCCAGACTGCCATTTTTTTAGTGTCGAGCGAGGGGTCGATTGTCTATCTCCAGTCATTTTGGTCGTTCCACCGGTTGGATCGTCGATCGACCTTTCTTTGCCTATCTCGTGCTGATCTTGATGAGCTTGATGGCGACGGTCGGTTACGTCGCCCCCGAGCGTGTGCGGAATCTGTTCCTGCGTGCGCCGGCCCGTGATGTCGTGCGCCCTGCTTCTCCGGCGAGGCTCGGTGGTGCATCGCAGAGTCCGAAAACGGCACGACCCGATGTCGAGGCGCTGGATCTGACCGGATCGGATGCCATCTTAGTGATCGCGTCCGACGAGATCTTCACGCCGACGGGTGCCCAGGCACTGCGGCAGATGATCGGCTCGCTAGAGGCGCTGCCCTACGTTCGTAACGTGTTGTGGATGGATCGTGTACCGGTCCTCAATATCTTTGGTCTGCGCGAGCCCTTGTTTCCTAAATCGCAGGCCTCGCCAGCCCGCTTTGCGACCGCACGTGAACACGCGCTGCGTAACCCTTTAGTGCGTGGACAACTCTTGTCTCCGGACGCGCGGACGCTGATTGTGCTGGTCAATTTCGACTGGTTACATATCACCAGCGATGACGATTGCATGATCCACTTGAGGCAAACCGCCGAGCGGGCTCTCGCGGAATTTCCCGGCGTGAAATTCACGGTGGCCGTCACCGGACATGTCCCGCTGCGCCTGACGATCATGCAGACTCACGAACGGAACAACATCAAGTTTCGAGTAATCGGATATGGCGTTGTACTGCTGATGGCGGCGCTGCTGTTTCGCGGTGTGGTCTCGGTGTTGATCGTGTCCCTGGGGCCGGCCCTGGGGATCTTCTGGACGATGGGCTTCCTGAACTTTTTCAATATTCAGGACAACCCTTTCAATGACGTCGTCCTGCCGGTGATGCTGAGCCTGGTCGGTCTGGCGGACGGCGTGCATCTGATGGTGCAGATCAGGCGGTTTCATGCGGCAGGAATGAGTGAACGCGTTGCCGCGCGAGCCGGTCTGCAAGAAGTGGGGTTGGCCTGCTTTCTCACAGCCATCACCACCAGTATCGGATTTGCGTCGCTGTCGTTCGCACAACATCGCATTGTCCGCCAATTCGGCTGGAGCTGCGTGCTGGGCGTCGCTTTGACCGTCATTGCCATTTTGCTGGTGATACCGCTGGCACACTTTTCCCGACCGGCCAAGTTCTTGAGAAGGATCCTGAGCCAGAAATGGTTTGGCGTTCGCCTGGAGCCGATTGAACAGCAAGCCGGGTTTGTTGAGCGGCATTTGTTTCGCGTCATTTACTTCGTTGATCTGGTTCTGCGGCGTCCACGGCCGGTAGCCTGGGCGGGCATTGCAGCGACGTTGATCTGTGCGGTGTTTGCGTTCCAGCTACGACCCGATGAGCGACGATCCAATTTCCTGCCCGAAAATGCCGAAGCGACTAAGGCCCTACACCAGATGGACCGAGCCATGGGGGGGCTGGAGTTTTCCGAGGTGCAGATTCGCTGGTCCGCGAACGTTCCGTCGGATTCGGCCGAGGTCCTCAAGGTGGTGACCGAGGTCGATGACTTGTTGAAGTCCGAGCTGTTGATTGGGACGCCCATTTCGATTCGTAGTTTGCTGGACGCGCTGCCGGGTGACAGTCCCACGGAAGAGCGGGCCTCGATGATTGAATTGCTGCCGCCTCCGTTGAAGCGAGCGTTTTATAAGCCCGAGGATCGGCTGGCGTCGGTGACATTTCGCGTGCGGGATATCGGTATCGCCCAATACAGCACCGTCTTCCAACGCATTGAGACGGCATTGACGCAGATCGTCAGCGGCCACCCGGAATTCACGCTGACCCTCGCAGGATCAGCCATTTTCCGCTGGCGAGATCTTTATCGAATCGCGTTGGACCTGGGATCAAGCCTGGGGAGTGAGACGTTCATCATCATCTGTATTCTGGCGGTCGTTTTCCGCTCGGTGCGGTTGGGACTGATCGCGATGATTCCGAACATTTTTCCGTTAGTTCTTTGTGCGACCTGGATGGTGTTTACCGGTCAGTCGCTCGAAATTGTGTCGGTCTGCAGCTTCACGATCTGCCTGGGAATTGCGGTGGATGACACGATCCACTTCCTCACGCGGTTTCAGGAAGAACTGCCTCGGTCGACCAGCCGCAAGCAAGCGATTCGTAATACGTTTGAGGCAGTCGGAACGTCGATGCTGATGACCACCATCGTGCTGGTGACAGGGTTTACCACGGTGACGTTCAGCGACATGCGCGACCAGCGTATCTTCGCCACCATGGGCGCGTTGACGATGCTCTCGGCCATGATTGGGGATCTCGTAATCCTACCGGCGCTGCTCGCCGTTTATGCGTTACCTGCCCCTGGGGAAGTTCCGGAGAAGTCAGTTGCGATGACTGTCGAGAGATGACTGTCGAGAGCTGACCGTCACGATGACGAGCCGCGATCTCAGGAACTTTCATCCAACTCATCGCCATTGCCGCAGGCGCAGTCGCGTTCCGCTCACAAACCTCTCGGATTCCCACCGACCTTGCGCAACCGATCCTGATTTCGGTGTCGATCAACCGGACCAGACGAACATCGACCGGCAAAAATGGCCAAAGATCCGTTTCCGAAAAACCGGCTCGGCAAGCTGGCGTGATCAAAACAGCCCCCTTTGGGATGATGTCGACATCTGGTCGATAACCTCCAGGGATGTGCGGCAACGGCCGGTCAGTCTTTCCGCAAGCGTCACGTGAGCGAGCTTGCCTTCAGAATTCGCCAGAAAGTGTGACTGCGATGATTGGCCAACGAGCTTTATTCGGCTGTCTGTTTCTGGGCGTGGTGAGTGTGATTGCTGCCGGCCCAAGCGCCACCGCGGGTGAGTATGTCTGGGCCCGGACGTCCTGGGGCAGCCTGCCCATGGGAAACACGGCCGGCAGCATGACGAACGGTTACGGTGGCTATTACGTTCCCAAGAACGCCTACGGGAACAACTATGAGTCGCGTCGACCGTTCACGAATCCCACGGGTTTTATCATTCCGGCCGAAGCGACACCCTGTCCCCCGACGCCGCAAGCTGCCGCACCCGTCGCGCCCACGCAGCCAAGCCAGATCGCGTCAGGGCAGCGTACACAAGTCACCCCGGTTCAACCCATGCAGGGCCAGGCGTGTCCTCAGCCGTGGCGACTCACGCGAATTGCACCGGTGCGGAACAAGTAAATCAGAACTTCTCTGCTCCGAAAGACGTCTGTTGAGGGCGACATTTGGTGTGGCGGAATCAACGCTCGGCGTGAGTGACAAGCAGGTATGAGGGCCACGGCCGTGATTCTGTGGCGTCCGATTACGCTTCAAAAAAATCCTTGAGCTTGGGGCCAAGTGCTTCTCCATCGCGCAGACCCAGCTCGATCAATTGTTCGATAAAGGTCGACTGAAACATCACGGTGCTGAGAAAGTCCCGACTGCGAATTTCTCCGGCACCCATCCGGTTCATCAAATAGGTGAGGGTCGAGGGAAGTTCGTGTCTCAGCTGATGGGCCATCGCGCCGATGTCTTGCGAGGGGCGAATCACCAGCAGCTTGATTTCTCGCATCCCATGTCGTTTCTCCTCGGGCAGTTCGCGGACCAGTTTGTTGATCACCTGCATCTCAAGGACATCTTGATCGAGTTGATCGAGAAACACCGCGTTGTACATCGCCGCCATGACAGTCGCCGGCGACGGGGGTTCATTGACGGGAGCTGTCGATTCATCGTCACCGAGATAGTGATTCGAAATCGCCAGGATGCGGTCGGCGCCGGTATGCAGGGCTGATGCCAGGGGGTTGACGAGACGGATCCCGCCATCCCCATACCAGTCGCCATCAATTTGAATGGGAGGAAAGAACAGCGGCAGCGCGGCCGATGCCATCACATGCTCGACCGTCAGTGGGACCTCGGTGTTGCACTGTCGAAATTGTTCTCGGATGGACGGCAATTGTCCTTGGAAGAACGTGATTGTGTTTCCCGTCCCGTACGAGAGCGCTGTCAGGGCCACTGTCCCCAGTCGTCCCGCGTCAATGTTCCTGCGAATGCCAGGCAGCGAACCATCGGTGCTGTCCAACGCGTCGTGCAGAAAACGTCGCAGGGGTTCGGTGTTGACCATTCCCAGAAGCTTCCGCATTCCAGGCGGTGCACCGATCGCCAATTGAAATCCAATTCGCATCGCGCGGCCCAATAGCGACACGCCCTCTGTGGCGAAGACATTGTCCATTCGCAATCGCCGCCATAAATCGGCGAGGGTATCCGATTGCTCTCGCAACGCCCCGGCGTGACTGGCGAGCAGCGAAATATTGATGGCGCCCGCGGAGACACCGGTCAGGTAGGGAAACCGGAAATCGGGGTAATGTCGAGCGATCGCCCGCAGCACGCCGGCTTGATAAGCGGCGCGGGCTCCGCCTCCGCCCAGTACCAAGGCCGCACGCGACGCCGGTCGATGCTGGCCACCGTTCGATGTCGGTTTAACGGTCTCAGATAAAGTCATACTTTCGACTGCCAGTCATCAGAATAGTTGCAGACCTTGCATCGTCTTCGCGACACGTTCGCGCGGACGTCGGGGCTTCAATCTCGAAACCTCTTCGGAACGGTTTAATCCACACCGGGAATTGCTCGATATTTTTCCGGCTCTGAATGAGTCGGCGGATCAATCCGGTACGACTCATCAACGTGACTCATCAATGACCAGGCAAGACGGTTGACCCCACTGTGTTTCTCTGCCCGTCGAGCTGAGGAGCACCTGTTGTTTTGAACTTCGGAAGACTTTGCTGCTCAAGTGGCAGTCAAATTCACAAGCCGATACCGACTTTCTCGCAATGTCCCGATCACCGACCTGATTGATCTCAGGGGATTTATCGGCGTTTCAACAAGGCGCTTTGCATGAAAAGCGGTTGTCGCAAGCTGAGGTTCCTCAATCAATTTGCCACGGGATTGAATGATTTGCTGCTGTTGGTTGAGAGTACGCAAAGACAACGGTTAGCGGTTTAAGTCCTGGCAGATCGGTGAACATTGATTTAGCTGACAATCGCGACATTAAGCCGTTACGCGTGATCCAATTGGCCGGCTACGACGATTTGACTTGATCTGGTGAGGAGATTGTTCCGTTCGGATGCCTGCCGTTCTGGCTGACAAACGAATCCAATCGGTGCCAATCATGCAAAAATTGCCGATCATTTCGCTCCCGTTGGGAGCTGTCGTTGTGCTGCTGGTCTGTTCGGGCTGTGCCCTGACCGGGCGTCAACTCGCGATTCGCAGGGGAAACCGGGACGATCCGCAAGCGTCCCAGGACCAATCAGATTCCCTTCGTACAGATCGACGTCAACCACGGGTGCAACAGCCTTGGGATGCGCCGGATGGCAGCGGTCAGGAAGGTAAGAGCGGCGTGTATGTCGGTGGCGGCAGCACCGCGTCGCCTCATTGGCCCGTGGCGACCGGTTCGCTGGGCGTGTTCAAGTTACCGACAGCCTGGTCGACTGTCCGTGGCGGCGTCTTCGGTCTGGATAACGATGGCATCGGTGTTGCTGGTGCGGAAGCGGGGATCCGGTTGCACGCCCCGACGCGACTGACACCTTATGTGGGGCTGTCGGGCGATGTGGGATTCAGCGGCCTGCACAGCGGCTATGTAAACAACCGATCCCATCGGAGCAATCCAAACTATCCGACGGGGACAGTCTCCAAAGCCAGTGGATTGGTGGCGGCCGTTCCGGAAGTGGGTGTTTCTTACTGGCTGAATTCCTCGACGCGGTTGAACGCGGGCGCCAGTTATTATTTCGCTCTCGACCAGTCCAGCTTTCTGCTGTTTGGAACGTCCTTAGAGTTCGTGCTCGACGACGGATTCAGTTTCAACCTCAACGATCCGTGGACGAAGAGTTCCAACGTGCCTCATTTAACCAGGGAAGCACCGGACGCCATGATTCCCAGTGCTCCACCGTCCCGCATTGATTTCGACGAGAGGTCGAAGTCGAAGAATTATCTGGCGCCAGTCCCGATGCCTGATGATGTACCCGAAGAACCGACCAACACTCCGGGGACAATCTCTGGCGCGCACTTCCAGAGCAGCGACTTACAACCTCTTTCTCCTGAGCTGTCACCGATCTTGTCACAGTCCAGTCTGTTCAGCCCAGAATCGCTCTCGACGCCCGATGAGTGGCGTGAATCGCTGTAACCGTGCTGCCCGCAAGCATCGACTCGATTTCGACGCAGGCGTCATCCAGCCGTCTCGCGAGCAATCCGGTGGCGTTGTCCGGTCAACAGCGCCTCCCTTCGTTTTCACGGCGCACTGACGAAGCGCCCGAATGGATCGTACGAGGTTCACATCCGCAGGTACCCTCGTACGATCCCTGGTTGACGATTGTGTCGGGCATGAAACTCCATGGAGGCAAACGGAATCGCCCCCTCTTTCCCGACTCAAACGAAGATTTTATCCGAATTGTCAAAAGATCTGATGGGTGTTATTGCTGTACGGTCAATTGCAGGTCCATGTCTTTGATCCGCCTGCAGGTGTCTTCCCGGTGACCATCGATCTCTTCGTCCAGTCGCTGTGGTTCAGTTCCCGTCGCGCCGACTTTTGAGTACCAACGGGATCAGAATGATCCGCAAGTCAAACCCCATTCACTGGCGATTTAGGCTGAATAGATGGATGGAGCCCGTTTGTGGACACGAGTCACACGAGAGTTGGAAGTGGGCCAGTCGTCCGCGGAGTTTTTGAAAAACGTTGGCCAACATGGCCAAGTTGGCAAACATCCCTGTTTTGTAGCGTTTGAACGAGATTTGCGTTTGGCCAAGTTGGCAAAGATCCGTATTTCGTAGAGTTTGGCCGCGCATCGGTTCACCAACACTCGGCGTGCGCAGGCTCAAGGTTGCGTTGGTGCGCATCGCTGCACTCGCCGTTGTTCCGATCCGGTCACTGAAACGGAGCAGCCGAGCGAACTCTTCCGCGGCGTTACGACAGGCGTTGAGGATCCGTCGCAGGCTGAGCAGTTGGCTGAATAAAAACCAACCGCACGCCGGCAGGGAAGCTGGTGGTCCCACCGCGGGGCCTGCAGCATCGCTTCTGGTTTCGACATTCGCTCGCCGCGAGAAGTTTTGGATTCGTTCGGCCTTAACGGAACTTGACGAAGCAATTTCACGCAATGAGTGATGGTTGTGGCGGTTCATCCGTCTTCTCCTCTTGATGCACAGTAGTCGTGTCTGGGCATTATTATTGTTAAGCGACAAAAGATGTCAATACTGTTTTTGGAAAAATCTTGGAAAATGTGACACTGCTTCTCTGAAGCAGTGTGCTTGGACCGCAATCGCTCATCCGAGCTGAATCGTTATGGGATTGGGGTGTTGACATCGGAGCGTACGCTGAGATCGTTTGCACTGCTTCGGAGAAGCAGTGGCACATCGGAAATCAATTGTTGCCGAGCGGACTTCGTGACAACGTGGCACTGCTTCTCTGAAGCAGTGTGCTTGAGTCGTCAGCGGTCACACGAGTTGGCTCGTGAGGGATTTGGGGGCGATGTTGCTGATATCGCCGCGTAATCTGGGGTTGCTTGCACTGCTTCAGAGAAGCAGTGGCACATCGGAAATCAATCGTTGCCGAGCGGACTTCGTGACAACGTGGCACTGCTTCTCTGAAGCAGTGTGCTTAGGTTGCAATCGCTCATCCGAGCTGAATCGCGAGCCTTCAGGGCTACGGGATTGGGAGAGTTGATATCGCAGCGTACGCTGAGATCGTTTGCACTGCTTCAGAGAAGCAGTGGCACATTGAGATTGTCATACGATCTCGATCTGTCGCGAAATCGATTCGCTGGAGTAAGCGATGACTGACCTCTCCGCTCCGGTGGGTTCCATTTATGGCATGAACAGCTTGTTCTCGCGGTGTGTGAGCTGTCCCTCTTTGATCATGCGATTGATTGCGTCATCAATGGCATCGCGTAATTGTGAACTTGTGGTCTTGAATCCCATCAGTCTGGCGACGGAGTTCCGAACTTCTTCTTTCTGTATTCCCACATTGTCCGTGGTCAATCGTTGTGCGGCCTCACGAATCTCTGAGGGCGGAATCATTTCTGGTTTTCTTAAGGTCAAACTGCTGACTTGATCGCGGCATCTCACCGGCATCGCAGAGGCCACTCGATCACACAGAAAGCGGTTGTCCTCCACCACGAAGCCTGAGCCGACAGCGATTGAAACCGCATCCTGGATGGCGCTGGCAATTCGACTACCCGTTCGTTGCTGACCCCAAAGAGTCGTGATTCGCCGTGCGATCTCGTCCGTGTGAATCGGGCCTTCAATGGCGACGATTCGTTTGACGATGTCGGCCAAAACTGTGGATGGAGTCTCGGGAATGGAGGCCTGGCTTGGTACGTCGAATGTCGCCTCGGTATAGGTGGTGACCCAGATCGGTCGCGTGGTTTCCAAATCGAGTTCTGACGGTGCGAGCCGTTCGATCTCGGTCTCCACGGGCGAACCATTGAGCTCCGCGTCGTCAAACTCAGCTCGCGCTGGCGTCTCGATTTCGGCTTTGGCTTGTTCAATTGCCGAAACGATTTTGCGTGTTTGCTCTTCGGGCCGATGAAACCAATCGGTGCTCCAGACCCGGTGCAATTTCCAGCCTCGATCTTTGAGTACCGCCTCACGCAGTCGATCGCGATCCCGGGCTGATCGAGACGAATGATACGTGGCGCCGTCGCATTCAATTCCAAGGAGATATCGCCCCGGTTGATCTGGATCGACGATTCCCAAATCGATGATGAACCCCGCCGTACCGATCTGGCAATGAACTTCATAGCCCAGGTTTTGCAGTGTTTCTGCCACTTGACGCTCGAAGTCCGAATCATATTCGGCGCCGATCGGTTTCTGGGTGTCGAGGATGCCTGTTGCGGCATATCGCAGAAATGTCTTAAAGACCGACGCGCCCCGAGATTTGGCGCGTTCGGTATCAATGTCGTCCGCAGTGATGGAGCTAAAAACTTCGCAGCGCTCGCGCGCTCTGGAGATCAGGACGTTCAGACGACGTTCACCACCATCCATGGACAACGGTCCGAAGCCCATGGAGAGGAAGCCCGAAGAATCACGGGCATAACCGACCGAGACAAAAATCACATCTCGCTCGTCCCCCTGGATATTCTCCAGATTTTTGACGAAGAAGATTTCGGAACGTCCCGAGGAAAAGAATTCATCGAGCCCCGATTCTTGACGGAGCAAAAGTTCCAGTTCGTCGCGAATCGCGTCGCGCTGTGCGACCGAGAACGTTCCCACTCCCAGCGACTTCATGGGCCGAGTGCGCGCGTGCTGCACGACCGCCATCGCGACTGCCCGGGCCTCGATCCGATTCGTGGCAGTCCCCCCGCGATCGAAAACACCATTGCTGATGTGTCGAAATCGCAGGCCAGATTCCGTTGTGGCCGACGTCGGGCTGGGGACGACGTACAAATTGCTGTCATAAAATTCGCGATTTGAGACCGCAATCAGGGAATGATGTCGGCTGCGGTAATGCCAGCGCAACAGACGTTGCGACATTCCCTGCGCGACACACAGCCCCAAAATACTGTCGAGATCTTTCGTATTGAGCTGATCGTCGTCATCCAGAGAACCGCCATCGTCGTCCAGCATCTTGCTGAAAAATCTGGTGGGCGGCAGTTGTTTGCTGTCGCCAACGATGACCATTTGTTTCGCGCGGGCCATGGCCCCAAACGCGTCGACAGGGCTGACCTGACTGGCCTCGTCAATCAGGAGCAGATCGAACGAGATGCTTCCCGGTTCCAGATATTGGGCTACCGAAATCGGACTCATCATGAAGACGGGCTTGATCGCCTGCAGAGCCGTACCAGCCTCCTTGATCAGCTGGCGAATCGGCTTGTGTTTTCGTTTCTTCTCAATTTCCCGGCGGATGATGGTCATTTCGCCGCCCGCATTCCCGCGCGGGATCGCGTCGTAGTGAGTTGTCGCCACTTCGCAGCGAGCCAGGTCAATGCGGTTTTGGTCCAGCCGGCAAAAATCCGCGATCGCCTGCTCGTAGGACTGACCATCGAAGGCGCCTAAATCGGGTTGCCGTCGAAATAAGGTCTGAATCAGTGATTCGTAGTAGGCGAGTTGAAAATGTTCGATCGCTCCTTCGGCCGGGATCCGGCCATCGTGTAAACGCCAGGCAAGTTCGCATAGACCCTCTGCGATAATCTCCTGGCGGCGCAGCTGGTACCCGATCCATTTTGACAGCGATTCCGGATTGTTCTGCCACCGCTGGAGGTGATTTAACAAGTTGTTCAGCGGGACCAGCATTGACGAATCAACGCCGAACGCTTCCTTCCCTTCCAGTGCGAGCAACTCGAACAACTCTCGCATTCGTTTGGTTGTCGGCTTGAAGTGCTCTTTCAGCGTTTTGAGTGCAATTTGGCATTTTTCAGGGGAATCCCAGCGAGCGATGATCTGACGATACGTCTGGGGAAGTTTTGCCTTCTGGCATTCCTGGTCCCATTTGAGGATGTCGCGAAGTTTGGACCAATCGGAATTCGCTCCGCGCCAATAAGTCCCGAAGGTCTCTCGTCCCAGTTTGTCGCAAGCGGGATCCTCGTTTAATGATTTGACGGTCGACTGCACGTTTACGATCGCGCGAATGACTTGCAGCTGCCGGGCATACCCGTTGGGCAATTCGCCCGCCAAAATGCTTTTTAACCTGTGCAATGCCTCTCGATAGTCTTGGCTGAACCATGGAAACCAAGAATGTCTGTGGGATTCGAACGTATCGAGCGTTGGTTTGAAATCTGTTGACCATGCGTCCTCCGCGACAACTCCCGCCAATTCAGATTGGCACGTCGCGAGTGCTTGTCCACGTGTCACCAGTTGGTCGATCTCATCACGTTGAGTTTGCCAGACGAGACTACTCATCTGACGACGATCCATGGGGGGAGCCTTCATGACTGCCAATCCCAATTCCATCAGGACTTGGATGGATGTCAGGTGGGACAGCGTTTGCCGTTGGACATTCAACGCAGCGGCCAAATGTTGACTGCCGTCAACGATCACTTGGAGCGAGGCGACCAGTTCAGCGACTTTGGCCAGGACTTGTTTGAGATCCTTGGGAAGGAACGGTCCGGTCCAGTTAACTCCTCGCCACGGATGTTCGCTGGGTCGACCGACTTGCCCCAGGTGGATTTGCAGATCCTGAAGTCTGCGGCACTTGTCAAGAAACTCGGAATGGGTCCACGATTCCGGTTGGGGCAGCTCAAAATCGGACGATTCAACGCCTTTTCGATAGAGTTGCACCAATCGTCCAATGATTTGAAATGGAGAAAGTTCTGTCGGTTCTAATCCGGTATTCATCATCGAAGCGTGTCGGTTCAGCCGTTCTCGAGCGACTTGAAGTGCCTCAAACTGCGACGCCGAACTGTTCACTCGGGGGCGTGTCAGGTTGAGTGTGTTATTCAGTTCGTCGAGTACGGATTTCTTGTTGGCCTTATGGCTGTGCAACTCCAGGCAAAGTGGTGCCAACCCTAAACGATCCAATCGGCGATAGACGACCTCCAGCGCCGCCATCTTTTCCGCGACAAACAGCACCCGTTTGCCCTCTTTCACGGCGGTCGCGATGATGTTGGTAATCGTCTGCGATTTACCCGTTCCGGGAGGTCCTTGGACGACCAGATGTCGACCTTTGCGAACTTCTTCGATGACGACGGCCTGGGAGCTATCGGCATCGGTCACATGAATCATGTTCTCGGGGGAAATCAGCGCATCGATCTTGTCGTTGTCGCCACACACAGGTGGTTCGCTGCGAAAACCCGCATGCAGAAGTGCGTTCAATGAGGGATTCACTCCCAGCGGCGAGTGCTCGGGCCAGGTCGCAGGGTCGAGATCCCGGTACATGAGGTACTTCGCGAACGAGAAGAACCACAGGACCAGATCGTCCCGCAAGATCTCCCAGCGCGGTTGGCCGACGATCGTTTGCTGCACGGCGTCAAAATATCCCGTCACCGATAAATCGTCCAAGTCCGGCACATCGGGCAAAGCGACTGCGAACTCGCCGTTCAGCTTGGATTGCAATGACAGATTTGTCGTGATGTCGTCGTTGCGAAAGCGGACCTTGAAGCGGCTGCTCACCGAAGTCCGTTCAAGGTCGACCGGAATCAGCAGCAATGGGGCAAAGCGAGGCTTGTCGGATGCTGGCGAGTCGTACCACTTTAAAAAGCCGATGGCCAGATACAGGATGCTGACGCCTTGTTCCTGCTCATGCGTCTGTGCGTCGTAATACATTTCCAGTAATCGGTCTTGCAGGTTCTCTGAGCTCAGCCGAGTCTGCAATCGCGAGTCCGTATAACGCGCAGGAGAACCGCCGTTCGAGGGATCACCGTCTTCAGGCTGAGAAAGCAGGGGTCTGTGGGCAACACCCTCTTGCTCGACATCGGCATCTTCGTGACCCGGTGCGAACGACATGGCCTTGTTTTCGCGGACGAGAATTCGGAAGACATCCTCGGCTCGCTCGTTGACGATGTCGATCCGCTTTGTACGGGCAGTGCCGCGGGGTGTACTGATGAGTCGATTTCGAGCGGAAACATCCAATAACTCCTGTCGGGCTCGCTGGAGAATATTTTCAAGCGTTGTCGTATCCGTCATGTTGTCGATAGCCATCAATCGGTTGAGAAGCGGTGTCAAAGGCGATTCTGACAACAAACAGAATGGCAGGCAATCTGCAATCCGTTGTGGCCGAACGAAGTCACGCACGTGTTTGCGATCCTGTTGCCATTGTCGTGACGACGTTCGTTCTTTGTCGTGTGGCACTGCTTCTCGAAGCAGTGTGCTTGAGTCGCGAGCGGTCATCCGAGTCGAATCTCGCTGGAACGTTCCAGCACTGCTTCGAGAAGCAGTGGCACGGAAGGTGGTTTCCGAGTTCTTATCTTTGTTGTGTGGCACTGCTTCTCTGAAGCAGTGTGCTTGAGTCCCGAGCGGTCATCCGAGTCGAATCTCGCTTGAACGTTCCAGCACTGCTTCGAGAAGCAGTGGCACGGAAGGTGGTTTCCGAGTTCTTATCTTTGTTGTGTGGCACTGCTTCTCTGAAGCAGTGTGCTTGAGTCCCGAGCGGTCATCCGAGTCGAATCTCAGCCCCAGACCGTTCCGTTCAGTTTGCCGGGCGATTCTTCCAGGGAGTCTCGATGGCGTCCGAAAGCGTGCGCTCGATTTTCAGAATCGGATCTGCCAACCCCATCCACTCAGCGGCACTCGACCAGGGCCAGTCTTCGCCGCGACTTACCAGTCCGCGTCGGACGGGATTCATGTGAATGTATTCCACGATTTCGTGTAGCGCAACTGGTTCGGAGACGTTTTTGTCGTATCCCGAACCTGGTTGCCAGAACCGAAGGGACGTGCGATTTGCATTCACCACGGTCAGCCGTTTCAGAAACTCGGGAGAATTGGCGCGGAGAAATTCGATGGCATGAAAGGACACCGGTCGTTTGATGCTCGATAAAATCCCTTGCATGCGCCCGCGGGTACTTTGGGGATCGGAGGCGATTCGATCCGATGGTGGCCAGATCAAAAGAGGGACGTGTTCGGGCATGATGACCCAGGCCCACAGATGAAAGCCGTGGGTGGCGCGTGCATCGTTCAGGGCGTCAACGAACCACCGTCGTGTGCGGTCTTTGGAGAGTAAACCGAGACGGCGATAACAGGAAAACGTGAGGAAGTGGGGTTCGCCGTTGTCGTGGTGTTTGACGAGTTTTCTTGGCGAATTTGTTGGGTCGGTGGACATGGGGATGTCTTCTGAATGCTCCGGCACTGCTTCGAGAAGCAGTGGCACACTGGGATTAACGCATTGCCAAGCGGTGTCCGTAGCTCGTCAGAGGAAGAGCTTGCGGACGGGTTCGCCTTCGCTGACGCGGATGGGACGGCCGAGGCGGTCTTGGATGAGGCTGGCGGGGTCTACTCCGAAACGCCAGAAGAGGGTGGCGGCCAGGTCGCCGCTGGAGACGGGGTCGGTGTCTGGGTAGGCGCCTTGCTTGTCGCTGCTGCCGTAGACACAGCCGCCTTGAACGCCTCCGCCGGCCAGGACCGCGCTGAAACAGTCGGGCCAGTGGTCTCGTCCGCCGCCTTCCGCTTTGGTCACGTGGGGACTGCGGCCGAATTCGCCAATCCAGATAATCAGTGTCGAATCCAAGAGGCTTCGGTCGGCGAGATCTTCGACTAACGCGGAGAAGGCCTGATCCGTTTTGGGTAACAAATCGTCTTTGAGGATGCTGAAATTCTGGTAGTGCGTGTCCCAGTCGTCGCCGCCGCCCAGTTCTGGATCGCCGATTGAGTTCACTGTCACAAATCGCACGCCGGCTTCCACCAGTCTGCGGGCCAACAACAGGCTTTGCCCATGTTTGTTCCGGCCGTAACGGTCCCGAGTGCGACCGTCTTCCTGCGCGATGTCGAAGCCCCGACGCACGGCGTCCGAACCGAGTAGGTTAAAGGCTCGTTCGCGAAACAGGTCCATGGATTTGTGAGCGGTTCTCGTTTCGGCGGCTTTCACCTGTTGATCGATCTGGCGTAACAGATCGTGGCGATGCTCGAGGCTGGCGAGCGTCATGTTGCCGGGCAGAGTTAACTCGGGGACGCCGAAGTTGGCCGCGCTGGGGTCTTGCGCGAGCTGGAAGGGACTGAACGCGGCACCCAGGAATCCGGGGCCCTGACCTGGCAGTGTACCGCCGCGACTGACCACCTGGGGCAGTGCGACATGGGGTGGGACCAGACCCTGCTGCGGCAGCAAATGGCTGAGGACGGATCCAAAGCAAGGGAAACTGTTCGGGCCGTCGTGGAAAATGACATCCCCTTCCAGCGGTGTGTGACCGCACAGCGTCTCGGTGGCCGCTGCATTGTGGTCTCGCATGCGATGGTGCAGGCTGCGGACGATGCCTAATCGGTGCGACATGCTGGCCAGGCGTGGCAAGTGCTCGCAGATACGCAGGTCAGGGACGCTGGTCGCAATACTTTTGAACTCGCCGCGGACTTCCAGCGGCGCGTGGGGCTTCATGTCCCACGTGTCGAGATGGCTGGGTCCGCCACTTTGGTAAAGCAGAATGCAAGACTTGATCGGTGAACGGACCGACTCTTTGTCCTCATGGCCGATCTCTGCTGCTTCGGCCCGGAACAGGTCGGTCAGATTCAAGCCCAGCAGGCCCAGTCCGCCGATGCGCAACAGGTCCCGGCGTGTTGTTCGACTGAGGGGATTGCCATGGGCCATTGATCGTCGTTCTCGCATGGCGGTTCCCATCGGTTTGACACTTCCCGAAATCGCGGTGCGATTCGGCGTGCCCCAGTTCCTTGCTGCGGAAAATGACCCGTTCGTCCGTGAGCCGAATCCGATGACGCTCGACCTGTGCAGGATCATGCGTGCATTGAGCTTCGATCAATTAATACCTCATCGCAGCCCTTGCGGGAAGCCGGCCGGATTGTGATCACGAATTTCACTTCCCTCGCGGTGCTTGTTCACACCATCCCGTCCTCGACATTCTCTCTCCGTCTCAGTCGGGGGCAGTTGGCTCGTTTCGGAAAGCGCCGGCTGTCCGGGACCGGCAATTTCGGTTTTCGAATCAGCAGACAACGACGAGCGGATTCTCTGCCACCATTCTGTGGATCAGGATCCATGCTGCTCGCAAGGGACTTTCGTTTGGTGCTGAAGAGCACCGAGCATCCTCGTGACCGAGTGTGGAGGACTGGCACGGTCGTGATTGGGTTTGCATACTGATTTTGCAGGAGCCCAATTTCATGGGCTCGACAACACTTGGGACAGGTTCACAGGTGTGGTCACCGAGGCCGAAGAGACGATCAGGATCAATTGCCGCATGCGACGTGAACTGTGTTTGTTACTGCTCTGCCTTGGCCTGGTTCCATTGCCCTGCTGGGGAGACTTCCGTGTGGAAGTTGTCCCGGCGGCGACAGGCAAGCAGTTGGTTCGAGCATCGGTGCCGTTGCCGCGCGGCTTTCTGCGGGACGATCAGGATCTGGAAGCGATCAGCGGCGGCATTTCCTGTCCGGTCGCCGTCCGCGTGCTGGGGCACTACATCACGAAGGACGCGGAACAGCCCAGCGTTCGCCGCGCGATGCTCACCTGGCCATGTGAGTTTGCCACTTCTGCGCCAATGACGGTCGAGTTGCGTCCTGTCGACAAGAAACCGGAACCGGTACCACCTTTGCCGACGCGCGTCCAGTTTCTTGAAGACCGTTTGCAAATGGAGTGTCATCCGGTCGGTAGCGCCCCACCCTCCCCCCTGACCGCTCGGTGGATTACTGATGTCAAACCGCCAACCGAGCCACGTGTGGAAATCATCGAATCGAACCCCTACTTCGACTGGCGACGATGGTACCTGGATGACGAGCGACGCCCTTTGATCATCGAAGTTCGGACCGACGTGTTGGGCGTGGTGGCTCTGCGACTGCACGCGCAATCACGGGAAGAAGCGCGGTATCGCGCGCCAGATCTGGGCTGGGAGATTTCGTTTCCCGCCGCGCGGGCAACTCAGTTGGAAGCACTCAAATCCACGCCGGTCGGCGAACAGATCATTTCGCACTCGTTCGGCGAAGGCGTTCCCTGTGCTTGGCGCAGCGATGATCAGAACCTGATCGTGGAAAGCCCAACCGCCCCCTGGCTACGCCGAGGCGATGTTGAGGTTCAGCAACAACAAGGACAATTGCACTGGCGATATCATCGCTGCCGTGCGACGGAAAACGTGCCGATGCAATGGATGTCCTGGCGTAAGGCCGACGCCCTGGTTCGCCCCGCCGGTGTGGCTCCGCTTACGGCGACGCTGGAATATCCTCACGAAGTGCGTGTCGCTGCCGCCGTCTGGGACGAAGCCTATGGAATTGGTGCGGCGGTGCAACCTGTCGGCTTTCCAGACCTGGAAGCCTGTTTGCACTTCCATCGTGAGGCGATGATCCAATTGTCCGTCGTCGGCGATGACTGGGGGAACGTCACCAGTTTCGCCGAGGGAGCCCCTCACGGCGGTGTCTTTGGCATGAACCGGCTAAATCATTGTCGTCCGCTGTTCGAAGAAGGCTGGCGGATACGGGATCGCCGACTGGTCCAATCGGGTGTGCTGTGGTGTGATAACTTTCACGACCAGTCGATCTGGTGGGGACCCGTGGGGTATGGCGGAACGCGCTACAACAATATCACCGCACAAAACAAACAGACCGCTCCCGATGGCGACCAGACCTACATGTGGCGGTCGAACAACGCGGTGGACTTCTGTACCAAGGGGTATGACAGCTTTCTGCTGGCCTATGAGCAGACTGGCGATCCGCGAATGCAACAGGCTCTCGATGCCCAGACGAGATACGCCTCGGAGTTTGTCCAGATCAAGAATCAGACCCGCAACGTCGGTGATGTTCGCGATTTCGTCTATCTGTCTCGTTACACCGGACAGTTTCTGGAACAGGGGTTAAGGCTGTTTGGCGAGTTGCGCGAGAAGCTGTCGCCGGGAGATCTGTTCAGCCAGGGAGGCGAGCCGATTGAGTCGCAACTTCCTTTCATTGACGACGACGAACGGGGATACCAGCATCCTTTTGCCAAGCCGTATATCATCGGCTATGCCCTGGCTGGTCTGCCGGATCTGGCGGCTTCTGTTCCGCAGGAACCACGGCTGAAGGAAGTGATTCAGGCGGCGGCGGAATTCCTCTGTGACAGCCAGGATCCTGTTGGTGCATGGCGCTACCCGCACCCCAAATCCAGCCAGATGATCGGTTCCCAGGCCATTGAACATGCCTGGCAGATTTCGCTGGCGGATCGTTTTCTGGGAGCCGACTCGCGCAGGCTGGATGCGATTGAGCGTACCTTGCGACAGCGGATCCTCGGTTGGCGGAAGACCGGGAAAGTTTTCGGGGGTATCCAGGGCTGGGAATACGCGGCCGGCAAGGCGAACCAGGCGTCCGATATTCACGCACTGTACCAGACACCTGATGAACGGGACGGACGGCGTGACTACTCTGAAGGCCGCATCGGCTTTGGCGGATCATCTCCCGAAGGCCTGGTCTACTTTCCGGAACTGTTGCGATATTACCTGCGTCATCGCAGTGGCCTTCGCCTGTTACGAGCTCCTCGCGCGGACGAACCGCTGGGCATCGTGCTGGATCGGGTCGAGGGAACCGTGCCGCCGCAACCGCCCGCCGACTATCAAACACCGGGCATCAAGGACCTGTTACCGGTGTTCCGTGAACGAGCGCTGGAACGCATGAAATTCCCGCTCGCTTGGACGCGTGGGAATTTCACCGATTTCGAGGCGTGGCGTCGTACCGCTCGCGATCGGGTTCAGAGCTCTCTGTTGGCGTTCACACCGCCGCCGAAGTTCGAGCCCCTGGTCATCGCTGAAGAAGACCGAGGCACGTATTGGGCTCGCAAGGTGGTGCTGAACGTGTCTGCCGATAGCCGCGTGCTCGCGCTTCAGACGATTCCCAAAGGATCGGGGCCCTTCCCGGCGGTGCTCTTGCTGCATGACCATGGTGCCAAATTTGACATCGGTAAGGAAAAGGTCATTCGTCCTTTTGACGTCACTCCGGAAAAACAGGCTTCCGCCGAAGACTGGGTCGGCAAGTATTACGGTGGTCGCTTTCTGGGGGATGAACTGGCCCGCCGTGGCTACGTCTGTTTCGCCACGGATATGCTCAACTGGTCCGATCGGGGAGGAGCCGGATTCGAGAACCAACAAGCGCTGGCCAGCAATCTGTTGCACCTGGGGATGACTCACGCGGGTCTGATCGCTCATGAAGATCTGCAGGCGGTGGAGTTCCTGGCGACGCAGCCACAGGTGGATCCTGGTCGCATCGCCGCGATGGGGCTCTCGGTGGGCTGTTACCGGACCTGGCAAGTCGCCGCTCTGTCCGACCGGATCGCCGCGGGCGTGGCGATCTGCTGGATGGGGACGACCCGGGAATTGATGGTTCCTGGTAACAATCAGACGAAGGGGCAGAGTGCCTTCGTGATGACCCATCCCGGTCTGTCGAACTTCCTCGATTATCCGGACGTCGCCTCCATTGCTTGTCCCAAATCGATGCTGTTCTACAACGGCCTCAAGGATGGTCTGTTCCCCGTGGAAGGGGTTCGTGACGCCTACCGCACGATGCAAGGGGTCTGGGATTCCCAAGGGGCTGGGAATCGGCTGGTGACAAAGCTGTGGGACGTTCCGCACCTCTTCAACGCCGCGATGCAGGACGAAGCCTTTCAGTGGTTGGACACACAGTTCCAAATCACTCCGCCCGTCCCGACTCACTGAACCGGGACGGACCTGCTTCGGAGTTCTTGTTGAATCGGGCTCGTATTGATTGAACCGCGTCTGAAGCCGGGAAGGTCAGGTCGCCGAGGACAGCACGCCGAGAAACGTTTTCCTGCAATCCTGGCGCGAGTGGCGACATGTTCACAAACTGTCGGCGGATTACACTTGATCGCTGATGCACACCGAACTATATTGCATAACGTATGCAAAAGATTTGCGTGTGCGAGAGGTGTTCAGCATGTCGGCGTTCCCACTTGATCGACCTTGCGAGAATTCGTTTGTTGAGACCAGTCGCGAGACGTTTCATCGAGCGGGCCTGAAGGCGACTCATGCGCGTTTGGAAGTGGCTCGCTATTTAGCCCAGGCACCGCGGCTGGTCACGATTAGCGAGGTGATCAGAGAGGTGGGCAGCGACCAGATGGACCGAACGACCGTTTTGCGAATTCTCCGAGTATTCGCGGAAGTCGGATTTGTGGTCGTTCATCGGATCCAGGGACGTGAGTTGCAGTTTGAGGTGCAACGATCGCTGTTGGGGCCGGAAAAAACGTGAGTTGAGTCAGGTTGTTGCGTTGGCAGGAACCCCTGTCGTTCGTGGTTCAAGTCGTTTTCCTGGCAAAACGAGGTTCTGGATATATTCCTGTTGAAATCCGATGCCAAAACGTCGTTGTCGACAAATGCCGCCGAGGCGACTTTGGTGCTCGACAAGAACAGAGACTGTCGCTGAAGGCTGTGCTGCTGGACGGCGAGGCCGAGAGGTAATCCTCTCGATTTGAACTGGTCGATGAGTCCGTCATTCATCAACTGTTCGACCGGGGCATCTTGCACGGTGATTTGGTCGTACGGATTGGCGAAAAAACTTTTCAGTCGCAGCTCGACATCCACTTTGAGCACGGCGAAAGCAAACCCAATCACGAACTCGACCATCCGCCGGCCAAGTGATCTGCGGGGCCGTCGATGTCGGAATGGTGCTGAATTTCAAACTACAATTATGTGCAGGCGCAAACAATAACTAATTGCATAACGTATGCAGAATGGTTGCGGGGTGATTGGGGTCGAATTGGTTATTGTGATTTAACGAAGGCGGCCGAGGCGACGATGGTGACACTGGGACAAATACTGTTTCGGCTGCTGACCTACGACTTTTGTCCGTGGGCGAATCGGTGGGCCGATTTGTTGAAACGGCCGATCGCCTGCCTGGGGCTGGCGGCGATCTCGGCACTGGCTTGTGCGATCTTTGTGAAGCCGTTGGCTCTGGTGGCCTTTGCCGCAGTGATGTTGGTGGTTGCGTTGGGTTATTTGTGGCCGGGCGTAGCGGTCCGCGGCCTCGTTTGTGAGGTGCGATTCCCGCAGAGGCGGGTTACGGAAGGTGAATCGGCCGAGGTTATGATCAGAGTGATCAATCGATGGCCGTTTCCGATTTGGGGGATCGCGATCGAGCAAGGATTTGGAAGCGAGTCTTCGCCGAGTGAGTGTGACCTGTCGCGGTGCGGCTCGGTGGCGCTGGCCCGTGTGGCCGGTTGGACGACTTCCGAGTTTCACTGGGAATTCGTACCCGATTGTCGGGGAGAGTATCCGCTGGTCACGCCAAGTCTGGTCACGGGCTTTCCTTTTGGTTTGCGAAAGGCTCGTCGTCCCGTGGCTGTTGAGCAGACCCTGTTGGTCTGGCCCAGGCTGATGCCGCTGGAGACGCTCCTTGATGCGGCAGAAACGCGTCCATCAGACGATTTGTTCTCGGATCATCGGGTCGGTGATAGTGGTGACATGACCGGGACGCGACTTTTTCGGAACGGCGATTCTCTTCGGCGTGTTCATTGGGCGCAAACGGCTCGACAGGGACGGATGATCGTTTGTGAACGGCAGGCACCGGCTCAATCGGCGATTCGCGTCGTGATCGACTCGGACCCGCATCTGCATCGGGGCACCGGAGGCGATGGCACTTTAGAGTGGTCGATCCGGATCGCAGCGAGTGTCTGTGCAGCCTATCACCGGGAGAATGCGCAGGTCGAATATTGCTTTGGACATGAGGTCATTCCGCTACGATCGGGCTCACAAGGAATGAGAGCATTTCTCGATCTGCTGGCCAAATGGAAGCCGTGCGATCACGAGCACGATTGGCATGGAGCGGTTGTTTCCATTGGGCATAGACCGAATCCGAAAACGTCGCCTGCTCGTCCAGTTGGGGCCTGCGATCACGAGCATTCGTCGGATGCATGTCGCCGGATTCACCATCACAACTGCGGTGTGTTTCAGCTGACAATCACTACGGATCTGGGGCTGGAACATCGAACGGAACACCGTCACGTGCATGGGGACCAGCGTCTGATCATTTTGAAAACGGCCGCCTTCGAGAAGACCTGTGCGATTTGCGGCGAAGAACACCATCCGCCGAATCGGTTATCGATCGTCCTGGATCATCCCGCTGATGTGGTGGCGGATTTCCGTCGAAAATGGAGGCAGGTCTGCCATGCCGGGTGAATTTACTCCCACGCGAACGCCGGTTGCAGACGGCCCAGGCCATCAACCGGTGTTGTCCCCAATTCGGCCGGATCGAAACGTCGAAGAAACGACCGGTCGTATGTCGCTTCGGCTGGTCTGGCTGCTGGTGTTGCTGTCGACGCTGGCGTTGGAACTGGCGGCGGCTGACGGTGATCAAGCCGGGATGGTGGTACTGATCGTGGCAGGCGAGGTTGGCCTGGCAGGCGTGCTGGGGTTCATCGCGCGGCGAATTGACTTGTGGGATCGTTCCCGAAAAACGGGCAATTCCGACGGGTCTGGCTCGCGCATTCGCGTGGATCGAGGTGGGATCAAAACGCCGCTGGTCTGGATTCTGTGTCTTGCCACAGTTCCCTTCATCATCGAAATCTTGATTCGTGGTGCAACGGATTCGATGTGGCCGCTGGAACTGCTGTTATTGGCCTATTTCCGCGACGGAGTGTTGGCCTTGGCGGTTTTCGCACATCGAAAGGACTGCCAACGGGTGTGCTGTTCACTCAGTACATTTCTGACAATTTTTGCTTCGGCTGTCTCCGCGCACGTCTGGTTGCACGGGCTGGTCGTGGCCTTTGCCATCGTGGGAATCTGGTGGCTGATGGGAACCTATTGGGATTCGCTGAGGGGACGACTCGTGGCGGCTTCAGAAACGGGTTGTTCACGGCGATGGTTAATCGTGCTGCCTCTGGTCGTGTTGTGCCTGTTATTAAGCTTGCCCGTCACTGCGACACAAACGCATGCCTGGCGGGGATTCATGCCGAGTTCCGGCGGGACCGATCGGTACAGTGAGATGGCGCGAAGCGGTGTCGGCGACGGAACCTCGCTCGTGGCGGGAACGGATAATATTTCGAGTTTCGCGCCAATCGAGGATGCCCCATTCCTGACGTCGCACGAACCCAGCCTCTATGACTTGTTCGACGACTCGTATAGCGAACCGGTGAAGCGGGAAAAACAAGAGCGTTCGATTGCCATTTCACAAGAGTTGGGGACGAAGTCCGAGAATCATCAGTTGGCGGAATCGAAGCAGGCGGGCCGGCAATTCTCGACTTTGCGTCAGCACGCCAACGCGAAACGTCGACCCGTGGGCGACCGCGATTCGAATGCCCTGCTGTATGTGAAGGGGCGTTTACCGTTGCATCTGAAGTTGGAAGTTTATGACCGCTTTGATGGAGTGGATTGGTTTGCGGAACCTCTGCCCGAGAAAAATCCTCCGTTGTCGATCGAAACAATCGAGGCCAAACCCTGGTTGGAGTTGCCGATCTTGCCATCGCTAGATCTCTATGGCAGGCCGGAAAGTCACGCCTTGAAAATCATCCGGCTCGATACCAACCGAATCCCCGCACCCACGCAATTGCTTAGAGTTCATATCGACAAATTGAATCAAAGCGACTTCTACAAATGGGCTCAGCCCGGAATCATTTGCATGGACCGCGAAAAGTTGCCGGCACTGACGGTGATGCACGTGCAATCACGCGTCATCGATGATCGGTTGATTCTGACGTCGCATGCGCATTTATCTGGTGGGCCCGCGGTCTACCGCGAGCTGGCCAGCGAAAAAAGCTCGCAGCAAATTCGGGAACTGGCACAAGACTGGACAAAGGATGTCGCCAGCGGTTGGTCTCAGGTGCAAACCGTCGTCAAACGACTTCGTGCCGACTACATCTACGATCGCGAAGCGCGGCCCGCGACTGACTGCGAACACACGGTCGCCGACTTCCTGTTCGAAAGTCGACGTGGGCCTGATTATCAATTCGCCTCGGCCGCCGTGTTGCTGCTCCGATCGCTGGGTTATTCGACTCGGTTGGTCAGCGGCTTCTACGTCGATCCGACTGGTTACGATGCGCGATCACAACACACTCCTGTGAAGGAGCACGACGTCCATTTCTGGGCGGAGGTTTCGGGCGGAAACGGTCATTGGCTGCCGATTGAACCAACGCCCGGTTACGAACTGTTGCGATCGTCGCCGACATGGATCGAGCAGGTTTTGGCGGGATGGGTGGCTGGTTGGCGGTGGATGGTGGCCAACCTTGTTGCCGTCATGACGACCGTTCTGGTTTTGATCGGGATGTTCGTGCTGCGACATCGTGCGGCAGATCGCATCGCGACCGTGATCTGGCAATATTGGCCCGCTCGCAACGAACGTGACGTTGTGAAGCAGACACTGCGATTACTGGATTGTCGTTGTCGGCGAATGGGACATGCGCGGCCGCGTGGAGTCACGCCGACTCGCTGGTTGGAGCGGTTTGCTGTGTTTCACGGCGAGTCGGAACGGACATCCGCTGCCGACTTTATCAGACTCGCCGACGGGGCCGTGTTTGGACCGGTCGGCACGGTCGATCGGAATCCTCGCCTGCGTAGCCTGTGTTCTCAGGCGGTGCTGATCTGGTCTTGGGAGCGTATCGAACAGTCGAGGTCATCGTTTCGGAACGGGCGAACGTTTCGCCAGTCCCGTGCCCTGTTTGTTTTCCTGCACCAACCTGTGATCTGGGTGAGAAAGATTGTCGCATGAGTACCGCGGTCGAACAGAGAATGAGCAAAACGTCGGCGGCCGGTCTGGACGAGATTGAACGTGTCCGGGTCCGGTTGAATTTGGCGCTCCGAGGCAAAGCCGATGTCGTGCAGTTCGTGTTGGCTTGCCTGTTGGCGCGCGGGCATTTGTTGCTGGAAGACCGACCGGGGTTGGGAAAGACGACCTTGGCGAAGACGCTGGCTGAAGCCTTGGGCGGGAAATTTGCTCGCGTCCAATGCACGCCCGATCTGCTGCCGAGTGACATTACGGGCTTCAACATCTTCAATCAGAAGTCACACGAATTCGAATTTCGGCCAGGACCGGTCTTCTCGGAGATATTGCTCGCCGACGAAATCAATCGGGCGACGCCCCGCACGCAAAGTGCCTTGCTCGAAGCAATGGGCGAGCGACAAGTGACCGTGGATACCGTACGGTATCCGTTGGCGGGCGAGTTCTTCGTGATCGCCACCCAGAACCCGCACGAACAACATGGAACGTATCCACTTCCCGAAGCCCAGCTCGATCGCTTCGCGATGAAGCTCAGCATTGGCTATCCGCAACACGACGATGAATGCCTGATGCTGGAAGAGGCGATCGAGTCGGTGAATCAACAGGCTCGATCGTCGACCCGGCTGTTCGAGCCCGGGCAGTTGTCAGATCTGCAAAATGCGGTCGCTGGCGTGGCCGTAGCCAGGTCGGTTCAGGACTATCTGGTGCGGTTGGCGAAGGCATCTCGTCAGCACTCCGAAATGGCAATCGGAGTCAGTCCGCGGGGCTTGCTGACGTGGCAGCGGACGGCGCAGGCCTGGGCATTTTTGGACGGACGCCACTTTGTCAGCCCGAACGATGTGCAGGACGTGGCGTTTCCCGTTCTGGTGGTCCGCCTGGGCATCGAGCGCGACGATCCGCGACCCGTGATCGAAGACCTCTTGAGACGGGTCGAAGTCCCGACTGGAGATTGAACAAACATGCTGCGAAAACACACGTACGATCACGGCCTGTTTCGTTGCCAGCGACATTCGATCAGCGGCGCGGGAGACGCGGTCATTCCTTCCCGGCATTTGCCAGTTGGACTGGCAATATTCGGAATGATCGGACTGTGGATCGGCGTTTGTATGCTCGGTTGTGGGGCCGTATCGTCAGGGGGCGTGGACGACCATCTGGAGCATCATCTGCCTGAACACAAGCCGGTCAGCTTCGCCGCGGCGGTGGAACAGGTTCGTTTGCGGCATGAGCGACTGGTCACGGAATTCCAAACGATGGACGCGGCTAGTGTGGACCGCGAAGTGTCAGAACTGCTGGACATCGTTGGTTGGTTGACGGAGTTGGCGGCCGACAGCCCGATGAAAAAGCCCGAGTGGGATGAAGTGAATCTGTCGTCGAAGGAACTGCTGGCCATCGATCAGCGGATCGCCGCTGCGGCCAAAGTTAATCCTCGTGGCGAGTGGCCTTTGGAAGCGAATCGCGTCGCTGGACTGCTGGCGCTGTTGACGAAAATGGTGCCGTTTGCGGATGTCAAACCGTAGTCGGTGTGGGGATTTTGTTGTTGATTGTTGAGCGATCTGTTTTCAGGGAATTTGGCACTGCCTGACCGAAAGCCGTCAAGCAGTGTCACCCCCGACGGATGATCCGGTCTTTTTTATGGTGAGCTGCCATGTTTGAAGCGATTGTCTGTGGCGCGGTGCTCCGATTCTTTCAATCACTGTTTCAGGCGTCTCCGTTCATTTTGGTGGGCCTGTTCGTGGCGGGGGTTTTTCAGCGGCTGTTCGGACCGGAACACACCCGACGAATGTTTGGGGGACGTGGTCTGCGAGCGATCTTCCGGGCTTGGGCGATCGGCATGTTGTTACCGGTCTGCTCGCTGGGAGTGATTCCCGTGGTACGTCAGATGCGCAAAGCCGGCCTTCCCGGCGGGACAATTCTGGCGTTTGCCCTGGCGGCACCGTTATTCAACCCACTGTCACTCTTGTATGGATTGACACTCAGTGAACCATTTATCATCGTCGCATTCGCAATCTGTTCATTGATTGTCATTACGATCGTCGGAATGGTGTGGGATCGGCAATTTCCCGCCACGGAACAATTGGAACCACCTTCGGCCGTCGTGCCGGTTGGGTGGAAACGGTTGCTGTCGATCGTCGTTGTCGGGGCGCGAGAGATTGTTGGGGCATCGGGAGCCTACGTGCTGATCGGCCTCTCTGGAGTCGTGTTACTGACCGTATTGTTGCCGCAGGGCAGCATGCAACGTTGGATGAACGCTGACAATCCGGCGGCACCGATCTTGATGAGCCTGGTGGCGCTTCCCGCCTATGCGTCGCCGATGCTGGCGATGTCTCAGCTAGGAACAATGTTTCAGCACGGGAATTCAGTCGGCGCGGCATTCGTGCTGCTGACACTGGGGGCGGGCATGAACCTGGGTCTCGTCGCGTGGACGGTGCGTAGTTACGGGTGGAAACGAACCGGTGGCTGGCTGGGACTGTTGTTCGGTGTGGTACTGCTGCTGTCCTACGGAATCGAGAAGCCGCTGTTCCCGTCGCACACGGAGATGGCTGATCATACGCATGCCTTTGACGTCTATTGTTGTCCGTTCACCAAGGACGTTCACGCGCCTGCGATGCAGGTCTTCGCGAGGCTGGGTCAGGACGTGCAAATCCATGAAATGGCGTCGTTCTTGCTGCTGATGCTGTTTGTCGGATTGGGCATTTTCTTGCAGTGGTTCGACCAATACTGGGTGATCGAAACGTGGTTGGAGCGTCCGGTGGCCGCCGCCGTTGCACCCAAGACGCGGCTCGACATGGTTGTCCCCGCGCCGGTGCTTGGTGGTACGGCATTGATCGCCGTCATCGTCGTTAGCGTCGTCGGTTGTTTCGCCTATTACCCCTCTGCCGATGAAGTTTTTGAAGAGATCAAGATCGCCAAAACAGAGGCGTTATCTGCCGCCATGGCAGGTCAGCACGAGCAGGCCATTCATTGGATTGCCGTGTGGGACGAATGGACTCGCAAACTGCAGATTGGTGTCTATCTGCGGGAGTGGAAATTGAGCGAGTATCACTGTGAGAGGGCACGGATCATCCTCGAGAAGTTGGAGATTCTCGAACACGAAGTGGCTGACCACGATCTGGACGAAATCCGCAAATTGGCGGCCGAGCTGAATCGGGCTTCGCTGTGGATGAAAGTGGCGTATCTCGAAGAGCGCTGAATCAGCGGCTGCTCTTGTTGCGATGAATTGTTTCGAAGTCAATTAATAATTTTGTTCCCTGCAGGGAATTTCGAAAAGACGCGGCTTTAACAGATGAAACGTATTTGCGTTTCTTATGCAAAAGCGTTGACAATGCGAAGATACCGATTACAATCGGGGCGCGAATCGCGAGGCGGGAACGCTGGCAGTGTGGGCTGGACTAGTTCGCAGATCAAGGTGGTCCGTACGGTGCTCGCGAAGCAAAGACAGGGGAACAAGGTGCACGGGTTTGCTGCCGATTGAGGTTCTGTTTAGTGAGTTATTTCCGCAGGCGAGTTGCCAAATCGCGGATTAAATTTTTTCAGAAGAGTCTTTTGAAGGACCATCATGTCATTGCATCGACCTGGGCATTTTCGTCGCGGTTTTACGTTGATTGAGTTGCTGGTGGTGATTGCGATCATCGCCGTTCTGATTGCTCTGTTGCTGCCGGCGGTGCAACAGGCTCGCGAGGCTGCTCGGCGAACTCAATGCCGGAACAATCTGAAGCAGCTTGGGTTGGCTCTGCATAACTATCACGATTCCGCCAAGGTCTTTCCCCCTGGCTACGTAGATCGCAATGCGGACCCGAATGTGACGCCGGACCTGGATCAGGGACCGGGCTGGGGCTGGGCGACATTCTTGCTGCCGTATCTGGACCAAGCCAACGTTTACAATCAGATCAACTTCAATCAGGGCGTGGGGCTGCTGTCCAACGTGAAGATCTCTCAACAGTCGCTGCCGGCCTTTCAGTGTCCTTCGGACGGTCGACAGGATCCGTTTCCAGTCTACGACAGCACGTTTACGACACCGATTACCACCGTCGCACACAGCAACTACGTCGGCTGCAATGGCTGGGTCGAATGTTTTAATGGGGCGGGCGGAAATCCGCAGCCGGGTGCTTGGACAGACAACAATGCGGGTACGTTTGGGACGGCGGGCGTGGGCTTGTTTTATCGTAACAGTAGTAACAGCGCCGCCAGTGTGACGGATGGTCTCACGAATACGGTGGTTGTCGGCGAGCGATCCAGCAACCATGCACCGGCCACCTGGACGGGTGCCGTCACGGGGGGCCGGTGCCCGGCCTGGATGGCGGCATCACCTGTCACGCCCTACTCACCGCCTCCGGGCCCCGCGTACGACAATGCGGACTTCGGCGAAGGGCTGATCTTCGCCCACTGCAATGCCAATCATCTGCCGAATGCGGATTTCCCGATCTACGATCCTGATACGTTCTATAGCCTGCATATCGGTGGATCCCAGTTCCTGTTGGGTGATGGGTCGGTGCGTTTCATCAGCAGTACTGTCGACGGATACACCTATCAGTATCTGTCTACGATCTCTGGAGGCGAAGTTCCGGGAGACTATTAGCGATCCCCGCGATGTCATGCGCGGCCCGGCGAAGATTGTTTTCCCTATTCAAGACTGTGAGGCGCCACTGTGCGTGGACGAATCGGTGTGGCGATATGGCTGAGCCTGTTGGCGTTCGCCGGTTGTGGCCAAGGCAAATCGACCGACGGGTTGATTGGCGACTTGGGTTCGGCAAAAGAGGGTGAGCGGGTGAAAGCGGTGCGTTTGCTGCAGCACCGCCAGGGTGACGCGACCAAAGTGGTGCCGGCCCTGATCGAATCGCTGAAGGACGAGCATGCCGACATCCGGTGGAGCGCCGCTATCGGGCTGGGGTATTTCGGTTCACAGGCCCAGGCCGCCCTGCCTGCGCTGCGCGAGGCCGAGCGCGATACGGACTCCAGAGTTCGCGAGGGCGCGCGGGTCGCAATTTCGCGCATCGCGAGCAAAAAATAGCGATCAGAAATCGTGGCCGATGGGACGGTCTTTGGGCCTGCCGCGTGCTGGCAATGGGAAGATCGCCGATCACGGCGGGTGGTCATCCCGGGACGTCACTCTCGTGTTTGGAATGCTTCGGGAAGGCTTTTTCTGAACCGGGGTGTCGTTGGATAGTAGGAACCGAAACAGGGTTCGCACACACCATGGCTTGTCCGGGGTGGCGGAGATTTCACCCAGTCTGGCACCCAATCCCAACTGGGCTCGGGACCGGTTCGTTGCACGCGTCGGCAATGACAGCACTGTTTGATGAGTCCGAGCTCATCCTGGTAGAGAACTTCGAGCGGTTCGTGTGGGCTTCGGGTGTGAGCAGATTCTTGCTCGACAGAATTGATCACCAACAGTCCTTCTGCGTTTCCTAACGGATAAGTCGTCATCATGAATGCACGAGACAAATCCGCCGACGAGCAATCGTAGTGATGCTTCCAAGGGCGTCCTTCCCGGAGACATTTCCCCAGGTTCTCTGCGAAAAAGGGACGCAGAATGGGTGCAATCGCATCGAGAACGCAGCGTCCGATCGACCATTTCAAGGAAATCCTGGGCTCGCCGCCGTTTCGTGCCGCGAAACGCATCCAGCCAAGGTTGACGTAGGCCAACTGAAGATCCGGCCGCAGGACATAGACGGTCTCGTCGGCACTGTGCAGCGCCGCGGGGCGAAAATTCTCCAAAAGTCGCTCGATTTCGGGATCGTTAAGCATAGGGGATCCGTCGACGAGAGGTCATTCTCGACGTTCTACCGTGACAGTCGTCTAACAGGAATTCTGGAATTGCACCACGAAACGCCGGAGGCGTTTGGGTGATATCGTCTGCTCGAATTGTCGGGGGCGGAGAGAATCTACTGAGGTATATTCACGGATGTGCAGGTAGGCCACTAAGAGATTTTCGGCACACATGATCAGCAGACTCGCGTTTTGTTGTGAGGTGTCTCGCGATTGACAGGTCTTTTTCTGTGGAACGCCCCGTAAGCGTGTGTGTTATCGCAATTCAATCTTTATCGAATTGTGGAATACCACGGATTCGGGCCGGTCCACGAGCGTCGTGTTCACTGGCCTACGGCACACGCCATTGGGAACGGATTGTCAGCAGGCCATTGTTGCCGAAAGAGCATCGGCGGCTGCAAGGCGAGCGTCCCGAGATCACCTGGAATCGTCCAACTTGGTGCGGAATTGACGCTGATGGCGTTTCTGGCGGCGTTGGAGAGTCAACAGACCGATTCGATTTCAATGTCGCCGCCGACGTTGTCTGAAATGGTTCTCCACATTTTCTGCAGAGCCGCGGCTTTCTAAACGGCGGTTGTGAACGCGGTCGTGACGTTGAATCCCACGAGTTAATCCGTTGGCGTAGGAAACACCGTGACATTCACGGAAGTAGGCAGCGGAAATCTGATGCCGACTGTGCAGGGGCAGATTCAGTACGAATGGTGGATCCGCGTTTACGAACATGACCGGAGCCACCTCGGCAACAGACCGTTTCGTGACGGCGTTTGGTCAGAACAGCGACCGATACCGAGCCGTGTTTAACTAATGTGGCCGGATTGGCGACGAGGACGGTGGCCACTTGCGTCTCTTTTGGAGCCTCCAACAGGTCTCGCTGCCTTGAGGGGAGATCACCGTTCGGCTACGTTACCACAGTCGGATAAACGTTCTTTGATCTGTTTGGGGGTGTTTCTCGATGAGCGGTAAGTTTTCGATTGTGCGTCGTGCCCGTGGTTTTACCTTGATCGAGCTTCTGGTGGTGATTGCCATCATTGCCGTGCTGATTGCCTTGTTGCTTCCCGCAGTGCAGCAAGCTCGTGAAGCGGCCAGAAGGACGCAGTGTAAGAACAATTTGAAGCAGCTGGGCCTGGCGACGTTCAATTATGAGTCGACCTATTTACGACTTCCTTCGTGCGGTCGGGGAATGAATTTCAACGTCATGAATTTGCAGGGTTTTCCAGTGTCGACGTTTACCCTGCTGTTGCCATATGCAGATCAAAGTACGGTCTACAACCGCTTCAATTTCTCGTACCACTACACCAACAGCGCGAATAGCACGAATGCCTCGGCGGCGAAAACGAAAATCTCGGCATTCCTTTGCCCCAGCAATGGTTACACCCAACCGGATACATTCGGATATGGCTACACGGATTACATGCCCTTGGCATTTGTGGATCTCGATCCCGTCACCGGGGTTCGTAACGGCTACAACGGCAGCGTCGGAACGGGCGGTAACCCTGGAACGAATGGCACGACACTGAATGCCACCGTCGATTCGGTTCTGGGGCTGTTTGGAAACTTTGTTGCATCCACCACGGATGGGCTGAGTAACTCGATTCTGATCATTGAAGATTCCGGTCGCCCTGGCAATCTGGTCGGGATCTACGATTCACTGAGTCTTTATATCGGTGGAGCGAATGGGATCGACGTGACACAGCTGCCGAGCGGCAATTTCACGGCTCCCAATCGCTGGGCCGATTCCGATTCGGGCTCTGGTGTCTCGGGCCAGAATAACTCGGCGGTGGGCGCTGTCGTGAGCGTCATCAACGGCAACAAGACGCCCATGGGCGGACCGATCGGTTGTCCATGGACAACGAACAATTGCGGCCCGAATAGCGAGCCGTTCAGTCTGCATACCGGCGGTACTCATGCACTACTGGGCGACGGCACCGTTCGATTCGTCTCGGAGACCCTCAACGTGAACACCGTCAGGCAACTCTGCGGACGAAATGACGGGCAGGTGATCGGTGATTTTTGATTGAGACCCTGGTCGGAGATCTCTGTCGGGTTTGTGAAGATTCGCGGGGCGGCTTTACTTTGGAGCTCGGGGCGCTGGGCGAAAGTGTGCGGCAGTGTTCTCGAACGCAGTCTCTCTTCGCCAACGCCATTTGCCAGCACTGCTTCGGAACAGCAGTGGCACTTTTAGATAAGCGGTGCCACGTCAAGAGCTTGGGCCACCGATGCCGCTTGTGTGTCTGTTCTGTGTGACGGCCCTTTTGTTCGAGATCGTGCGATCAGTTTTCTTCCAAGCTCACGTTGTCAAACTGGTTCGTGGTATCGATGACGGTCACTCGTTTTCCTTTTGTCGATCTAGTGGACGAAAGATGTCTTTGAGCACTTCCGGCGAGATCGTCCTTGGTCTTTTCGAAATTGTTCGCGATCTCTTTGGCGAGTTCGTTCATTTTCCTCGCACTTTCGTTGGCCTGTTCGATCGAGGCGCTCGCGACTTGCTGGGCGAAAATGCGAAAGTAAAGGGCTTTGGCGTGAGTTCCGTGACCACAATACACGGCACACAAACCGGACGAGCTGACAGACACCACGACCCAAATGGCAATCTGGGTCAGTCTTCGGCGAAATCGATGACTTTCGGCGGCCGACTCGATCTGGCTCCGAGAATTCGCCGCATGGCCGGGCAGAGTCGATCGTCGCAGTTCGACAATGCCTGAGGTTGCCAGCCCGAGTCGTTTCGTTTCCTCACCAACCACTTCGTGTATGACTTTGTATTTGTGAGCCTGGTCACGAAACATCACGATGCCTTCGTTGGGAATCGAGACGAATGCGGGAACCTCAACCTGCATGCCCGTCGCGGAGTAGTCCAGAACCAGGCCTTCGATGAGGTCCGATCCGACAGAGAACGAGGCGCGATAGCCCATGTCGCGCACATTCATTCGACGACTTTGGCGTCTGTTTGTGAAGTTGGTGTGCATGGTGAATTCCGCAAACCGAAGTGGGATGGAAAAGGGAGCTTCATTTGTTTAACGAAAGCCGGTCATTGAATCGACAAATCTGTATCGGTGGTCGCCTTCTCGGTTGTCATCTTCGCCAAAAGGTGTCAAAAACAAATTCAATCAGCAGGGCTTCAGCTCGGGACGTTGTTCCCGTAGACGGTCGTCAATAGAGCAATGACGGAGGTGAGCTGCCCCCCCCCGAAGTGGTCCCGGTGCCAGTCGTTCCGGTGCTTGTTGTGCTCGTGCCCGTAGAAGTCGAGCCCGTTGTACCGGTACCTGTCGTGGTTTTCGTTGTTGAGCCGGTTCCCGTTGAGCCGGTTCCCGTTGTGGTCTTGGTTGTCGAACCGGTGCCGGTCGAACCCGTACCGGTTGTGGTCTTGGTACCGGTCGTGCTGGTGCCCGTCGTCGTCGTACTCGTTCCGGTACCGGTACCGGTACTTGTTCCTGTGCCCGTGCTCGTGCTGGTTCCTGTACTCGTGCTCGTGCCAGTTCCGGTCGTCGTGGTCGTGGTCGTGGTCGTGGTCGTGACGGGTGGCGGTGCAGGCTGTGTGACCGGTGTATATGTGGGTACGGCCACGTTGGCAGGAACCGCACCCTGACAAGTCATTGTGCAGGCGCGCGTCAGGATCTGGCCATTGGTGAATGTCGGAGAGATCCAGGTATTGCTGTTCATCGGCACCGCAACGGCGATCGTGACCGCAGTGGTTGTGTTGGTAATCGTGGAGGGTGTAATTGTGATCGTCGCACCGGATATCGACATGGAATTCAGCACGTTCTGAGCCGCCGTTTTTGCTGCCGCTGCGGTGCCTCCGGTCACAATCGCCTGTCGGCAACCTTGAAATGCGGCGTAGGCTGCGGCGTTCGAAACCTGACTGACGCGAGCGAATTCGACCGCGCCGAACAGGATCAGAAACATGACCGGGACAACGAGGGCGAATTCTAAGGTCGTCGCACCCCTCGGATGCGCAGCAGATGATGGCTTTGGGTATCGAGTCCGCATGTTGTCCACCGAGATAAAGGTCACAATTGGTCACCCGAGTTCAATTTGTGAAAGTCTTCAATTTGTTAAAGCCACAGGCAACGTCCCCGCGATCTGATTGAAGATCGCCGTCAGGCTGGCCGAGTCGGTGGCGTAGTAGAACTTTCCGCCGGTCAAGGCCGCGATATTCTGACAGGTCGTTTGGTTGGCGCTTTGCAAGAAGCAGATGCAGTGAATCGTGATCTTGTCGGTCAAGGCGTTATGTGCCGCGTTCATGGGGTTGGTGTTTCCCGCCGGGCTACTCCAGTCTCCATCCGTCATGAGGATCATCACTTTGGAAGCGGCAGCACGTGAGCCGCTTCCGGTGAGGACAGAGATGCCTCCTTCGATGCCGGAGTACATATCTGTTCCTCCCAGCAGGATGTTGTTGGAATGTGCCGCGACGGCAGCCGTGATCAAGTTCATATCGCTGGTCAGCCCGACGTCTGCGGTGACACCGACGGACGACGGCAGCGTGAACGGAGCTTGTTTTGTCGAGTAGACGGTTTGTGAGGGGCTCGTGGAGGCCCAGGTCACCACGGCGGCGTGCGTGGCCCCGTTCGCGTTAGCCAAAACATTGCAGAAGGAGTTCACGGCCGTTTGTAAGGCCAGCCATCGACTGCCCGCGGCGGGCGGATTTTGTTGGAACACACCGCTCGGTAGGCCGCTTGCTGTCAAATTCAGGATGTTTAACACACCGTATGTATCCAGTCCGTGCGGCGCCGGGTAACTCCAGGATGTGCCTGTCTGGTCCCAACACATTGAGTGCGAGCGATCGAGCACAAGACAGACGTCACACGCTGTCGCCGCAGCCACGGCGGTATTGGTGGGTGAGTAGGTGTTAACCCCCAGAAACGGACCGAAGAACAGGGGGACACTGCCGTTCGCATTGGTAGTCGACAGGCTGGATGTGACCTGCACCGCCTGGTACGGCTGCGCACCGGCTTGAAACTGATAAGTTCCATTCGATTGCAGAATCGATTGTCCCAAAGTCACGTTCGCGGCCGTCAGCTGGAGAGGTTTTCCTGCGACTTTGTTCAGCGCGGCAGTATTGATGGCCAACGTTTGGACTTGAGTGGTGGTTTCGCCCTGAACCAGTGCCGAAGCGGCTGCTCGAGCGGCTGAATCGGTTGCGGCGCGAAGTTCCGTCTTCACGAGTTCGATGTAAGCCAGATCCAGGGATAAGGCCGCCACGGCAAACATGATGCAGATGAACGCGGCCACCAGTGGCAGGACGGCTCCTCGCCGAGCCATTGATAACAACGCCCACGATGTCGATAGTTCGCTCTGTTTCATGATCTGTGATCGCTCTGCGAGCATTCGAATGTCATCACTAGAGGTGGATTACGGTATAGGTGGCTGTGAGTGTTCGGTTTGCAATGCACCATCCCGTGACGGTGTTATTGGACAGCGTGGTTGAACAAGTGACGGTGATTTGCGTCCCGGTCGGTGTATTTGTGGTGACTGCAGGACTGACGGTCACCGTTACGGATTTGACGCCGAAAAGCGACGAGACCACACCGGCTCGCTGAATGGCGACCGTCGATGTGCCGCCAATCGCGGATGCCACGTTCCCGCCCTCGTAAGCAGCGGCAACGAGAGATCTTTGCACGAAAACTGCGTTTGTGGCTTCAATCGTTCCGAATGCCATCGCCAGCAAAAACGGCAATGAGACCGCGAGTTCCGCTAACGCAGCACCCGCTCGAGATGCTCTCTGCGATGGGATTTTGTCGCGAGCCATTGTTTTCAGGGAGATCTTCGTCATTGGAGGCACTCTGGGCTTTTCTCGCTTTAAACTCTGATATGAAACGTATGTCCAGTTTTACACTTCGTCAAAAAAAAATTGACGGCAGGGATGCTTTTGCGGTTTAAATGACGTTTGTCGGACAGTTTTCGAGGAATCTGTGAAAACGATTCCCAGACGGAAAAAGTATTGCGCACGGTGCCTCGAGTCCGCGTCGTACGATGTCGGAATAGTCTGCCCGACAAGTTCGTGTGTCGCCGCAAGTTTCATCGCGGTCATGCGTTTTCGATCACCAGAAGATCGCTAAACGGGACGCAAACAGATTGGCGGAACTGGCGCCGGTATTGGGTTCATTCGGTGCCGCATAACTATAGTTGAACATGATTCGGCATCGGTCGGCGAGGTACCAGTTCACCCCGACCGTGAACTGTGGCAGCATGGTGCCGGCAAGCTGGCCTTGAGGGCCGACAGGAGTGTTTGAATCAAAGAAATCGAGGTAAGACGCACGCGCGGTCAGTTCCCATGCACCGGCTCCCAATTGTTGTGAATGTTCTCGCGAAGTGAAGCCTCGCATCGCGGGTCTTGCCACGGTGACCGGTCCAAAAATACCGCTTTGGGTGAGATAGCTGCGGTGATCGCCGGTTAGGAAGTAACTGGTGGACAGGTAGCTTCCGTGATAGAAAATTGGCCCCCCGCCGGTTTGATCAATGAACGTGCCATACCACTCGGCTTGTGCCGAAAAAGGGCCATTCACAACGGCCCACTGAGCATTGAACAACTGCTGAAAAGTGGCCGGAACACGGATCGTCGACGCGAACGGCGAAGCCGACGAATCGCCCAGGTCCAGCAGCGGTGAGTTTGGACGTTGATTGATGACCACAATGCCTCGGTCGGGAATCCGGGATGACAGAGCCACACCGAGATGCATCAGTCTCCGACCAGAGTCCTCATTCCATGGAAGCCACGTCAGGCGACCCGTCGCCGCCGTATCGCTGCCATCGCCACCCTGAAAATCATTGGAATCGGTGCCGGACTGGAAGACGCCTGTGGCGAACGTGGCCTGTTCGCCAGGAAGACATCGAGCGTAGGCGACACCCCAGTTACGTGCGGGATCCAGCGCGTTGATCGTTGACCGTTCCATGAATGCAAACGTGTTGGCACTGGTGCCGCCTTCGAGGCTGAATGGCTCGCGCATGTGACCGATTTTGAATTCGCCCTCATCCCGAATCTGGCCCAGTCCCACGAAAACATCTCGGGTCACAACATTGCCACTGGCGAGATCGATTTCGGCAATATAGCGCACGTCAGGGGTAAAATTGCCTTCAACTCCGATACGTGCTCGCCGCAGACCGACCAGATCATTCAAGTCGCCAAACGTGGCCTTGTTGCCGGCACTTTGGGTGACACCCAGGGCATCGGCGTCGATGCGCCCACGGAGGCGTAGCGTAGGTCCTGGCTTTGACAATGCATATTCGGGAACAGAGCTGGACGGCGGCGCCACGAGGGAGTCGAACCAGTCCGGACCATTTTCAGCCAAGGGGTTTTGGTTCGCGTTTCCAAACAGGATTGGCTTGGCCGCTTGCAGATCGCCACTCGAAGTCGATGTTATCTCTTGTGCCATCCCCGCTGTCGACAGCCACACCGCGAATCCCGTGATCAATGGAATGGTCCATCGAATCAGGAAGGCTCTGATGCAGCGGCGCGAGGAGGAATTGCGATTCATCATGATGCATCTGTCAGAACTTTTCTCCGACCGAACGGACGAATTCACACAACGACGGCACGGCGATTTCCCAATCGTGGTTCCGATTGGCCAGCCATGATGATTGATTTTCCGATCCGAGATGAAGTCCCTGGCAAACGACAAAAATGATCATGGAAAGATGACTTCCTGTTATTGGCCTGTCAGAACATCAATCCAAATCCCACATTGCTGAAAAAGCTGGCGGCATCTTGGTTCAGTCCCCATCCGAGGCGTACGCCGACTTCGCAGGCCGGTGTGATCAAGTAACTGATGCCGGGACTGAGATATTGAACATTGGTGTTAGTGGCGCGACCGTCGGTGAAGATTCCGAAGTATTCTCCGTGTACATGACAACGTTCAAAGACGGGCACTTTGAGGAGGACTGACGGTGCCCATTGATTGAAATGGTCACCCTCCTCTTTGGCCGTTTCGTAGCGAATTCCAGAGTCGAGTTCCCAATCGTCGAAAATCTTCCAGCCGAACACATAGCCCAGGACGACTCGGCTGGCTTCGTTGACACCGGCTGTCGGGGTTGCCGCCTGGACAATGCAGGCACTCGTCGGAATCCAGGAATTTTGAGTCGTCAATGCGTATTTGAATCCGTATTGAATTTGTGCTTCTCGTTTGATGCTGGGGGCCGTCAAGTCGCCCGCCGCGTCGCCGTTCGACACGTCGCCACCGCCGCCGACTTCGTAGTTCCACCCCAGCCGCAATTCGAGTCGCTTCGTCACCCCAATGCGGGTCATCAGTTCCGGGAAGCTGTGGGATTGGGCCGCGTTGCGGTTGTCAATAAATGAATAGGCCGATTCAACCAGCACTCGACCCGTTCTGACGGTGGTGGTGGCGAAAGTAAACGAACTACGGTCGGTGTCGAGGGGGGCCTCGTTTCCTTCCGCGCCCTCCGCATTTTCACCGCTTTTTTCAGCGGACTCGTTGAGAGGCGCGGTTCGCGACAACCAGGGCGTTTCGACATTGTCCATGACGTCGTCAACCGTCCACGCACCGGCAGGAGTCACGGTGACCAGAACGCTGATCAAAACGATAATTGCGGGTATTCGCAGGATTGGACGAACTGCCATTTCCAGAATTCCATTTCGGAAACTCCGCGACGGATCATCGACATCACATTTGGCGGGGGAGCTTGATGTGCATCGGATGGCCGACGAGTCCCATCGGATCGGGATTCAGGCATTTTTCAAGAAGTCGCAATCGACCTTTCCGTTTATGAGGATTTTTCCTTTGAGCTCGCAAAATCTTGTCGCTGGCCCAAACCTGTGCAGAATTTCAGCCGGCCAGCGGATCTTCGTGAGTTGATCCGCCGGCCAGCGATTTGCAACGAGACATTCGAAGTGAACCTAGCTTTTGAAGTCGAGGCCGGGATCTTCTTCAGGCGCGCCGAAGAGTTTGAAATTGAAGCCATTCGCTTCCATCGTGACCAGTCCGGGCATCGACGCTTTGTCGTTTCGTTCGAGCAGCAGGACCGCGCCATCGACGGAATAGGTGCCGCCGAATTCTTGCTTCTGGCCACTGCGTTCGAAGGCCCAAGTGAACTTTTTGTCGGGGGTGAGGTCGAGTGTGAACGTGGTGCCATCAGGACGCTTGGCCGTTCGGTGCCCTACGATCTTCGCGGGATCAATGTCCGGCGGCGGTTGATCGTTCCCTGCCAAGGACGAGTCTCCCGCGGATGGCGGAGCCGGTGGACCGGTCTGTGTGGTGACCTGTCCGCCCAGGCCTTTGATTAATTGAACGGTTAACTGGTCGGACGGCTGAAGCCGGGCGACATCCTGAAGCTGTCTGATCGCGGCGTCATTGTGAGTGGCCGTGATGTATTGATAGGCCAAGACGAAGTGTGCGTCAGCGGCTTCGGGATGCTGTTTGGTGTATTGCTCGAGCGCTCGCAACTGAACCGTATAAGTGTCGACATTCGGATACAGGCTGCACATCGTAGTCCAATCCCAGCCGGGGCCTGCGGACAATACGGCATATAAAGTTCCTGCTGCTTTCGAATAGTCAGCAACGGCGAAATAGACCAGCCCGCGAAACTCATGCAACGCCGCGTCGGTCGGTTGATCTTTGATGGCCAGATCGATTTCGGAACCGGCTTTGACATAGTCGCCAGCATAAAAGGCATCGCGGGCCACATCCAGATGGGCTCGACTGGCTTGTACTTCAGGCGGTGGCGTCGGAGGCGTGGCCTCGGCTTGGTTGAATCCGCCTGTTGCTGGATCCGTGGCGAGTTGGCTGGGCGCTGCGACGACCTGAATCGGCTGAGAATAGTCGTAGTAGTTTCCGCTATTGACGTAATAGGGATTGCTGTAGGAAGCATATCCAGAGTCGTAAAAGATCGAACCCAGTGCCCAGGCCCCCAGACCCCATACAGCGGCGTTGCCGTACCAGGGACGATACCAGGAATGATTTGCGTAACCGTTCCAATACCCGTGACGATAGCCCGCTCCGTAACCCAGACCCCAACCGGCGGCGCCGGCCCAGCTACCGCCGCCCCAATATCCGTGGTGCCAATCGTTGTTCCAATGATTGCCCCCGCCGACCGCATAATTGTGATTGTTATTGATGTTGACGTTGTTGCCGAAATTATTGTTACCGAAGTGGTTGCCAATGTTGTTGTTGCCAAACCCGGGACGGTTGCCGGTCTCTGGTCGGTTGGCGAACCCGGGTCGGTTGCCTTCACCGAATCCAGGACGGCTTCCGCTGCCACCACCGATTTGATTGCCCCCCCCAAAATTGGGGCGATTACCGCCGCCAATGTTGGGGCGGTTTTCTGGACCCAGGTTTGGTCTGCCACTGCCCGCACCACCGCCCGCAAAATTCGGATGGCTGCCCCCGCCCGCACCCCCGCTGCCAAAATTCGGACGGCTGCCACCACCCGCACCGCCGCCACCAAAGTTCGGATGGCTGCCACCACCCGCACCCCCGCCGCCAAGATTCGGACGGCTGCCCCCGCCCGCTCCACCGCCGCCAAAATTCGGACGGCTACCCCCGCCCGCACCACCACCACCACCACCACCACCACCACCAAAATTCGGATGGCTGGCACCACCGCCCCCGCCGCCAAAATTGGGACGCCCTCCACCGCCGCCCCCGCCACCACCGTGAGCCCCTCCAAAGCCTCCACCACCACCTCCTCCTCCACGCCCTCGTCCGAAGAGTTCTTGAATCGGTATGAGTAACGTCAGGGACAGCAGCGAAACGATCAGAGTTTTTGATTTCATGGAATGGATGCTCGCACTCGGTGTGAATTCGGATGATTTATGACGCGTGAGTTCCCTGGCGATCTCAATCAATCTTCGGGGGTGACGTGTGCCGCTTGATGACATTTTCCGGGACATCGTCCTGAGGCTTGCCGCCGACAACCCGGTCGGAAGCACGCCACGTCATCGTGTCATTGTCGATCAGTCGATAGACGCTGGCGGCCGACACGGCTTCTCCCGCCGCATTCACGCCCCGAGACTTCACCAACCACTCGTCGCCGATGCGAATCCAAAGTCCTTCGGAATATCCGCTGTCCGTGTTGAACGTCCACGATTTGAGTTGTTGCGTGAGTGGATCCCAGCCGATGCGCATCGAACCGCTGATGGAATCTCGTCCGACGATTCGCAAGAAAAAATCGTGCAGCAGGTAATTTCCACTCGCATCCCAGCGGCAGGTCGATTTCACGGTCGATTCCGGGCCTTCATCAAGCCAGTCCCCCACCATCCAGGCCAGTTCCTGCAGATGATCGTTTGGCGACAGTGCCTGTGCATCGGCCTCAAAGTCGCTGACCGATGCGGTCAACCACCGGCCGTCGACTTTGACATCGATGGCGACATAGCTGCTGACATTCGCGGCTTCGTTGGGGACCGGATGACCGCGTACAATTCCTTCTTCGATGGCGACATTCGGTGTCAGAATGCGGATTGATGCGACCTCGACCTCGATTTTGCATTCGGGATACTTGGCAAACATCGCGGCGAAATCCTGCTGGATCGCTTCGCGACCTTTGATCAGATTGCCATCTTCGTCCGTGAATTCCGCCTTGGGAGTAAACTGCTCGGAGACGGCCTTCGCATCGTGTTTGTTGTAGGCCGTCGTAAATGCGACGGCCGTGCGACGAATGGCCTCTTCCTCCGTCTCTTTGACGTCGGCCGCTTTTTTCGCCGGAGCCGCTTTGTCTTTCGATTTGTCCTGAGGCTGTGCAAAGGCGGCCCAGCCAGCCAGGAAAACGCCGGTGGCGATGACCAACGTGCTGCTTGTTTTTAGGGGATGATTCATCGACTCCCTGTCATGAAAGTGTTGTGAGAGAACCAGGACTCGCGACCCCGCGGGTGAGAGCATCTGGTTCCCGTCTCGTTTTCTATCCACAATCGTTCCGGCGCAGATCGGGCCTTCTGCAAGGCCACCTTCAAGTCTGCCGAACGACGAATTGCGATCAGCATCAGGATCTCGTGCGTGGTCCGTGGTCGCATCAATTCCGAGTTGTTGGAACCAAGATTAAGTCGTAAATGACTTGCGCGAAGATCAGAGGACCGTTTCCGCTTCGGCGAGTCGACACATTCTGCAGGAGGCTATTAGAACGACAAATTCGAACCCCGAGTGACGGACGCGTCATCCGCACTTGGGACATTCACCACTTTGCTCATTTCAAGGAAATGGACGAAAAGAACGGCGAGTATTCTGTCACGAGGGCGTTCGCGATTCTATCGAATGCACTTTGTTTTCGCAGGCGTTCCCACTCGGATTCCGTGTTGTGTTGTGTTGTGTTGCCTGTGTGGGTTTCAAAATGGAATCGGCAATCGCTAAAGGCGGTGGTTTTCCACGGGTCCTTCGATCGACGGAACCCTAAAAAAGTGGGGGTGAAACCGACATCAGACTTCAACAGGAAGGGAGGCCGGTTGGTGCACAACGCAGTGATCTCGAGTAATACAAACAAAGATTTGAAACACAGAGCGACGGAGGACACGGAGAAAATACCGAGAAAGAAGTGATTTGCAGGAAGACCCCACCCAGCAACGGCCGGCTTCACCAACAACCAAAGCTTTTCGCCCCCCCTCCTCTGACCTCTGTGCCCTCCTTTTCTCTGTGTTTCAAACTCCGAATTCTCTTCTGGCCCCACCCAGGCAACGTGGACGCAGGAACGCGAAAATACGCTACGAAGCGTCTCCCACGAGCACGCCTGCATTCTTCA
>CAIQIR010000129.1 GCA_903871875.1 uncultured Schlesneria sp.
TCGAGCAGCTCCGTTTGATATTCGAGCCGTACTCAGTAACGACGGCGAAAGGACATGGAGCCCGGAATTGACGTTGCGTCCAAACGGCGGAGGTCGCGATATTGGATATCCGGCCAGCGTCCAGCGCCCCGATGGGAAAATCGTCACGATCTATTATTTTCACGACAAACTGCAAAGTGACCGATACATCGCGGCGACCATCTGGGATCCTGACACACTGGCGAAATGATCCGATTTCGCGATCGCCGCAGACAAGCAAAAACCAGCCACTTCGTAAGGGATTCGTTGCGCCGGAATTCGATCACAAGATAATACTGGTCGTCACAGATCCGTGGACGTCGGTCAGACGGAAATCCCGTCCGCTATAGCGGAAGGTGAGTTTCGTATGGTCCAGGCCCATCAGATGCAGAATTGTGGCGTGCAAGTCGTGGACATCCATGCGGTTTTCCACGGCGTGGACTCCAACTTCGTCTGTGGCGCCGTAGGTCATCCCTCCTTTGGTGCCGCCCCCCGCCATCCAGACGGTGAATCCGGTATGGTGATGGTTTCGGCCTTTGGCCCCCTGGGCCGTCGGTGTCCGACCAAACTCGCCCCCCCAGAGAATCAATGTTTCGTCGAGCATCCCTCGAGACTTTAGATCTTGCAGAAGTGCGGCGATCGCCTGGTCGCTTTTGAGGGCGTCGCGCTTATGATCCATGATGTCCCCGTGGGCATCCCAGGGTTGGCCCGCTCCGTAATAGAGTTGCACCATCCGCACCCCTCGTTCGACAAGGCGTCGGGCAATCAGGCAACCGTTCGCGAATTCGCCGTCGCCGTACAGTGTCCGTGTTGACGTCTCTTCCCGGCCGATGTCGAACGCCTCCTGCGCTTCGAATTGCATGCGATACGCCATTTCCAGTGAAGCGATTCGAGCTTCCAGTTCAACGTCCTGACCGCGATCAGTCAGATGACGCTCATTCATGGCCTGCAACAGATCGAGCACTTTTCGCTGGTTAGTGGAATTCAGATGCTTGTTATTCAAGTGGCCGATCACCTGCCGGGGATCGATTTTGGAATTATTAATGTGCGTTCCCTGGTAGATTCCGGGGAGGAAGCTGTTTCCCCATAAGGCTGGTCCGACGACCGGCTTGCCGGGGCACAAAACGACAAAGCCGGGAAGGTTTTGATTCTCGCTCCCCAGCCCATACGTCAGCCACGAGCCAAGACTTGGCCGGATGGGCTGTTGGGAGCCGCTGTTCATCATGAACAGGCCGGGTTCATGGTTTGGTGTCGTCGTATGCATGGAGCGGATGACGCACAGGTCATCCGCATGGCGAGACAGATGCGGATAGAGTTCGCTGATTTCCATGCCGCATTCGCCGTGTCTGGCGAACTTGAATGGTGACGGCATGAAGTTGCCGCCGGGACCCGATTTTCCTTCTTGCTCTTTCAGCGCGGGCTTGTAGTCGAACGTGTCGACGTGCGACGGTCCACCGTTCATGAACAGGAAGATCACTCTCTTGGCTTTTGGTTCAAAGTGCGGTGCTCTCGGAGCCAATGGATTGTCTGCGTCGGCCGGGCTTTTCCCTGTCGATGTCGCCTGCTGCTCCGCCGCCAGCAGGCTGCCCAGGCCGAGCATTCCGAATCCCGCGCCCGCTCGCATTAACACTTGCCGCCGGGAGACGGTTCCCAGGCCAAGCTGAGAGAGTTGGGATGCCAAGGAAAAATGATTGTTCATGGGAATCCGCCAAGTCAGTCAATAAATGAAAATTCGTTCGTACCCAATAGTGCCAGCGTGTATTGCTCCCAGTCGGATAATCCATTTCCGGATGAGGTTGCGGCCGAACTTAGGAAGGCCTCTCCCAGGCTCAATTCGTCGTTGGTCGGTTGTCGACCGTACAACCAACCAAACAGCAGCGCAATCTTACCTGCTACGTCGGTATCGCGGCTGCCGTTCAATCGAGCGGCCAGGGCCTTCGCTCGCTGCGTCATGAAATCACTATTCAGCACGAACAATTGCTGTAGCGGTACCGTGGTCACGCTACGGCGGTCGCTGGTGATGTTCGGATCGGGGAAATCAAACAACCGCAGCAGATCATTCAATTGATGTCGGCTGATGAAGGCATACAAGGTACGACGATGGTTGCCACCGGAGGCCAGATCGAGCGGAGGTCCGCCGATGGTCCTGTCCAGTTCACCGGTGACCGCCAGCATGGCATCACGCCACGGTTCGACTTCCAATCGCCGCCGATTCATTCGCCACAGGAATCGATTTTCGGGATCGATTTCGGCGGCATCACGGCGAAAATCACTACTTTGCTGGTACGTGGCCGATAAGAGGATTTCTCGATGCAGTGTTTTCAGGGACCAGCCGGAATCCATGAAACGGACCGCCAGATCATCGAGCAGTTCCGGATGGGTCGGACGGTCACCCAACTGGCCAAAATTGCTGGGGGTTCGTACCAGACCGAAACCGAAGTGACTTCGCCAGACTCGATTGACGATCACGCGCGCGGTGAGTGGATTGTCTCGCGATGCGATCGCTGCGGCCAGCTCCGCCCGGCCGCTTCCCTTGGTCGGCAAGGGTTTTCTTTCGCCACCCGTAAAAACGACGGGCATTGAACGTGGTGCGACGTCACCCAATTTTGTGGGATTGCCTTGCAGGTAAATCGCCAGATCTCGGCCCGGCCCGTCCGTTAGCGAATGTGCCATCAAGACGTGAATGGCGTCGAAATCTTTTTTCACGCGTTCCAATTCAATGCGTAATTCTGCCAATTGCTGTTTTGCAGGTTCAGGCAGGCGACCGTCGGCATCACTTCCCGGTAAGGCAAGAAGTCCTTGATCGAAAAACAATTCAGACAACAAATACGCGTCGAGGCGAGCCTGTTGCAACTCGGCCTCGGTTCGAATGGTCTCCTCAATCGCGGCGGACGCGACGACGGTTTGTACCGGAAGCGGGTCCATTTCCAGGCGCGCCCCGGAAAAGACGGTATGGTCGCTGTTGATTGTATTCTCACCAGGCCCCATTCCGGCCCCGGTGCTGACCAGCGTCAGGTACCTGGCATCCGCAGGGATGGGAACTTCAAATTTGGCGAAGTTTCCATCGGCTTTGAGTGGCGTGGGGATCTGGCCGGCAAAGTAGTAAACGCGATCGTTTTCCGCAGTCGGAACGGGCTGACCATTCACGTACCCCGCAATGATCCCATCGTAGACGTCTGCCTGACGATTCGGCCGCGACACAATCACTGCCAGGTGAGCACTTGAACCACCATTACCGAAAGTGTCGTCGTTCAGTCCCGCTCGATCCGTTCGAAACACAAATCTTTGATCGGCGGGCATCAGCCCGCCGCGGCGAAGTTCGTCGAGGTCAAACGTAATCAGGGCATTGGCGTGCATCCCGATTCCCTGCTCTGTGCGAGGGGCGTTCGAGGCAAACGGCTGACCTAACGTCCGGATCCCACCCATTGCATCCCATCCGTCATTGATCACGCCTCCTTGCGTGTTTTTGTCGCTTCCGAGTTGAGTGAAGTCGAAATGAATACCCGCCGCAATCTGTGTTTGCTTGCCCCATCCCTGCACAACGCGATCGACTCCCAGGCATTTGTCATTTGCAACGGCGCGGAACGTATCCGTCGACAGTGCCGAAGACAGTGAAGTTCCCCCCTTGGGATCATCAAACAGATTGCCCAGAGGAATGACACCAGGAACAACAACGGCACGATCGGCTTCGCTCACAAAAGCGATGTTCTCACCGAACTCGGCGAAGAGTTGTTCGCGAAGCGGTAGTTTCGATTGAACCAGTGACTGGAAATCGACAGCAATCTGTTGCACGCTGGCCAATGTGGCGGCATCGCCCGACAGATCTTGTATGGAATCTTGTTGACCAAACCATTCGTACCACACCGAGAGATACGGCCGAGTCTTCTGGATCTGGGCCGCAACGGTCAAATAGTCAACCCAACGCTTCA
>CAIQIR010000130.1 GCA_903871875.1 uncultured Schlesneria sp.
AAGTCGTCCGAGAAACCGTCATGGAAGACGCCGGTTGATCCCGTCGTCACAAGAAAGAGTTGTCACAGGAACAGAAAACAAACAGTCATTGAAACAGGAGTCGGATCGAGCTTGGTATCTGAATTTGAGTTTGGAAATGGAATTTGGAATCGGGAATTTCGTCTGCGTGCCACTGCTTCTCGAAGCAGTGCTCTTCGGATGAGTCCCGAGGAAGTCAGTTACCAACCACAACACTCAACAGACCAACACGACACCAAACAAACACAACCACCAAGGCACTGCTTCAAGAAGCAGTGGCACACAGAACAAACAGACAGCACACCCACACAGAACAAACACACAAGACCACAGACAAACGAAACGACCACACGCACGAAACACCGAAACCCCATGAGGTTCCTCGTCAAATGAAAGTCCCCATCGAGTCCCCCGTCGGGTGATCAACACCCGACGTCACCTCGGTGCCCTTCCTGACGACGAGTCCCCCTCCCATCAGTCGTGAGCCGAAAGAAAATTGGAGACGGGCAATGCCGACATTCCAGTACGAAGCGATGGACAACACCGGCCTTGAGGTGAAGGACACGATCGACGCCGCCTCGGAACAAGAGGCCCAGTCGCGAATTCGTGAAAAGGGCTTCTACGTCACGAAGATCACCGAAAAGGGACGTGGCAAGAAGACCAAGGCCGAGGGCGGCAAGACCAAGGGGGATGGCAAGACCCAGGTCGACGCCAAGAAAAAGCCCGCCGCCAAACGCAAAAAGGGTGGTTTCTCGTTCGGGGGTGTCAGCGGCAAAAAGCTCTGTACCTTCACCCGGCAACTGTCGACCCTGCAAGACGCCGGTCTGCCGATCCTGCGCAGCCTGCGAATCCTGGAAGCTCAGACCAAACCCGGCCCGCTGAAAAGCTCGCTGCTGGGCGTCATCGACGATATCGAATCGGGCAGCACCCTGTCGGAAGCCATGGCCAAACAGCCCAAGGCGTTCGACAACCTGTACGTCAACATGGTGAAAGCCGGTGAGGCGGGCGGTGCTCTGGAAATCATCCTGCAGCGTCTGGCCGAGTTCAAAGAGCGATCCGAAAGCCTGAAGCGAAAAGTGAAAGGTGCCATGATTTATCCTGGCGCCGTGATCACCGTGGCGACCCTGATCGTCGGTTTCATCATGTACTGGATCATCCCGAAGTTTAAGAAGATCTTCGACGACTTCGGCACCGAGCTGCCGGATATGACCGTCATCCTGATCCGCGTCAGCGATGCGGTGGTCAACTACTGGTACCTGGGCCCCGTCATCCCGATTGCCCTGTGGTTGTTGATCAAGATCATCAAAAAGAACCGGACGGGCGCCTACATTGTCGACTGGATCTCGCTGCGGATACCGCTGTTGGGAATGATCTTCCGTAAATCGATCATCGCCCGAACCTGTCGCACACTGGGGACACTGGTGGCATCGGGCGTGCCGATTCTCGAGGCGTTAGCCATCACGCGCGATACCGCGGGCAACACGGTTTTTTATAAAGCCTACGATCACATCATCGCGGCCATTCGCGAAGGGGAATCGATGGCGATCCCACTGCGAGAAACCCGCACGGTGGACGAGATCGTGGTGAACATGGTGGACGTGGGTGAAGAAACGGGTGCGCTCGACACCATGCTTTATAAGGTGTCGGACGTGTTCGATGAAGAGGTCGGTGTGCTGGTGGAAGGCCTGGTCAACCTGTTGGAACCCATGATGGTGGTGATCCTCGGTTTGATCGTCGGTTTCATCGTCATCGCCCTGTTCATGCCGCTGATTAAATTGCTCAACGATTTGTCCTGACCGCCTGGTGTCACAGGGCCAGATCCAAGAGTCCGGACAACACAACAACTCGATAACGACCACGGCGATTCCCGCGGAAGGACCAGACTTCCGCCAAGCCGAACGAATCAGTGTTCAATCAGGCAACTGTTTGATCATTCCGTTCGCGGTGCATCTTGAATTCGGTGTTTTTTGAATTCGGTAAAGACCTCAACCTTCACGTGTTCTTCGGCTGAAAACCAAGGGTTTGATCATGTTGCAATTAAAACCGACAACACCCCCGCGTCACCCCCAAGGCTTCACCCTGATCGAACTTCTGATGGTGATCGTCGTCCTTGCAATTCTTGCGTCATTGCTGCTGCCGGCAATCAGTGGAGCGCAGAAAAGAGCGAGAGTCTCGCAAGTGAGAGTCGAGATTTCGGCAATCGAGTCAGCCGTTGCGAGCTTCCGCGCTGAATTCGGTGTCGAGCCGCCGGGCAGCATTCGCCTCTATGCGACATCCTCGGGTTGGACCACGACAGGTGCCACTGCGGCCGCTGAAGCGATCCGGGTGAGAAGCCGGGCTTACATTCGTCAGCTCTGGCCACAGTTCGATTTTACGTCCACAGCCGGCGGCGCGTTCTGGACAACAGACAAAGATCTGAACGGGGCCGAATGTCTTGCGTTCTTTCTGGGCGGTGTCTCCGACTCAGGGACCGCTACCCGACCGAATGGTTTTTCGAAGAATCCGAGCCAGCCTTTTTCACAAACCGGGACCAATCGAGTGGCGCCGTTTTTTGACTTCGTTCCCTCTCGACTTGTCGATAAGGATGGCGACGGATTCTGGGAATACGTTGACCCGATTCCTTCGCAGAGTTCCCCCTATCTGTACTTCGACAGCAACGACGGTCAGGGATACACGACCTATGCTGTGGGGACGGCTCCGACGGGGGACTGGTGCAACATCGATTGTTTTCAAGATGGCTACAACAACGCCTCCAGCTTCGGATCACAGACCTGGGCCAACGGCAATTGGATGAAATACTGCTATTACACGGTGTTCCAGAACACCGGTACGCCGACCACGGATATTTCTGCCAGCGTCCAGTACATGCCGAAGAAATTTCAGATCATCTCTCCGGGATTTGGCGGTATCGCCGCCGCAACCCCCGATGTGGCCTACGGCACGGGCGGCTTGTTTAATCCCAAAATGCCAACGACCCTGACGCTAACCCCGGATGGTGACAACATCACCAATTTCAATCCTGGCACGTTGTCCGGCGAATGATTGTGGGCTGATGGTTGTCTGCGGCCAGAGACAAGGAATAATCACGATGACGAGAATTCAACACCAACGCCGACAACGTCGCCAAGGCTTCACGTTGGTGGAGCTATTGGTGGTGGTCGCCGTCGTTATGCTGCTGTTGACGATGACGTTCGCAGCGATGAGCAGCGCGTTGGGGATTGCGCGGCAGAGGGCGACGCAGGCCACAATTCTCAAGGTTCACGGGCTGATGCAGCAGCGGGTTGAAGCGTTCAACCGCGCTCTGGATCAAATGAATCTGCAACCAGTGATTAACAACTTGATGCGCGATATCGGCATCAGTTCCTCGACGACCTTCAAGGCGTACGAGATCCTGGCAAAAAAGCAGATCTTTCAGAATCGGTTCCCCCAGAATTTCTACGAGAGCTACCTTCCTGCGACGACGACGTCCTACAACGCGGCTTTGCATAATCAAAATACAGAGAGTGCGGCCCTGTTGTATTGGATCCTGACCCAGTCGGAGATCTACGGTGTCGCACCGGTCGATCAAAGTGACTTCAGCACGAGCGAGGTTCGCGACACAGACGGCGACGGGCTGTTAGAATTCGTCGACGGCTGGGGCCATCCATTACGATACTACCGCTGGCCCACACACCTTTTCCGTCCCGGCAATGCGACGACAGCACCAGGGGTCGTCGGCCCCGCGCTGCCAATTACGCTGACGTCCATCGATCGAACCTATGTCAGTGTGATATGGCAGGGGCTGCCGGCACCACCTGCGTCAGCCGGCGATCTCGATCCATTAGCTCGGGATCCCGACGACCCGACCGGGGAATTGCGTCGCTTTGTGTTAAATTCGGCTGCGCCCGCTGCGGTGTTAACGTTCTTAGAAAACAGGTTCCATACGCCAGACACCTATAACGCGTTTTTGATCGTGTCGGCGGGGCCAGACAACTCGCTGGGCTTGGGTGAGCCCTGCGACTACGGCACAACGACCAGCCCACCATCTGTTCCCGACGGTTACATCGCGGGTACCCCTGGTACCTACACGTTTTTTTCGACGGCACCCGCATTGGGGATGTTAACCGTGCCTCCAGGCGGATCGACCGCACCTCCACAAGGACGCCTCGCGTCTCTGTTGGGATATGGCCCGATTCAAGAGAACCCAATCAACGATAACCTGACCAATCGCAAGCGATAGTCCGTTTCGCCGCGAGGATTTGATGATGATTAAGGCTTACATAGACTCTTCGATCGACCGGCCGCGAAAGCTTCCGTTGCGGAGCTCGCGATCCGGCTTCACGTTGATCGAATTGCTGGTTGTTGTCGGCTTGTTGCTGCTGCTGGCGGCGATCACTGCTTCGGCGATCAATTTGACAATTAATAACGATAAGGCGAGAGCCGGTGCGAGACAGGTCCAGTCGTACCTGGCGGGGGCTCGTGATCGGGCTATCTATGCCAACTCTCCGCGGGGGGTTCGCTTTCTGCTCGATCCGACAAACAACCGAACCGTGTCGAGCATGATCTACATCCAACAGACGGATCCGTGGTCTCAAGGGACCATTGAACTGGAGCGTCTGGATGTCAATGTGGAGAACGACGGGGTTGCTGACCAATACAACGCCACCACAATGCCCAACCCACCGGCAGTGATTGTGCGAGGATTCGACAACGATCCGAGTAATCCTTATGCGGTTCCGACGAACTGGCACGATCTCTACAATCAAGGGCTGTTGTATAACGGTGCCCGCATCAAGATCCCCAGCGACAGCACCGGAACCTGGTACACGGTGACGACTGAATTGCTGCACAACGCAAGTCAGCCTGGTTTCGTCGGAGCTTACTACCCACCGCGTTTACATCTGACGACATCTTATGCCATCTCGCCCACGAACACGCTGAACGGCGCCGCGGTTCCTGCGTTCATTACGGGTGGACCGCAAACCTATCTTTTGGAACTCCCTCCATCCGTTCTTCCGAATGCAGATCCAGTGTTGATGCCGAAGGGTGCTGTCGTGCATCTCGATCGATGTACATCAACTGGCAATCTTGAGCAGGCCTCAGCAGGGTCACCACCAAGCCGAGCTGATAAGCTCCCTTCGGCTTGGAAACAGTATCCTTCCGTCACGCAGGCTTTCACGGGCGCCGTGGACCCGACGGGATTTGATTACACGACCCAGATGGATGTCTTGTTTTCGCCGCGTGGTGTTGTGATTGGACCGGCTGCCCAACGCGGCATCATCCACTTGTATATCGGCCTGCAAAAAGATGCAGATCGCGACCGCTTGGTTTATTGGAACACCGGAACCTACCCGACCGCATCCGCTCCAGAATACGGAACACTCACCGGCGACACGTATGAACGTGGTGATAAAGTCGTGCTCTCGCTATTCACGCGAACCGGAGCGGTATCGACGCATTCGATCTCTTCGAACGCGGATCCATTTCAATTTGCCGAAACCGGCGAGGTGGCAGGAAAATGATTCGCGTTGGCAAAGTCCAGTCTCAATCTCCGACTGCCCGGTTCGGTACAACGCTGAGCGAGGTGCTGATCTCGCTGCTCATCATGAGTATTGGCGTTGTCTCGTTGGCGACCCTGTTCCCTATCTCCGTCCTCCGGACGGTGCAGGCGACACAGCTCACGAACGCCACGAATCTCCGTTACAACGTCGAAGCGTTGCTCGACGTTCAGCCGCAATTTTTCACAGTCGGGCAAAGCTGGAAACCGGGCGTAAGCTATGCCGTCGGCACATTAGTCATTCCCACGCCAGTGACTAGCCTGAAATCTCCCGCCGTCGTGTTCCAATGCACCACAGCAGGTACTTCTGGTACGTTCGAGCCGAATTGGAATTTCAACAGCCTGACGGTCACTAACGATGGTCCCGCATTGCAGTGGACGGCGTTTCTTCTGCAAAACTATGTCGTAGACCCGTTGGGACAAGTGCTGGTCGAACCTGGATACCGGCTGGTCGCAGCGACGGGCATGGACTACTTCGGGAACACCGCCCTCAATAGTCCGTGGCAAGGCATCGCCGGCACAAACTGGGGGGGCATTCTCGCATTTTCAGGCTTCAGCTCGACTCCTACCGATGCCGCCGCCGGAGACGTCGCGACGCTTCCGGATAGCTGGATCAATCAAGTTGAATCCACTGACATCACAGCTCATACGGACCACAGCTGCACCCTCGGCAATATGGAGGGAACGCTTTCGATACCGACGTCAACCGACGCTTACCCGCCCTCGCGGATCGTGTTGTTCGATATCACAGGCAAGATCAGTCATGTGCGACCGATTTACCACGTTACTGGTACACAACCCAACCTGACGTTCGACTGGGCGCCGCCATTTGGGGTTGCGACCTCAGGTCCGCTACCACTGAACTTTGTTCCGGTGAGGGCTCGCGTCGAAACGCATGAGCGTCGTTACACTTGGTTGCTGTCCGTCCGTCGTGGTTTTTCAGGCACAGCCTACATGGACGTGGTGGTTTTTTTCCGGAGACCGTTTTCGGGCAAGGACGAGCAGGTCTATCCCGCAACGTTTACCGCGACCACGGATTTCGGTGCTGACAAGGCCCCAGGTGTCTCGGGGATCGACGATGATGGCAATGGCATCAAGGATTGGTCAAATCCTCCCACGAACACCATTCCAGACCCAGCGGAAATTGGTTTTCCCGGCTCGGACGATACCGCCCGAAATTGGGTGATGGTCCAGTACAACGCGACCGGCGACCGGCCCTTCGTGAAGAAGGGAGGGTTCGTGACGGATGTGGATAATCTTCGCTGGTATCGGATTATTGATGTCGAGGACAGCACTACCGCGGCCCTCGCCCTGAACGCGGGCGGTATCACGAATCCGGCGGGGTTGAATCCGTATCCTTTCGCGTCAGCGTATCAAGTCGATGGTTCAGCCTTCGGCGCTAATACGAAGTTTCTTTTTCTGCGCGTCGAAACGCCGATCGCGGCAAGCGGTTCCCAGCCAGCTGCAGCTGGTGGTGTTCCGACCGGTCACGCGATGCTGATGCGGGGTATTGTTGACGTCTATCCTATCCGTACTCAAATGGCGTGGGGACACTGAGCCATGCTGAATCGCAATCAATTTTCCCGACACGGCATCGATGGCCGCCGCAATAGCGGGGTGCGTCAGGGGTTTACCCTGATCGAAATGCTTGTTTCGGTGACGCTGGTCATGCTGATGATGTTGATGTTCGCCAGCGTCTTCCAGATCGCCGGAAGCTCGATGAGTCGGATGCGTGGCCTCGCGGAAAATGATCAACGGGCGCGCAGTCTCCAGTCCGTGCTTAAAGCCGATCTCGACAAACGGTCATTCCGTTGGGTTTACCCCTTCGCCGCGAACGAGAATACCGGTGGCGCGGGATCGAAAATCGGCTCCCGTCAGGGCTACTTTTATATCTCAGAAAACAATCCTTATAACGGCCTGGATGACGTGATCCAATTTACGGTGATGTCAACGGTCGTCAATCGAAATACCGACCAGTCACCCTATTATGGGCAGGCACTCAACCTGAACAGCGCGCTGGCAACTTATCCCAATCAGCCCGACGCCGATGACGGTCAGCTAACCCCGAACAACACCGGACTCTCCACGGTTGCCGAAGTCGCCTACTTCGTACGGAACGGAAATCTTTACCGTCGCCAGCTTCTGATTCGCGAGCCGCTCTCGATTGCCGGAACAAATCCTCAGCCGTCCGATGAAACGCAGCAAAATCAACCGGGTATCGATGTCTTTGACCCGAACCCTGGGGTCGCGCCGGTGTTTCAGTATCCTGGGCCATCGTTTTGGAATGACTATGACTATTCGGCCTACTACCAGTCCACGGGCGGAATCTCGCACGGTGCCCTGTTCTTGGGGTCCAATTCGTTAGACAACAGCGGCACGTCGGTCAACGCTATTGGCAATCCCGCGAATCGATTTGGATTTTCTCCGGCAAACGTGGGATTGACCTACCCGGGGCTACCCAAGGAGTTCCGGGCCGACACTGGGACGGCCGACCTCGCGGATTTCATTGGGCGGTTCACACTGCTGGAGTGCTCGGATCCTAACTTCAGGTACCCACAGAACCTGGCAATCAGCTTGGCCGCGACGACATATATTCCAATGGATCCGACGGCCACAATGACGCTCAACTCAAGTCAGATCGTCACCGATTTCGTGCATGGATCGCGGCGAGGGGAAGACCTGATTCTGGCGAACGTTCACGCGTTCGATATTCAAGTTTGGGACGAACTGTATCAGGGGTTTGTCAACATCGGTGACCCTGCTCTCACGACAACGAGCGCCGATTATGCGCTTGGAAATCGATACTCAACCGGGGTTGGCACGCCACCGTCACCGGCTTTTGGTCCCCGAATAACGGAAAACACCGCTAACTACGCGACCAACGCCGTGTTCGATACTTGGCACCCCAAGCTCGATCTCAACACGGCGAATGACCCAGGAACAGTGCCGGACCCGGTTACGGGGCAAACCACGTACGACGAACCGCCGTATCGCGCACTGTACTTGAGACCAACCGATCCCATCGTGGCCTCGGGGTCAGACGGCTACGTTGGTTACTGGCAAGCCGACCACAATTACACCGTCGGGGATTTGGTGTTCCCTTCCGGCCCGGCAGGAACCTTTTTGATCGCCCCGAATACCACCGTTCCGACCAAGCTCCCCTACGGAGCACCGTTCTTCTATCGTTGTGTCCAAACCGGCACGACGGTTTATCCCCCGGCAGCCAGTGCCGGACCTAATGATGCAATCTTGGAGCCGTCGTGGCCCCAGATTGCTGGCGTAACTGTGAAAGATGGAAGCGTTGTTTGGCAAGCCGTCGACAATCGGAAACCTCTGAAAGCGATCAAGCTGCAGATTCGTTTTTTCGATGTGTCCAGCCAGCAACTGCGGCAACTGACAATTATTCAATCACTCGTGGACTGATCGCCCGCACGAGTTGCACTTACGCATTGGCTTGATTGCGATACTCATCGCAACGGCCGACTGTTTTCGGAGACAATGTCATGCGAACCAATCTTCACACAATTACGCCGAATCGACGTTCACGAGTCGTCGTCCGCCAGGCGTCTCCATCCAATCGTCACCGACGTGGGTCGGCGTTGATGATCGTCATGGTCCTGATGGGAATGCTCGCATTACTCGGGGTGCTGTTCTACACGTTCGCTGCGCAAGAGCGCAGCAATGCCTCTTCCTATTCTGACGGCGCGAAGGACACCGAAGACCCCAGTCTGACACCTGACGCCATGTTCGATTGGGCTTTGGAGCAGATTATCGTCGGCACCGATCCTCGGTTGACCAACAGCATGCTTTGGGGAAGCCGGCACTCGTTACTCTCCAATGCGCTCGGTGTTGGGTACAACGCTCCCGGCGACTTGCATCCGTTCAATGGTGAAGGCGTCAACCTCATTTACGACGCGACCGGGACAGTCACTAACGGAAGTATTGCCGTCGATCAAGATCGCAACGGTATCCCAGACGACGGCACGAATGATCCAAATGACTACCGGTATTTGCTCGACTACAACGATTCGCCAGCAGCCCCGAAACAACACGACTCGGGTGAACGACAAGTGTTCAATGGCCCACTCTATTTCCCACAAACAGATGTCGGCTACACGTACCCCGACATCAACAACGTCTTTCTGACCTATGTGAGCAAAGTACGAGATCAGAACGCTGGGGTTCATCGGGTCGTCAAACCCGCCTTCATGGACCCTGCGTTGCTTAGAGCCCCGATTAGTGGAATTTCAGCGCCACTGACTTTCGAAGACACGAACCTGAATGGACTGCTGGATATCGGCGAGGATCTCAACGGAAACGGATATCTCGACGACTGGTGTCTCAATCCAACGACAGCGGCACGCGTCATGCGGGCGCATCCCCGCCATATTTACGTTCCTCCCAGCGGAATACCGTCAACCCCCACCAACCGTTATCTGACGAATGCCGAAGCTGTGACACTGATCGGGCCGTCCGCGTACGGCTTCCCAGCCCATCCGATGGCAGCCACATACGATACACGGCCAACAGCCTCAGGCGGATCTGGCGCCGGGCAGGTCTTCATGCCGGGTCGGATGGGCGCATACACCAAGCTGAACTCGAACCCCACGCTCGACGATCCCGTTGAATTCGACTACGACAACGACGGTGACGGGTTCAATGAAGCGGTTCTGATGGACTTGGATTTTCCCGCACAACAGGACGCCTCGGGTAATCTGTTCGTCCCGATGTTCCTGGTCACTATTCACGATCTGGACGCGTTGATCAATTTGAACGTGCATGGAAATCTGGCCAAGATTTTGCTCGGCCCCAACGATGCCACACAGGCGGTGACGCCGGTCAGCAACACGTCAAATCCGTATGGCTATTCAAACGTGGCGCTACCGCAGTTCTCGTTCGTCTCGCAGTCAAATCTGGGGCTTGGCCCTTCAGAGGTTAATCCGTTGTGGGTTCTTAATGCTCGGTACAGCACCGACAGCTCCGCGGGATCCACAATCTTCAATCAGCATCAAAAGTTTTATGGATCCCTCCCCACGCTGCTGTCAGGGACAATGCCGTCTTGGGGCGAGACGGCGAATATGGAATTTACCTGGTCTAAGATCGGCCGTCTCAACTTTTCCACATCAGGTGTCGTCACAGATCTTTTTCCCGGTACATACGGTGAGCAAAACCGCCTCTATAACGACTATCACGCCGGGACGATGGCCGCGACCGGCGGGGTAGGCCTACCCCGACCAGGGATCTCGTTGCAGGACGACAACAACGATATCAATGAAGGCCAAAATGACTACACCCCTTATTTTCAGCACCCATTAGACTATACGGGCCTCGGCACGTACCTCTCGACAGCGACTCCAAAGCAATTGAATTGGTCCACGACCCTCGGCCCGAACCAGTGGATTTCTTATACGGAGTACGAGAACAACAACAGCAATATTACGGCCGTCAATAATCCGGCCATCAACGTCGTCTGGGGTCAGAGGGCGATTACGAACCCGTCCCCGCCGCCACCAACGACGTATCTGATGACCAATTCGATCACCCAGGGATTGGGTGACGATCCCAACGAAGTCGCCTTCTACACTCCGAACATCTCCATCGACAATATCTTCACCCCCGACGAAATGCTCTATTTGAACCTGAGCAATTCTGAGATCGATCGCTTAAATATCAATTCGCGATTGTCGAGTCTGCTGCCGTTTAATTTCGCGAAATCCACTACGGACAATTCACGCGGGGCGGTCATCCGACGTAAGTTCACAACAGAGAGCAACGACCGAAAAAGCTTTGGGTTGCCGACGTCTTATCGTGCATTTGGGACCTCCGGCATTGGCATTCCGCACGTCCTTGCGACAGCGGCAGTCAATTCACCACCAGGGCAGGAATACAGCTACGATCCATCAACACAGAGTTTTAAGTTTCCGCCTCAATTCGGTTCGGGCGGGACGCTCATTCCGCGTTTTCAAACGACACCCCTCGATGAAGATCCAATCCGCCCGTCGACACGCCATCTCTTGGAGATCGAATGGAACAGCCAACAATCGCTAAGCCGTCTGCAACGGAAGCTGAGCATCAATCAGGTGTTGACTGGCGATCTGACGAGTGCACTCGCCTTTCGTGATCTGACGCCGCATCCGACTGACCCGTCCGACCCAGCTTATACACCGGTCTACACCACGATCGGGGGCCTGCCACCAGGAACATTCCCCTACCCTCCGACGGCACCGGCTGCCGAAGAGTACTGGGCGCGGAACGATCGCCAGAAAATGGCTCGTGATATCTATACCGTGCTGTACCTGCTCGCTCACGGCGATGACACGATCAATACAGCAACGACGTCCAATACGACGCCCCCGAATAATATTTATACCGACGCGCAGCTCCGAGAAATGGCGCAATTTGCCGTCAACCTCGTCGATTCGATGGACCGCGATAACATCATCACGCGATTCGAATATGACAAGGATCTGAGCGACGGCTGGAATCTCGACGATGACCCATACGGTACGCTGGAGTCGCCCGCCTATGCGACTTCGAATTTGAACTACAACCCGAGTTATCCGAATGACGGCCTCAAACGAGGCGAAGTCTACGGCGTGGAACGGCTGGATTTGTCCATCAGCGAATCATTGGTCATTCAAGCCAACAAATCGGCAGCGGGTACCAATTACCCGCAGACGAACTACGACGAATCAGTTAACAATCGATTCTTCTTTTTCACCGAACTTCGTAATCAAAGCCCTAACTCCATCACGTTTGATCCCAAGGAAGCCTGGCAAGTCGTGCTCCGACAAGAGGCAGGGAACGGAGTCCTCGCGGCTTGGGAAACGCGTCTCAGTTTGAAAAATGGTGCCGTATTAGACACCAATAATACCGCGGCAAGCACCAATCCCTACGTCATTGGCACAACCGACGCCGGCACGGCCGTGAATGCGTTCAGCAAGAGCACATTTGCCATCGACCCCACCTGGGCCACGATTCCGACCGTGCGAATTGCTCCCAATAAATCCGCCACTGCCACAGTGTTGGACTGTGACCTGGATCTGGTGCAAACGACGACCGGTTACAACATCGAAAGCTGCACGACCCTGCCGTCGTCGATCGATCCCAATACCAGTGGAACCGATGTGACGAGCACTCCAGGGGCGATGCTGGCACCGTTTACGGGTGTCAGCCCACTCGCCAATATGACAGCTGCGGGCGCGACGTTGAAGGTGATTCTGCGTCGCCGAGCCCACCCGACTCGCACCATGACGACGTCGTCTGGGGCCGACAACCCCTGGGTGGAAATAGACTCGATGATGTTGCAGGCGACTGCTGGCGGTGGCTTCTGCGTGTTCAGCGACCCGACGTCATCTCCCGCGGCGGGCGTCGTCACCGCCGCGCTCAAGACCTTAACCAGCCGCGAACGACCGCAGCCCTTGGACGGTAATGGCGAGGGTGCTTCCACGGGCACTGGAGTTCCCGCGACCGGCACGACCGTCAATACCCTTGGGCAGATTAACAGCCTGACGACGTCGCTCGGGATGACTCCTTTTACTTACTGGCAGTTACATTTCGACCGAAATTACGCGTCGTTGATGGACCTGCTTTACGTACCGGTCTTCGGCCCCCACCAACTCACGACGCTCGGCCAAACCGCTTTCAAAGATTCTCCTGACATCCAGGTCAATAACCCAGTGTCGAGCCTGAATTGGAAGACGGGTTCACCGTTGAGTACGCCGTATTCGATTGTGGCGAAAACAGCCGCCGCGAAGTTTATGATCCCGGAAGATCCTTCCAACGTCACCGCAACAACGATCGGCGCGATAGTCGCGAAGAAGAACAACCGCTGGCACCGGTTGTTGGAATTCCTGGAAGTTCCTACGCGAACGAACGTTAATCTTGCGGGCGCTACGGCGTTGACGATTCCGCGCGTCCCAGGAAAGCTCAATCTGAACATGCTGCGTCACGGCGAGAATTTGGCCGCGTTACTAGACGATAGTCGGCTGGTTACCCTCAACCTCAATTCGGCACTACCGACTCCCGACGCCGATGCACCGTCCCTCGACGACAATTTCCCGCCCGAGGTTCGCGATTGGTGGCAACAGTTCCTGTGGAGTCGCGATCCGTTCGACCCCTCTGTGGCGGTCAATCAATCGCTTTACGTGCCGTTGCCCGGCCTGCCGAGCGCGAAAACTGTCCCGCTCGGGGCCGGATATCTGCCTGACGCCCGCCCCTTCCGTGACATTGCTGACGTCGGCTACAGCACGAATGTCCTCTATCCCGGCGTCCCGCATGCCAGCGTCGCCGACACCCTCTTCCGGCCGTTACCGGTTGACACGTTCCCCACACCGGCCGCTTCCAAACGCCAGTTGTTTGAAGTCGGGACCGCGGCCGAACATTCCGGTGGATCCATCGACCCCTACATCCGAAACCGGTTGTTGTCGAAGATCGCAGGAAGCACGACGACCCGTAGTAATTGCTTTGCGATTTTCGTTTCGGTCAAGTACTTCCAAGCCGTCCAGCAGAACGGAGCCGTTCGAATCGGAGGCCCGCTGAGTGGTACACCGGCACCTGAGCAGCGTGGATTCTTCATTGTCGATCGCTCAAAACTCGAAAACGGTCAGACGTCACAAGGGCCGACTTACGACTTCAGAGCGTTTATCGATTACCGAACGACGCTGCAGTCGCAGTAGAACACGGAGTCCCCGTTCACAAGAACGGCATTCGGTGGAAGGATCTCGTGTTGTATCGTCAGACCTTGAACTGACGAACGGTCGGGGATCAGTCGGTCATTCGCAGCACGCAGGGCGGGGATTTTTCCCCGCCCATTGTAGCCCTCTCGCTCCGCCGAGAGGAAAGCCGCCTTTCTCCGCACCCTTAATTTCACCAACACAATCGTGAAGATGACTCGCGAGGTCGTCTGTGCGCACGTTGCGTAGCGATTGCAGGCAGCGTGTACCGCGACACGCTCTCCTCTCGACGGAGCGAGAGGGCAACTTTGGCCGAGAGGAAAGCCGCCTTTCTCCGCATTCTTAATTTCATCAACGCAATCGCGAAGCTGACTCGCGAGGTCGTCTGTGCGCACGTTGCGTGGCGATCGTATGCAGCGAGTACCGCGACACGCTCTCCTCTCGGCGGAGCGAGAGGGCAACTTTGGTCGAGAGGAAAGCCGGCTTTCGTTTTTGTTTCTGGGTCGCTCCGCTCGGATCAAGCAGAACTCGGAACCAGTGACCCGGTCGTCGGTCCGCACATGGCCCCGGTGATCGCGCTCGATCCGTCTTGTTGTTCGGTTTCCTGAGTGTAGCCCTCTCGCTCCGTCGAGAGGATAGCCGCCTTTCTCCGCACCCTTAATTTCACCAACGCAATCGTGAAGCTGACTCGCGAGGTCGTCTGTGCGCACGTTGCGTAGCGATTGCATGCAGCGAGTACCGCGACACGCTCTCCTCTCGACGGAGCGAGAGGGCAACTTTGGCCGAGAGGAAAGCCGCCTTTCGTTTTTGTCTCTGGGTCGCTCCGCTCGGATCAAGCAGAACTCGGAACCAGTGACCAGGTCGTCGGTCCG
>CAIQIR010000131.1 GCA_903871875.1 uncultured Schlesneria sp.
CTTCCGTTACACCACCAAGCGGAGTCGGGATGGTCAGAATCGAACTGACTGTCTCGTGTGCCCAAGACACGCGGGCGACCGGTGCCCCTCACCCCGAAATACTGATTGACCAGACCACCGAGGACGGCGGTGCCCGGATTCGAACCCAACCTGGCCAGTTTGAAGGACTGGCAACCTCACCAGAAGTTGAACTGGCCATGTCTGTGTGCGCACGATCTCCGTGATCGTTTGAACGATTGTTCAATGTGGGCCGGAAGGCGCTCGAATCCTTCTCTCCTGGTCTTCAGCCAGGCGCTAAACCATCTCAGCTACCAGCCTGGAACTGTGTTCAGAACTTTGCCTGCGGCAAAAGAAGAAGCCCGGTGTCCTTTGTGTGACACCGGGCTTTTGAAAGCTTGCGGAGGCTTAGGGCCGATGTCACGAGGATTCTTCGCTTCGCAAACCTGTATTCCCCGAATTATCGGCAAAATGTTGCCGAGTCTGGGGACGCACGGGTTGCGTGCCGAAGAGGTTCGCCGGTATGGCAAACCTCCGCGTATCGCTCTGTCTGCAATCGGACATCCGCTGTGAAAACATCATAATCCGCAAGACCTTTGAAGTTGTTTCTTCCTGAAACGGTTGGTCGGCGACGATGAACGTCATTGCCGCTACCCATTTAGACGCGCGAGCCTGGCAATAAGTTCGCAGAAAAAATCTAAAACTCGTCGAGAATCTTCCGCCGACAGGTTTACAGTCGCCCGCCTGTACCAGCACGGACTCGGCCACAATGGAGAGTTGATTGCTAAAATGCGATAACGAGTATGTCTCGATCTGCCACAGCATTGGGTTTGTTAGTAATCCCAAAGGATCAACCGTCGTATGAACATCACGTATCGGGATAGTTTAATAGGCGTCGATTGGGGCCGGCTCAAAGCAGAACTCACCGTGGATCATTTCGATAACGGTCGATTTCCTTTGCAGCTTCAACGGTCATTCGAGAATAGTTATGCATGTTGCCTTGCTTGGCACGGCTCCCGAATCATCGGAACTGCTCGCGTCTTGTCCGATGGGATTTGCAATGCATATCTCGTCGATATGTGGACTCATTCAAGTTTCCGCCGACAAGGGGTTGCGACGACGATGTTTAGCCGTCTATGTGGCGTCCTTTCAGGACAACATCTTTATCTTCAATCTGATGTGGATACGGCTGATTTCTATCGCAGTATTGGATTTGTCGAACAACCACTGGGTCTGAGCCGTACCGTTGGAAAGTGGCTGAACGATGCACGGTCCTAATCTTCGAGGCCGGATTTCAACAACGTCATGCATTGTGCCTGAATGAAAACCTGACGGAGTTGCTCAGTCAGAAGACGGCCTGGTTGTTCGTGACTTGTTCATGGTGATGTGAAAGTCGTCGGACGCGCTGTACGTAGTTCGTCGTCATGGAGTCCGATGTTCTCGATTGGGATGCGACGGAAGCCCAAGGCCCACGCTGGCGAATCCGGCTTGAGCCGAAAATCCATTTTCGTGGCGTCGACAAATCCGGGGTCCTGATCCACGAGGTTGTTTTCGATCAAGGCACCCGACTCAGCGGCTTTCTCGAGGTTCAGCCATTGGCCACCCATGCTCACATTGTGCCGTATCTTGTTGCCGCGCGGTGCGGCCGGGGATTCGTTCCTGATGTTGACGAGTTCGGGATAGCGTGTGCTCCACGGCGGCAGCGTGTAAGGCACCTCGTCCAGGCGTTTGTCCATGAATCCACCTGGTTCGGCCGTTTCATGCATCCATCCAATCCCGCGGGCGTCAAGATGCACTGAGGGTTCGCATTCGACGAAGACATTGTTTTCGACCAGGTTGTCGCGGCCACCGCCGATAAAGGCTGCACGTCCAGCCCGATAAAACAGGTTTCCGAAAATGGTCGTGCCACTTGCGGCGTCATCGAGATACACGGCCATGGCACCATGCAATCCCGGACCGCTGAGGTGGTGAAAATAATTATGTCGGACCAAATTGCCGCGCATTGTCCAATCACGCCCCATATAAAAGGCGCCGACGTCACCGGTTTCCTCACAAACATGGTGGATTTCATTGAACTCCGTCACATGGTCATTCCCGTTGAGCAGAATGGCGGTGTGAGGTGCATCGTGAATGAGATTATGTGACGCCCGATTGCCGACGCCTTGGAGACCAATCGCAGGGCGATAGGTTCGAACCAGCCGTGAGAAATGATGGATGTGATTGTTTTCTGCGAAGTGCTCACCGGGCGTGAGCGTCTTACGTTCTCCTCCATTCAACGAGACACCGCCCTCGCCTGTCTGGTAGATGTCGCAGCCGGTCACACCATGATTCGTACCGCCGTTGATGCCGACAGCCGACATGCCCGTGTTGCGAATCACGCAGCCCGCTATGCGCACTCCGGACCCTCCTGCGATTTGCACGGCCGTTCCTCGCGTCGCTTCTAGCAAGACTCCGCGCAGGGTAATCCAGGAAGCGTTGGTGAAGGACAATAGAGTCGGGGTCATCGAGAGCGTCACGCTGGGGTCGCTCGTGTCTGTTGGCGGCCAGAAGTAGATCACTCCCCTCTGACGGTCGAGATACCACTCTCCCGGGCTGTCTAATTCCGCGAGAACGTTGAATGCATAAAAACGCTGGCCTTTGCGATAGCCGTAGTTGTGATGCGGTGGCAACAGTTCGATCGTGTGAGTCGCTGGATCAATCGACTTCACCTGTTGGCGACCATCCGACCAATCCCAGAACCAATATCCCGACACCCACACCTCGGGTTCCGTAACCCAACGGGCAGGCTCGTCGTCGCTGTAAACGAAACGACCGACGGCGTCGCCTTTGATCCCGTGTGACACGATCGGACTTCCGCCTACGACATCAACAACATGAGAGAATCCCTCGTTGGGCCATCGCGCGAGTGGCATTGGATTCCCTCCAAAAAACAGTTCCACCCGTTTCCCAATTGCCGCGACTTCACCAAAATCCTTCAAGCCCGCTGCCGTCAGGTCAGACTGCAGCACTTTTCCTCGGGCTGGCGCTGGTAAACGATCCAGCACTGACGTGTCCACAACCGGCTTAAAACCTTGAATCGCGCGTCCTCCGGAAAGCACGACCGATTCGTCACTGACACTCCGCCAGATAATGGGAGCGTCCTGTGTACCCGAATCCTCCTTGGTCAGCACCAAAGGCTGGCTGAATTCGTACCGTCCGCCGTGTAAATAGACTGTCATCTGGTCCGTTGACGCTCTCGCCTTACGCGACTGCCGCACTGCATTGCGAGCCCTTTCCAGCGTGGCAAACGGCTGTGCTTCCGTCCCATGATTTGAGTCCTTTCCGCTGGTTGCCACATGGAAATCCACAGCCATGGCGTTCTGGCAAAGGATCGTCACACTGACGATTAAGGGTGCCCAGACCAGTGATGTGGTGCGCATTGATGGTTGGTGACAACCTGTCAGAGCGGTTTCAGTGGAGGGAAGACGGTTGGGTCCAAGAGAAAGTCCAGATTCAGTCACGGAAGAACCTTTGATGCGGAATTTGGCGGGTGCGGAATGAGGCGAGTCGGTGTTGTGCGTTTTTCTATTAGGTGCTCTCACAAGGGTGATAAGCGGCTGATTCCAGCGGATGAAAAAGAGTCCTCAAATTCAATGACGGCAGGCGGCTGACTCCATTCGATTATACCGTGATGAGCGCCTGATGGTCCGTAGGCGTTGTTCCCGACGATTGGAACGCTCAGTAGCACTCGCTCGTTACTTCCGTCGGCTTGACCTCAGTTCGATTTCAGGCCGACTGTGTTCACCGCGATCACGCGATAGTGATAGGCCTTGCTCGCTTCGGCCGTACTGTCGGTGAATTGCATTTTTACCAGCGGCTGGGTGGGTGTATCGCTGTATTGGAGGTTTTGGAAAATCGGGCGACCGAAGGGGTTCTTGCCTTGATCGGGCAGATTGGCGAGAACTTGACCGTCCCGCTCGATGATGAAGCTGGCAAGGCCGCTTTCGAGATCCGCATCGGCTTCCCAAGTCAACGTGTTGCCGTTCACGTGAAGATTCCTGGGAGCGGGTGGCGGAGTCGTATCGGTTACGACCGAGTCTTTGACATACTGTGTCCAGGCTTGGGCAATGACACCATTCGGAAGCCATACGGAATTTTCCATCACACCTGTAAACTGATCCGCGGACACAGGCGCAATGACCGTTCCTTCACCGAGATACAATGGTGCAATCCAAGCCGACTGAGTCGGCATGGGCTTTAACGGGTCGCCGTTATTCACGGGCAAACGGGCGGAGAGACATGCATTGAGCCAAGGTATTGCCAAGTAGCGTTGATTGCCGCACTCATGAGAACTCAATGGGTCGACGGCGACTCCCGCGAGTCCCCCTTTCGCCCGGAACTCATGGAAAAAGACCTCGACGCCCGGCCAGACTCCGGCGAATCGTCCGTCCTTCACTGTGACGCCTTCCTGGGTGCCCAGGTTGCACATGACCGGCACTTGGCAACTGGCTTCTGAGAGGGCATAGGGAGTCGGTTTGCCTTCTGCCGCTTTGAGTGCCGGCACGCCTGAACGCAGCCAGGCCGCGATTGTTCGTTCTGGATGCAACAGCAGCATCCCGCCCGCCCAATGTCCGCCGCCGCTGTGTCCCCACAACGCCCATGGGACGGTGTCCAATTCGGAGTAGCCAGACAGACTTCCCAGTTCGGTCAGCGACCTTTGAAAGGCGGCATCAGAGCCATTACGAGGATCGCACCAGAGTTGGCAATTGGCCTGTTCCGGCTGCTCATACGTCGGTGACATCAGAGCACAATCGTGCTTCTTCGCGAGAGCCTGCCAATGGAGATCATACGCTCCGGTTTGTCCCGATTTGCAGGAACCTTCCCCACAGCCATGCTGGTGGACGACGACACCCCGCACGGTCTTGAGCCCCGGCGGAACCCACAACGTGTAACTGACCGGAAAGACGAGTTCGCCTGGTTTCGTCGAGGCTTCAAAACGAACACGATAGTACGGCGGATCGGCGGGTAACAGGTTCTCATAGGGAGGCTGCTGGGAATACGACGAGCGGGCCAAGACGGAAATGGCGAAGAAAAGGGTGACGTTTCGCATGGGATAAGACTTCATGGATTCCGGGGTGGTCGAAAAGAGGGTCAAACGAAACTCCAGTGGATCAGCTTTCGGCCGCCACGAAAAGTGTGAACCGGTGAAGAGTGATGATTTCATTCTGACGGAGACGCGATCCGATTCAGCCACAGGCGAGTACGAAGGCAATGGTCCATTGCGATTCCTGCACCGTTCGAAAACTTTCGATTCGGTTGCGGCTTTCGATTGTCCCCGCGCAACGCACCCGATCTCGGTTGGTTTGAGGCACTGATCGACATGACGCATCGTCGCGATCAACGAATTCCGTCTTCCCAATTCAAGAAGCCGATGGTCGACGACACACTTCTTAAGGTGAATCTTTAGAGCTTTCGCTGACTTTCTCACGGGGAACAGATCGCTGGAGGACTGTCGCCTTCGATTTCTGGACATCGAAATACTTGGTTAGGAGGTCGAGCGTCATTGCGGAGATCTCTGCACCGAGTTTTTTGTCGGCGGCAAATTGCTCACCTTGAATGGTCGCCAGCATGAGCGTAGACATTTCCGATTCGACTCGCCAGAAATCGAGAACATTTCGATCGCGCGATCCGAATCTCATGCGCCCAATCGTCGGTGCCTGTTGTGATTGGGGGACGCGGTCGTTGAGACGTCGGAAGATCAATCTTGTCATCGACAATCGCGATTGTGCCGGCAAGATACTCGATTGAGATCAGGAACTCGTCGGCCCGGTAGGTCGTCATGACGCACATGGTGGAAGTCGTTCAGCACTCCCGCAGAATTCTTTGGTCAATGTTCCAACCCATGGGATGTCCCTGTTTTTAAATGTATCGGTCTCCACCAGATAAAAAGCAGAGCGACACACGCGAGGAAAACTGGAAAGCCTGCTGTGGAGAATCGTAGGCCAAGCACCATGTCCGCGGTCGGAGGTTGGGATCCATTTAGTCCGATCAGGCTCAGCACCACTCCTGTCGAGAGATAGCCAATCCCGATTCCCATTTGCAGCACGAGATTGATCGTGCTGGCGTAAAGGCCCTCGCGGCGTTTTCCTGATTGGATTCGATCGAGATCCAAAATTGTGGGAGCGATCGTCCCCAGCATGAGGAGGATTCCCGCAAAACTGGCTCCCATGCCAAAGGTAATGAGCATTAATAATGAACCAGGCGAGCTGAAAGCCACAAGAGCGACAAACGACAATGGCCAGAGGATGATCGCCGCCACAAGTGCCCGAAATTGACTGACCCTCGTTCCAATCAGGGACCACACGGGGGTACCCGACAACGCACCGAGGTAGAAAGAGAGCAGCAACGGAATGGTGTCCTCTTCTTTGATGCCGTGAAAATGTTCCAACAGCAGGAATATTTGAGCAAGGGCCACTCGATTTGCGACCACTAAGCAGACGTAAACTAACAGTAGCGTTCTAAATGGTTGGTTGCGTAATGCGGAGTAGACGCCGTGCCAAAACCCGTATTGACCTTCGTCAGCCGCTGGAGGGCCTTCGGCCGTTCCTGCGAATGCGACCATCGTTGCCAGAAGTCCACTGATTCCAATCATGACGGCTCCCAGCCGGTAGCAATCAGCACGAGCCAATTGATGGCCGAAAAAAGACATGCCAGCCAGGGCCAGGAAAATCGGACCACTCAGCAGTGCGAGTAAGCTCGATAACGATTCGATAAAGTTGCGGTATCCGACGACTCGCACTCGCTGATGGTGGAGAGGCGACAATTCAAACGCCATTGCCATGTGTGGAATCGCGGCTACCGAGAAACAAGCGGCCATCAGCGATGAAATGATGGCAAGGTATGCAAATTGGAAAGATGCAGAACCTTCGGGGGGCATGAAGGTCAACACAAGCAATACGAGGCCCGGCGAGCTTCCCACCAGAAAATAGGGCCGTCGCCGCCCCGATCGACATCGAGTGCGATCTGAAACATAACCGATGACGGGATCCACAACCGCGTCCACGATCATCCGGATGAGAAGAGCATAACCTACCCAAATAGGATCCAAGTGCATGAGTTCGGTGTAGAAGAGAAAAACAAACGCGCCGCAGAATTCATGCGCAACAGTCGGAGCGACGCTTCCCAATCCATAACTGAGGAGTAATGAGCGGCGAAGCTGACCATCTCGCGGGTTGGAAGGCATCATTCTCAAATGATCGAATAGTAATGAAGCTGAACGCAGCATGCCCGACGAAAGGATCAGTCAGGGAAGCATGTTCGGTGTCGCAGAAAAACAGGCGTTCGAACTGAATTTCTGAGGAACCTTTCGGACGAGAAGGCGCGTCCAGAACTCGCAATCAGGCCGCACTTTGATTTGCTGAAATTCCTGATGTTCCGATCGGATCGCATCCGATTCCAGTTCCCTTAGCGTCGTCTCGCTCAAATGAGAATCGAAGACGCGAGGGAGCCAATAATTATACCAGGTTTCTTGCGAAAAGCAGATTCGAGCGATGATGGCATGATTACGCCAGATTTCATCCCAACTCACCTCGTAGTGGAACTTATTCTTGAACTTGTGATAGGCGATGGGGCCGCACAGGTGCAGAATCGGAACTCCCGAAAAAAAGGCTTTGAGCGAGAGGGATCCTTCCGAACCGCCCCAGCCCTGCAAAAGACGACTCCAACGCACTTTCGGATATAGGTTTGTCGGAACAACGTAGGCGGGTGCACGAAGTGACGAGACAGGCGAGAGTGTGGAACGAGGTTTGGTCGATTTCCATTCTGCCCCAAACGGCGGTCTCGCCCGGCGTTTGGCGAAAACGGCTCCGTGACTTGGCGTCGCGTTTTTTTCAAATCCGCACAGATCCGGAACAACGATCGCGCCTCGTTCGACGGCCGACCGAGCGCACTGGTCCAGACAGCCAGCGGACAGGCGTTGGTGTCCGTCCAGGAATGCCAACGCACTGCCTGTTGCCATATTTGCTGCCTCGTCTCGCGAAGAGGCAATGCCGATTCGACGACGATGTCGAATAATTCTCGCGAGCCGTCGAACTCGCCCGATTGAGTCGTCTGTCGACCCATCATCCAGAACGATCACTTCTTTCAAGCATTGAGTTTCGTCGCGAATAGAGCGAACTGTCCGAAGTAAATCCAGGCCTTCATTGTGTGCCGTAATGATTACGGAGATTTCAACGTCATCACGATTGCGCACAGTCATACTTGGCCTGATGAACGTATCCAGCTTCAATAATCGATCGGTCTACCGCGGGCTGACCGACGCCACTACCTCTTCTTTTTTGAGGCCTTCTTCTTAGGGCCACCTTTTTTGGTGGGCGCTTTCTTCTTCACGACTGCTTTCTTAACAATCTTCTTCTTGACGACCTTGGGCGTTTTCTTTGAAACCGCCGCTTTCTTGGCCTTTTTTGCGTTTTTGGCAGGAGGAAGACCGATTGGCGGCGTAGGGTCGGGAGGCATTACCATTCTGATGAGTCCTTGACATATGGAAATCTGAGCGACACGTTAGGGGACGCCCGAAGAGAAATCCCCAGAAGATGACCGTTCGCCAAATGAGTGACGAGACTTGTCTTGGATTAAGAACGTAAAAAGTCGGTTAAATACTACAATGTGATTTTATTAATGTGCACTCTTTTCGTCGATATGGGGAAATGCCCAAACGGCGGCTCGGGTTGTGCCGCGTTAGGATTGACATTCAGGGTCACATTGTTGTCAGCCATCATCTTCGCGAAGAGCTGGTCGGGCCATTCATTCTTAATCGCCGAGTCGGTACGCCACGCAGTGAATAATTGCCTTGTCGTGGCACCTGTTGGATGATGCGCGTCCGCGAGTTGTAGCTGGTAAGCAACCAACTGCTTGACGGCGGTGTACCCTGCGTCCAACGTTACGACAGGAGCAATATCGGCGTCTGGATGAACTCCCACGGTGATATGCCAGTCATTCCTCCGTCGCGGTTGATTTTTGTCATTGTTAGGGCGATCCAGTGAACGGTCGAAGGCGACTGCGATCACTTCGCTTCCATTGCCTTTGTCATAAAGCCAGAACTCTGTCATTCGTTCACCAAAATCCTGGTCGACTTGGGCAAACTTCTTGACGATCATTTTTCTCATCAGGGCATTGGTCATCGTCAGATACCGGGCAAATGCTTGCGCACACCGAGTCACCCGAGTCGTTTCCGAAGCGTCAACTTGTGACCATCCGGCAGGAATCGCCAACATTCTGTCCGGAGGATAAGTACGACGGGTTGCAGAACTTTTCTTTTTGGCCACAGTAACCTCCGGTTGAAGTGAATTCGAAAACCGATTAGGCGAATAACACAATTGCCTCGCATCGACGTCAGATGAAGTGGCGAGTTCGATGATTCCCCGCCAGAAATCCAATTGAAAATGTCGGGAAAAGTGACTCAGAAATACTGAAAAGAATCTGGGAAGCTCAAGCAGTATACGTACAGACACTAACGAGAACGAATCGTTCTTGCGACTCGAAATCCGAGAAATGAAGAAACGTTACTGTAGGACAAAGTAGGAGTCCTGTTCGCGGCTCTCGTTTGAACGACTCCGCTGGACGAAGCGCTTCCGCGAGCAACGGCTTTAAAATCAAACTCTGTTCGCATTGCGACTTCTGGGGCGTCTTCCGTGTCGACTTCCGGTGAACGGGCCGTGTATTTCTCTGTGATCCATTCGCCGACATTGCCGTGCATATCAAATAGGCCCAGGCGATTCGGAGTGAGCAAGCCGACCGGCCAGTTGTGACCTTCAGATACCGTCACGGTCCAGCAGTAGTATCGAGAGAGGGAAGGATCATTGCCCCAAGAATAGAGTCCTGTCGAACCTGCACGGCAGGCATATTCCCATTCCGCTTCCGTTGGCAGTCGATAACCCGTCCGCGAAAGAAAGTCAGCAAAAGGTTCGAAGAACTGTGGCTCGGATTGGTAACACCACTGTTCGGGCGGAAGTCCCTCTTGCTTGCTCAGCCAATTGCAATATTCCGCTGCCCGGTACCAGGTCATCATCACCGCGGGACAGTCTGGGCTCACGGTGACAAGTGGATCCTTGTGACGGAAATCCGGAATCGCTTTTTGAAAATGCTCGTGTGTCACTTCCGTCGTGGCGATCGCAAAGTCCCGATTGATTTTCCGGGTCACGAGTGTTTCGTCAGACTCGTGGTAAGGTTGGTCTACGGGCGATCCGAGGCGGACAACGATCGGTCCGCGAAATACCGCCATGGTTTGGCCAGATTTGGTGACGTACCAGTTCCGATCGCCGGCGGATTCGGGTGAAATGTTGTCTGGTAACGAAGCTTTGGCCAGATCGGTGCGCCCCCATGAACGGAGGGACCACTCTGCTGCCGAATGGATGCCACTATCGGTATCGGACTGAAACAGTCGAGCGGCCGCCGCGAATAGCGGCTCCCGCAGAGGCTTTGGGATCAAGCCGATTTTCATGCCACCGAGACTGCGCATCGCCGCGCCCCGGATAGGAACACGTTGATCTTCCAGCATCTGAATGAGAAGTTCCGGGTGTGCCGCGAGACGGCTCAGTCGATTTTCGGCGTGGCTGGTCAGGTCGGGATCATCGGTCGTTGCCAAGATCGCATGAATCGGCGAATTGACCTGAAAGTCCAGCAGAGCGACTGCGGCATATGCGTGGCGTTTACGTTCTTGGACGCGTGTTTCAAAGGAACCGCTGTCTGAAAAGGGGTGATGATAGTTCGCTAGCAGTTCGTCACGAGCCAGATCACCGGAAGCCATCAGCGCCGAACGCACGATGACGTATTGGTAGGGTTCAGCGGTCAGCGCCAGTTCCACCAACTGTCGTGGTTCATTGCCACAAAAACGGGACAGAATCTGGGCGCTGTTGGATCGATCCAAGTCGGATCGTCCGCTGTTTTGATAGATCTCCAGCAAGGGGGGATACAACAGCGTTCGTAGCGGGCGTAACGCATCGATCCAGGGAGACAAGTCATCTGGATTGTTGTTAATTTCCTCCAGCAAATGTTCCGACAAAAAGGCCCGTTGTTCCATCCAGAGGGGATCAGGGCTGTCCAATTTCGGAGGCTCTAATCCGACCAGAGCGACACCGGCCCGAAATCGTCTGGACGAATCCACGGTCTTCGCCTGAAGTTCCTGTCGAATCTTGTCCATCATGGCCTTGCGATTTGTCTGCGAACTTTGCAGCACATCGCGAATTGACGCGAATGAATGAGCGGGGGATGTTAACAGGCTCTCCACTAGAAGTTCCGTACGAGTCGGATCAAGTGGCAGAGACATCGCCGCGTGCAATGCCGCCTGAGGAGAATCAGGGTCTCCATCCAGCGCCAGTTTTCTCAACAACGGATCGGCCCAGTACCGAAGCGGCACGATTTCCCTCGCAATTCGGGGCACATCCTGAGTACTGCTTCTGGCAAGCGAATTGACGAGAGCTTGCGCCTGTGATCGGTGCATCTGCTCGCGAATACCCCAAATCATGACTGCTGACGACAACGTTCCTAGCAGCATCCATTGCAAATAGTAGCGGGTCGCAGCCGACATCGTTCGTCGTTGATCCTGCTTGCGTGCGATGACTCGCCACGGCACGCAGGCCAAAATTCCCAACCATTCTAAAAACGTCGGAAGGCTGCGCGTAACGGGATTTGCCGCCCAGTGTTGTCCTCGTTCCTCCAGCAATAATTCTGCTCGCCCCCTTCGTGTTTCACGCTGTTTGCTTGTCAGCCAGTCATGTAGTGACGGAACCAGGTAGTCGTGTGTCAAATGGTAGAATCGCTCACTGCCGTGCCGCTGGCGGACATGGAGTTTTTCCTCAATTCCCGATCCTTCTGGATCGGTCGGAGTGATCAGCCGCAACTCGAAGTCGAGAATTTTGATCACGGTCTCAAAGTCTTTCGGTCGATCGGCGTATCCAGACGCATCCAGCAGTTCTGCGTGAGATCGCATCGCCCCTTTGATCGTGCTGCTTTGTTCTGACAGCAGAGACTTGAGAATATTTCGTGCTGCTCGCGAATGCAGGCGAAGAGCGGGACTTGCCGTTCGGCCGTTGAAGCTCTCTTCGAGAAAGGTCACTCCGACGCCAGCGATCCCTCCGATCGATCGCAACGTCGTCATGTTCCACGGCTTGTTTTTTACCATCTCCGCAAACAGCGCGAGATGGACGGGCACGACCCGCTCGCCATCGGATAGCTCGGCAACGGCCGTGGAGATGAAGTCCTTTTCCTCCCGGTGCAGGTCCGAATAATTTGACGGGAGCGACTGATACCCTTGTCCAATGGCGATCAGCACTTTTTTGGCGTGCTGAATATTGAACAGGTCGATCGCGGCGACATTCTCACCGCGGACGAAAGGCATTTCGAGTTCGTCCATAAAGTGCGTCACCGCCATCCAGAAGTCGTCCCGTACTCCCAGAATGCACTGCAAGTGCTCGCCATCGCATTGCCTTAATCCACGCAACAATTCCCCCATGTGTTCTGACTCGTGGGCGTGCAACCATTGTTCGAACTGGTCCAGTACCAGCAGCATTTTTCTGTGATGTCCCAGAACCTGGCCCCTTCGGATCATCGTCAACGAATCGACGAGGCCCAACTCAGGTGGAAGTTCGGGACAACTCTTGCGGATGGCTCTCAGAATCTGGTCCGTCGTCCCCACGGGAGTGCACTCGATGTAGTGTGCGATGACATCTTGTGACAGTCGGGGAAGTACTCCTGCTTTGATGAACGACGATTTGCCGCTGCCACTGGGACCATAGATCAATCCCACCCGAAACGTCTGATCGGGATCAAGTTCTTCAATTCGCGAAATCCAAAAGTTCACACTTTCCGGAATCCCACCTCGCGCCCGAGTTCCGGGCAAAAGTTCCAGAAAAAAGTCGGCGTCATTTCGATCAAACGAACGAAGTCCTTTGGGGACAATCGGCACCCAATTCTCCGCGGCCAGATGACCGCTTGTCCGTGGTGACGCAACGTCGCCAGAGTCCGTCGAAAGAAGGCGACGGTTCGACAATTCTTCGCCTCCCGTCAGGTAGTCTCGAAGATCTGTCGCCAAGTCCAAGGCGGTGTTGTATCGATCGACCACGCGGCAGGAGAGGGCTTTCAAACAGATGCGCTCCAGCTCCCTGGGAATCGCATCGTCAAACTGCCGGGGCGGCCTGGCTTCGACCGACAGGCTCTGGCTGAATCGGTTCGACGGAAAGGGACGTTTCCCCGTCAACATTTCGTAGATCATTACGCCCAGGCTGAACACATCGGACCGACCGTCGACCAGGTGCCCTTCGCCTCTGACCTGTTCGGGACTCATATAAGGCAGCGTACCGACCTGATCCTGTTTTTTTCCGAAATCCTCCTCCTTCAATGCAATGCCAAAGTCGGCCAGGTACGGCCGTTCGCTCAAATCCAGCAAGATATTCGCGGGCTTCACGTCACGATGCACTACGCCCCGCAAGTGGGCGTAGTGCAAAGCCTCGGCAATCGTTTGTGCCAATTGAGCGGCCGCCGACATCGTTAACGGCGAGCGTTTCAGCTTGTTCGCCAGGTCGCAACCTTCAATGTATTTCGAGACGACGAAACAAAATCCGTCATCGGTACGACCGCAGTCGTAGACCGGTACGATCGCGGAATGGTCCAGCTTGGCAACGATTCTCGCTTCGTCCAAATAGGCGTCAATATCTTCTGGCCGATGAACTCGCGAAGGCCGCGGAACCTTGATGGCAACGTGGCGATCCAGTTCGTCATCGTGAGCCAGAAAAACTCGCCCGAACCCTCCATCACCCAACAGACGCAACACGCGATATCGACCAATTGAATCAGGTGCTGCCGTCAGCGACACTCCCTTGCCAAACATCAAGCCCGTGGTCAGAACATCGCCGGGTTGATCCTTAAACAGAACGGTCGCAGATTCCTGATTGACGGCCGATTTTTTCGGCGATTCGAATTCAGGACGCAGCTGATGATTTGGCACACCCGGTCCGAGACGTTCCCGCAATCGCGGCGATTGTGAAATGTACAGCTCAATTTCGGCCATCGAAGTCGGCCGCCCTCGCGCTTGCAGATCGGCCGCGACCAAGTTCACGACAAGCTGTTCGTCTTTCAGGAACTTCGGGTGCTTCTCCAAATACTCTTCAACAGGGATGAGGATTCCAAACTTCTTGCGGAGTTTGATATCAATCAGACAAACGTCAGCGCAGTCCGTTGTTGGAAATTCCTCAAGCTCAGAGAGATACCGAAAAATATCCGGCGGCGGAGATCCCTGTTCCCAGAGATTTGAGAATATCTCCGCCGGATTTCCTGCGGTGGAAGCGTCAAATAAAGACATACTTGTGGATTCAGACGTACGAGGTACGTTGGTTGTCCGCAGAGTTTCGTTGGTGCCACCTGGAATTGTGTCCACTTCTCCATCAGGATTCAAGGGGCGGCAACAGGTTGTTTGACGTTCGGTTTGGACTCGTCGAGATTCGAGATGTACCGCCGAAACTTTTGGCCAACGGCCTTACGGAACCTTCGCGTTTCTTCAACAGAGTTTTTTCTACTCCGTTGGTGGACGGATGTTACAATGCCGCAGACTTCATCGCAGGAGCGGTTAAATGTCCGTTGAAACGTCCGCGTGGAACAATTGGTCGAAAAGTCGCGTATCGCGACGTCGAGCACTGCTTGATTTGGGCGGGTTGGGCGCACTCGGGCTTTCGTTGTCAGTCCTGAAGCGAGCTCAGGCCGATGGCGGGTCGGTCGACAAAACGTTTGGCAGGGCGAAGCGTTGTATTCTGGTCTTTCTGAATGGTGGGCCTTCTCATCTCGATACGTGGGACATGAAGCCCAACGCCGCTGCGGAAGTACGCGGCGAGTTGACGTCGATCGAAACCAGCGTGCCCGGTATCCGGACTTGCGAATTGTTGCCGCAACTTGCGCAGCACGTCGACCAATTGAAAATCGTTCGATCGGTTTCGCACTCGTGCAGCGTACATACGACCGGTGTTGCGACAATGCTGACCGGTGTGCAACATGCAACGCCCAATGTTGACCAGACGCGAGCGCTTCCTGACGATCCACCGCACCTCGGATCCATTTTTTCCAGTTGGCGTGGATGGAAGAATCATCTTCCGCCTTTTGTGTCCCTTCCCACATTATTTCAGGCACCGCCGGTGACAGGGATCTGGCCGGGTCAAAATGCCGGATTTCTGGGAAGGCGCCATGATCCGCTGGTGATTCGCGGTGATAAGCAAACGGCACGATTTGATCTTCAAGATGTGGTGTATGCGGAGGGATTGTCACCGGGTCGCATCAAGGACCGCCGGTCGCTTGCCAGTCAGTTCGATACGGGTTGGAGTCGTCGCGAGCAACAATTTGCCGATTTAGATGTCTCGTACCAGCAGGCTTTCGACTTGCTGCATTCGTCTGGTCTGAAGACGGCGGTCGACCTGGATCGCGAACCGACTAAAACCCGCGAACGTTATGGCCAGCATCTGTTCGGCCAAGGATTGCTGCTGGCCCGACGCTTGGTTGATTCTGGGCTGCCCCTGGTCACTGTTTACTGGATCGATCCGACCCCAGCGGGAGAAGGCGGCGGAGAATTTGATTCACACGGACGCATTTATCACCACATGCGTCAGCGTCTGTTCCCACCGGCCGATCGCGCTCTGGCCGCGCTTGTCGGCGATCTGACAGAACGGAGAATGCTTGACGACACGCTGCTGGTCGTGATGAGTGAATTCGGTCGGACTCCGCGGATCAATGCACAGGCCGGGAGAGATCACTGGCCCCATGCGCAGTCGATTCTCTTGGCAGGTGCCGGCATCACGGGAGGAACCATCTTCGGTGCTACCGATGACATTGGCGCATTCCCGACCAGTGATCCAATCCCGCCCGAGGACTTCGCCCAAACGCTGCTGCATCTGCTCGGCGTCCCCTCCGACTTGTTGCTTCACGACAACTTCGGCCGCCCGATCCCGGCATCACGCGGCACACTGATACCGGGCCTATTGAGTTAAACCTTTCATGACATTGGCAAGATCTCGTTCGAAGGATTTGGACACTCGCTTGATGCCACCCTCGTCTGCACGGGCAGAGAACGATGGAATAGACACGCGGTAGACAGGCGGCGTGAACGAGCTGTCCAAGATGCTCAACTATCGAAACATTCCTGCATCGTCAATGAATTGAAATCCGCCAGGGCGATTTCGATTTGCGATTCGATGGTTGACCAACGAAAGTTGACGGCAGCTGCCTGATCCGTGTGCTATGGCGGCGGATTGCGCCACGTGACGCGCGGATGTGATCGAGGGACGGGGACTGGACTGAAGTGGGTCGCACTCTTAACCTGCCCGCACAACCTTGCCGGTATTGAACTGCGGCTGGTACGATCTCCTGACACGTGATCTGTTCCACCGTTTTTTCCGGGCGAGGTACTCCACCGATGATGTTCGAAATCTTGACGATCTGCGCCCTGTGCGCAGGTGACTGGCCTCAGTTTCGCGGTCCCAACTCCGACGGACATGCAGTGGGGCCTGCGACGCCGATGGAATGGTCCGACACGAAGAACGTCGCCTGGAAGACCAATATCCCAGGCTTGGGCTGGTCCTCGCCGGTCATCGTTGATGGTAAGGTGTTCCTCACCACGGCCGTGCCGCAAGGCGAAGGTATGTCGCTGCGCGCCATGGCGCTCGACGCGAATAGTGGCAAGGTCGTTTGGGATCGCGAAATCCGCGCGATCGACAAGGCCCCGTCGATCCACAATAAGAACAGTCATGCCAGTCCGACACCGATCGTTCACGATGGCGCCGTCTTTGTGCATTTTGGACCCTTAGGCACTGCACGGCTCGACGCCAACGATGGAACCATCAAATGGCAGTGCACCGAACTCGTGTATCCGCCGCAGCATGGTGGCGGTGGTTCGCCCGTGCTTCACGACGGCAAGTTGGCGATCGTCTGTGATGGTAGCAGCGACCCATTCGTTGCCGCCGTCGACGCTGAAACCGGCAAGGTCGTCTGGAAAACTCCTCGTTCGGTAGACGCCCGGATCAAATTCTCCTTCGCCACGGCAGCTGTCGCGATGATCGATGGCAAGCCTCAAGTCTTGGCACCCGGTTCCGATCACCTTGCCGCATACGACTTGAGTAGCGGAGCGGAACAGTGGCGAGTCTTGGCAACAGGCTGGTCTGTGGTGCCACAACCGGCGCTGGGTCACGGCTTGGTCTTTTACAATCACGATTACGACAACCCCGAGCTGCTTGCCGTCAAACTTGGCGGTTCGGGCGATGTTACCGATTCGAACATTGTCTGGCGCATGAAAGTCGGAGCTCCCAGCACTCCTTCGCCACTATTGGTCGACGACGAACTTTATTTCGTTGCCGACAAAGGGGTCGCCTCCTGCGTGAATGCCAAGACCGGCGAGCGCCACTGGATGAAGCGTCTGGGCGGCAATTTTTCTGCATCGCCGATTTATGCCAACGGCAAGATCCTGTTTCTGAACGAAATTGGCCTGGCAACCTGGGTTGAACGCGGTCCCGAATTCAAAGTCGCAGGCGAAAACGAACTCCCAGGCCGCACATTGGCTACGCCGGCGTTTTCAAATGGTGCGATGTACGTGCGAACTGACGAAACGATTTACAAGTTTGCCTACTGAGTGATTCAAGCCGCTGTACGTCGACAATTGCCGATTTCTCAACAAAATGCCAACACGCCGCCCCCAGATTTCGTAGGTAGGTATGGAGGGAACCAAGAGGCCACTCAAGGACAAGTGGATCGGACCCGCCATCCGAGCATGACGATGATTTCCGTCACTAAGGAGGTGCGGCGATGAGGAGTTAGCAGCGGAAGGCGGCCTCGTGACCGAGGGTGAACTTCGCAGATCCGTCGTGAAGGTTCCGCCCGGACGTGATGTCCGAAGGTCTCACCTCACATCCTGTCAATGGGGAATGACGATTCACACGCTTACGAGGTCGATGGAGAGGCCACCAGTCGGTGGCTTTCTTTTTACGCCGACGTTTTTTGATGCGGAATTTGTCGTGGAGTGACGCTCGATGAAATCGATTCTTTTCGTCTTGGCAATGCTGTCTGTCGGGGGACAAGTGGCTTGGTCTCAATCGCTCAACACGATGACGTGGAACATCCGATACGACAATCCCAGCGACGGAGTCAATGCTTGGCCCCAGCGTAAAGATTGGGTCGCAGAGATCATTGTCAAGAACAAGGTGGACATTGGTGGCTTCCAAGAGGTGCTCTTCGGGCAACTGGAGGACTTGAAAGAACGTTTGCCGGAAATGGACGTTTACGGCATCGGTAGAGATGATGGCAAAAAAGCGGGTGAGTTTGCGCCGATTTTCTTTCGCAAAGATCGCTTCGAGTTGCTTGATCAATCCACTTACTGGTTATCCACGACGCCCGACAAGCCGGGCAGCAAGGGCTGGGATGCAAACATCCCTCGAATTGCGAGTTGGATTAAGCTCAAGGATCGCCAAACGGGAATTGCATTTTACGTGTTGAACACGCACTTTGATCATCGCGGAACACAGGCCCGCACCGAAAGTGCGACGCTTCTTTTGAAGCAACTGCGAGAACGGTTTGAAAATCACCCTGTTATTCTCACTGGCGATTTGAATACGACACCAAATTCGTCTCCCTACAACATCCTGATTGGAGCAGGCACCCAGGTCCGTCCAGTGTTGCTAGACGCTTATGAGCATTCGGCCGAGAAACCTCTGGGCCCCGATTCCACTTGGAATGGCTTCCACGAGATCGTTCCCCATCGAAGAATTGATTTCATATTTACGACGCAATCGGTCAAAGTGTTACGGTTTCAGACCCTCACAGACCAACGCGAGAATCGATTCCCTTCCGATCACCTGCCCGTCGTCACCTCGCTCGAGATTTTGAAACCGTGACACAGTTGTTCGATCACGGTGCCCTCGGTTCAACTCTCTGGGTGCATGCCCAAATGTTGCAGGTCAGCCCCGTCAATCAATTCGCGAGGGGAAGGTCGTTCGGCACTCGCGAACTGCCATCAAAAATGTCGTGTCCTCTGGGCGAATTGTGAATTCACGATTAGCCGACGTTCGAGAGAAACCATTTCTGGATTCCTTCGATCAGTCGACGGCGCTGGCGAAGAGAGAGGAAAGAGTTGATCGGGATGTGAACGACGTGTTCAGCCAAAAAGACGCTTTCCGAAAATCCTGTCGGAAATGTTGAAGTCAATGTGCGAAAGAATGCTGGAATGCAATCCCAAGTCCGCAGTAAGAAGAGCCCCAGTCTGTGAAGATCCGAAATCAATCGATCACGGGAGACGTCGTCGTCGACGGTAAAACTCAAAAAGTGTTCGGCATTTAATGATCCCTCCGCGGACTTGATGAACGACAGGCCCTTCGTTCGCTGCAAAGCGGATCGAATGTCTCGTGTTGCTTCCTGCCGTTTTTGAAACGACTTTCTGTCCTTGGTCGTCGTGGCGAGGAATCGCTTCAGACAGAGCTGGTTTGGAATTCCCGACGCCGGTTTCCATCGCGGGGATTCAAGATCACGACGCGATGGCGAGCATTCGCACGATCGCCGCTTGAGTCGTTCATAGACCATTCGAGCGGGACCGAACGTCGCTGTGAACTGCCGCAAAGTGGTGGAGCGAACTGGCCCCGAACGAATCGTAAACGGAGAGCCCGTCAGCAAGATCCCACCGTGATCGTTTCCGCCGACCGTTTTGTAGAGTGAGACCAAGACCCAGTCTCCAGATTGGCCTATCAACCCACCGGGTGTTGCCCCTCCGAGTGCTCGCACACAGTCCTCAACAATCAACAACCCCGGATGATCCTGACGGAGTTTGTCGATCTGAGAAAATGGGTAGCCGAATGAATGATCAATAAGAAGCACGGTGTCTTCGTTAAGCATTCCACGAAGAACCTGCTCCAATTTCTGTGGATCGATGTGAAGGGTCGTGCGGTCAGCATCGACATGAATGACGTGCTTTCCCGCCTGAACCGCCGCCGCGGTAATCGATGGGCAAATGAACGCGGGCAGGATGACATTGTTTCGCTGTTCTTCGCAAAGAGCGTCATGCAACATTGCGGCCGCGCTTTGTCCCCAATAGGCAAAACGCATTCCGGGAAAGTTCTCGGAAGTCCAAGCCATCAGAGATTCTGGAAAGCCAGCGATCATAGAGCATCTCTCATGGTTTCGTACTGGCCGAGACGGGGTTCAATTCCGTCGTTCGTCGCTCCCGGCTCGCTGCAGGTAATACACGGTATCGGCGGCCAGGCTGACGCCCATTGCACGCGTTCGACGAATTACAAAGAACGCGATGTCTTTGATGCGAGTTGAAAATCGAGAGCGGTTTGAGCAACGGATTCACGATTCCCGCCGAGCGATCGATTTCCATGCTTTATGTCACGCCTTTGGAAGCAATTTGGCGGCGGGCAATTCCCATGTGGGCCAGCCTCTAACCCGTCACTCGACGACTATACTGACGAGGGATCGTGACGACCATCGACGGCCACTCGATGTGGCGACCGGGTGGCAAATTGCCGCGAGTCACGTTTCGTCACTCTCTGGTTGAGGTGAATCGCCAGTGCGACAGATATGGCCTTCGGTAAGGATCTTTCGGATCAATCCATCGACAGCGGAGGAAGTGGACAATCGAGGGAGGAGCAAATTGTCCGCAGCAACTCATACTCGGCGGGGGTGACTTGCCGATTCTCGCAGATGCACGTCGCGCAGGCTCGAATCAATTGTTCTTTCAGTTGCGGCGTGGCTTGCTCGAACTGATAGAGCGCGCGGGCAAAATCAATGCGTCCACAGGTCGAAGCATCTGGGACATCATTCGTCGAGCCGTTCCAGGCTCGAAACGCGGTTTCATAGGTCTTAATGGCATCCTCTGGTGACTCGTTCCCCTTCAGCGCCAGCAGGCCAATAATGCTTGCGGCGGCCGCATTCAGCGGTGCTTGACTCGTGAATTTGACCAGGGGTGGCTTGACCAGGCCAAACGCCCGATCCAGATGATGGCAAACGACGCGCTGCAGGCAGAATTCGAAGAGACTTAACTGCCGATCGGCATCGATCAGTTCGTGGACGCGATCTCGGAATTCCTGGTACTGTCGCGGTGACATGCGAGACAATGCCGTTAAGGCCTGAAACGCGACTGTTAAACGGGTTCCGGGTGGTAACGCCTGCATCCGTGGTGCGACGGATAAAGTCTCGGTCAGATCACGGGGGACTGCGGCAGCTTCAAGTCCTTTCAGTTGCCGTTCACGAATGGCCGAGTCATCGGACAACAACAACGCGTAGATGGCGGCCCGTGCCGAAAACGGGTCACCAATAATTTCGCGAACTTCGTCCGTGATACCCTGAGTAAATTCCCAAGCCGAATGCAGCCCTTGGGAATTGGGTGTTCCCATCCGCTTCACGGCCGTATCCGCCAACCCCATCGCGCCGATCGAGACGGGCAGTGGAAGTTGAGGCATCCCAGGAAGAGAGGGCCAAGGCGATTTCTTCGACGGTGTGGCTTGGGGTTCGTTCTGATCCGCTTCAACATTGGTCACCGTCACATCAGGAAAGCGACCATTCCATTGCGGGTCGATCAGGCGAATCCGTTCTTCGAGCGGAGGATGAGTCGCCAGCAGTGAAGTCAGCCCGTTGGAAAAGCCGCTTGCAAAGAACATGTGACACGCTTCCGATGCATGAACGTTCTTGATCGCGGACCCCGCCTCTAATCCGCCAATCTTCTTCAGCGCACCCGCGATACCGTCAGGATTGCGAGTGAACTGAACGGCGCTCGCGTCGGCCAGGAACTCGCGTTGTCTGGAGACGGCCGCCTGAATCAGTCGACCGAAAAATGCGCCGATGGCTCCCAACGCAATCAGCGACAGACCGAACAACAAAAACGCCAATCCCCCTTTGTTGTCGTCGGAATCTCGGGAACTGGATCGTGGTGCGAACTGGACGACGTACCGCCCGACGATCGAGAGCGCCAGAATTCCGAAGATCAACCCCATCAGTCGGATGTTCAATCTCACATCGCCATTGAGCAAATGGCTGAACTCATGGGCGAGCACCCCTTGAAGTTCGTCGCGGGTTAAGTAGTCAAGGCACCCTTGTGAGACAGTGACCACAGCATCGCTTGGACCAAATCCCGCAGCAAACGCATTAATACTCCGCTCGTTGGGCAACAGATAAACCGGTGGCACCGGCACGCCCGAGGCAATCGCCATTTCCTCGACGACGTTCAAAAGCCGCCGCTGAGCCAGTTCGCGCGTGTTGGACGGAATCAGCTGACCACCAAGCAGCATCGCCACCGATTTCCCGCCGGACGACAGCTCGGCCGTCTTGTACAGGCTGCCGCAAGTCGTCACCAGCAGCACCGCGGAGGTAACAGCCAGAAAGAGTCTGGGATTAAACGGATTGCGTGCCGCCGGCGACGCCGCTCCGTCGAGCCACACAAACAAGATCAAAACGACGAGGTAGGTCGTGATAATCAGGGCTACGACCGCAATCGCAAATAGCAACAACAGGCGACCCGTATTCTTGCGAGCCTGATCCTGCCGCTGGAAAAAGTTGGTACTCATGGATTCTCAGCAGGAAGAGTTCACAGAGTCTTCTGCATAGATGATTCGGCCGGACTATTTACCGAATGAGACTTTGGGAGCTTCGCGGGCGACGGATTCGATTTCCAGTAGTTGTGCTTCGGTGAAGCCAAACATCCCCGCGACCATCACCGCCGGGAAGACCGAACGCGTATTGTTGTAAGACGTGACCGCATCGTTGAAGGCCTGGCGGGCGAATCCTACTTTGTTTTCGGTCGCAGTGAGTTCTTCCTGCAAGGCCAGCATATTGGTGTTGGCCTTGAGATCGGGGTAAGCCTCAGACAGAGCGATCAATCGGCCCAGTGCTCCTCCCAGTTCTCCTTCGGCTCGACCCAGTTCCTTCATGGCCGCTGGGTCACCAGGATTCGCCGCGGCCGATTGCCCCGCGCTGAAGGCACTGTTACGAGCCTTGATCACCGCTTCCAATGTACCGCTCTCATGGGCCATGTAGCCTTTGACGCTTTCGACGAGGTTCGGAATCAGGTCGTAACGACGCTTGAGCTGAACGTCGATCTGCGCAAACGCATTTTTGAATTGATTGCGGCTTAACACTAATCCGTTGTAAACCGCAACGAGCCAGAGGACCACGAAGAGCAGTACACCGCCAATAGCCAGCAATGTGATCAAACCGACTTCAACCATGATCGCACCTCGTAAAGACCCAGGAATCAACCACCCTCGTTACTTCTAACACGTTCACTATCCACTGTCACTCATCCGCGAAGATCGTGGCAACAAACCTTCCGTGAAAGCCGTAATGGGACTGGCTCCGTAAGCGGTTTGAGCCCCGGTCACTGAAGGGGGATGTGTCCGATCATTGTGCGTTAATCTCGAGCCCGGACCCATTTCCCGTCTCCAGTCAGTGCTGCGAAAGAAGGAGAAAAGCTCGCAACGCTCAAATCAGGTCAGATTCAACTTATGCGATCTAAACCAACTGTTTGCCGAGTGCTTGATGACTTGAATTCCCTTGCGCAAAAGTACTTGACTTCGTGCTGGCTCGACGTAGGTTGTTGCTACGTGTGATTCTCTGCATCGTTGTGGTGTGCGCCGAGCGTTTCGTAAGAATCGCGGAATGTTCGGGAAAGACTGCGGTTTTCGCCTGAAGTAATCCACCCGTTGGAAGAGTCGATCAGGCGCGGTTGATGAGATCGTTGAGTTTTCGGAAGCCGTGCTCGAGCGGTTCGAGGTGATGGACCACGAAGATAATAGGTCCTTGCTAACAATTGTTTCTGTGGCCTGAACTTCTCGTTGCTCTAAATACAATTCGGTAGTGCTTGGTCGTCTATGTCAATTTCCTCTCCCATACCACTCAAGGACGGCTTGACTTCAGCTCCCGGCACATCGCATTTCCGGTGGGAGCTTACCCGCTACGGCACGATCGGGTTGATCGGAATTGTTTTCCTGGCAACGATTCGGGACGGTCACACTTGGGGTGATGACTTTGCTCAGTATTTGAAGCACGCCGAAAATATTTGTCATCTTCGCCCGTATTCCGATACGGGGTACATCTATAATCCACAGAACGCGATTATTGGCCCGCGGGCTTATCCTCCCGGGTTTCCCGCCGCACTCGCGCTGGTGAGCGTCATCTGCGGATCGACTTTGACCGTATTCAAGATCGTGGACGTGCTCTTCTTTGTCGTAGCGTTGCTGATTGCCGTTCGACTGTTTTCCCGCGATCTCCATCAGCGAAATGTCTTGATCTTTTTGATCATCGTTGGTTTCAGTCCAGTGTACTGGGAGTATAAGGATAACATCGCTTCAGAACACTTGTTTATGCCGCTCTGGTACGCGACGCTGCTGGTTGCGGACGATTGGTATCGGCAGAAAAAAGTCTATGGCAGTCAGACGCTGCATGGAGCGTTACTGGGGTTGTTGATCTTTCTGACCTGCGCCACACGAACGGTTGGTACTGTCTTATTGCCCACGATCTTCGTATGCGAAGCACTGATTGCGCGCAGGGTCACTCGCGTAGGCGTCGTCGCGATCTTAACGTCGGTGTTTCTGCTGGCCTTGCAGCGACTCGTGCTGCCTGCTTCAGGCTCGGGCTACGTCGAACAGCTCAGCGGAATAAGTCTGAAAAGCATGGCGTCAAACGCTTACAGCGACATTTCTGCTTTCGCACTGATCTGGCAAAATCCGTATTGGCCGGGCGTGCGTAAACTCACAGGATTGGTTTTCGTAATCTTGGCTGCCGTTGGATTTCTCCGGGCCAACCTGCGTCAACCGACTTCGGTAGGGATTGCTTTGGCGGGCTATTTTGCGCTGATCGTCGTCTGGCCTTCGGCCGACGGCGTGCGAATGATTCTGCCATTATTTCCCGGATTTCTGTTCTACCTGCTGATCGGTATCGGTACATGGCGACCCTTTCAGTATTCAGCAAATGCAGGAAGTCTCGCGTTACTCGTGTTCTCCTTGATCTCGTTCGGGGCCGCTTACTCGGCGGCCGATTTTGGCCGGTTGTCCACAGGTGTCGAAACGCCGGCAGCTCAGGAATTGTTTGAATTCATTCGCAGTCAAACGCAGCCCGATGAAGGGTGCCTGTTTTTCAAGCCTCGCGCCTTGGCCCTCTATACAGGGCGGCGGTCGTCAGCGTTTCCTTTGGGGACGGACGAGCGGACGTTCTGGCAATATGCCACCGACATTAAATCCGATCTGATTATCGTCCGCGCCGATGCCGCCGACCAGAAGTCCGATGATCAGACCTTCGAAATGAGTGCGTCATTCGCTTCCCCGCAGGTGAAAGAAGTGTTTCAGAATTCAATGTTCCACGTCTACCGCCGGACTCCGCCCACAGTGGAGTAACCGCCGACACAGGCGTTGATCGTTCTGGATCCGCCAATCGGATCAACCGAGACGCCGTCCGTTTGATTCGAGATTTTTCTTGAGCGCTCTGATCGCGATCGCCTTGAACTGATTCGCGCCCCGTTTCGCAGGCAAGCCCTCGGTTCTGTCGGCCGCCACATCTTTACGGAAATCTTGCGAATGCTCTTCGAAATCGAATCGAATGGAGCACCAGCGCCGTTGTTGTGATGCCTGGCATTCAGCGAATGCTGTTTAACTCGTTTACATTCTGTCGATAACATGTCTACGCGGTGTAAACGATGTGGGTCTTTCTGGCGTGGCATCGCCGTCCTTGGCGGAATATCCCAAATGACAACCTCTCGCCTTCCCGTCAGCGATTCCGAACGTGAGGTACTGCACGTGCTGTGGGATGGCGGCCCCCTCGCTGTTCGAGATGTTCAAGCGGGACTTGCTTCGCGGCAACTGATCTGGCAGCGATCAACCGTGATTACGCTGCTGCAGTGGCTGGAGAAGAAAGGGTACGTGCAGAGCGATCGCAGCCATCACGCCTTTGTCTTTCGCGCTGTCGTCACGCGAGACCAATTGGTCCGACAGCGACTACAGGAAGTCGCCGATGAACTGTATCAGGGTGCTTCCGCTCCCATGTTATTGGCGTTCGCTCAGCAACAGACACTGACGGCCGAGGAAATATCTGAATTGCGACAACTGATTGATGAACTTGGGGCGCGTCAGGTTAAGGACAAACGGAAACGGTAGGTCTACCAAACGGCGAGGTTCACATGAGTACTCAATGGTGGTTGATTCAGAATGGCCTGATCGTTTTGGGATTGCTTCCCGCCGTATGGCTGTTGTGTTGGATGTTTCGCTGGCGGCCTGCGTGTCAGCATTGGCTGTGGCTGCTGCTGCTGATCAAGCTTGTTTTGCCTCCCGTGTTTTTCTGGCCCGTTTCACTGTTTCAGTGGATGCCAGAAGTCGTGACGACGTCACTGCTCAAAGACAGACGACAAGGGCGGCACTGAGGGGGGCGGCAATCGCTCGAAGTCTGGGGCAGACAGTCAAGGTGGCAGCGGTTCGGATGGTGGATACGGGTATGGCTTCAGCGGACAAGGAGGTGGCGGGGGCGGCGGCGGTGGTGGTAGCAACTCAGGAACCAGTCGAGTGAGAACCAGCAAGCCCGATGCAACTGGTGGTGAAACACCACGCAATAAACAATAAGCCGATGGTCCTGGTTGGGAATGCCCCATTGCACCTGGGACAGTGACCGTTTGGGATGAAGCAAACGGTCGCACGCGAGATGGTCGGCAAGAAGAAGCGACAATCCGACGGCCGACGACGAAAATTGGGCGACATCCGCGAACTCATGTTGGAGATCGCAAATCCCAAGACGTCGTTATCGGACTCGTTCTCTTTGCCATCCACGATTGAGCAGATCAGGCCCAGTGGCCTGTGTCGTTCTCTGCTGTCGTCCGGTTAGCGGGCCATCTGCTGTACCGTGCATGTGTCGACGGGAGTTTCCGTGGCAGAGTGGTGTTTAGGCCGCAATCCGATCAGGCTGATTGCTCGCTCGCATTAGCCGATACGCCTCCGCCGTTGCGGGATCGTAATTGGCATGTTCGAGAATGATTTGCCCCGCTTGACCGCCGTTAATCATTGATTTGATGCCCGCGGATATAGTCTGCATCGACATGATGATTGCCGATACGAATTCGCCGGTGGCTAACAGGTCTCCGCGTGAATGCACTTTCCAGCTTGGCGAGATGAATTCGCGGCATCTTTGGGGAAAGCGACGCAGTCCTCCCGCACCTGATCGCAAGCCTTCCAGCAACCAGGCGACGTCCATAAACATGGTATGAACGTTGATGCCGGCAGACGCGGTCTGGCTGTCAGGCTTCCGATCCTTCGCCAGATCGAGAATCAGTTCTGACCAGTCGAGTCCTGCACAAAAACCAAGGTGGATTGCGGGGTTTGCCCGCACGTTCGCGTCAATCACGTACGGAATGCCCGTTGCGCGTTCTACCAAAAAGTCGAAGCCGAGAAACCCTGACCATCCACTGCTGGCAATCAAACGGTCCGTCATCCGAGAAATCTCGGCATGAGCCATCGACTGACGGTGAACCGATGTTCCGCCGGCCTGCGGAAACATTCGTAACGTGCGATAGACGACCTCGGCAAGTTTCCGTCCTTGGTTGCAGAAGCTGAGTGTGCAAATCAGGTCTCCCTCGATCTTCTTTTGCACGAAAGGCATTTCACCTCCACATCGCTGCTGATCGGCAGAGATGCGACTGAAGGTTTGTCTCAGTTCCTGATCATTATCACAAAAGGTTCTTCCCACCGAATTGTTTGCGCTGGGCAGCTTGACGACGACGGGGAACCCCAACTGCTCCGAGACTTTTTGCAACCGGTCGGCATGGTCCACTTTGAATGTCGGAGGGGTTGGCAAACCGAGTGTCTGGCAGCGCTGATGCAGGCTGGGTTTATGATGCAGTCGGAACATCTCCGAGAACTGCGGCAGAAACAGCCGGACATGCGGTCGAAGCTCGTTCTGGTATTCGGAAAGGACCAACGCTTCTTCGAAGGTTGGCAGCAGCAAATCATACGGACGTGATTTCAGCTCGGTGATCAGCGCTTCCAGATAGGCACCAGGATCCCGATTCATGCTTGGTAGCAACACGCGACGAGCAGCATAACGTGAGGATTTTCCCGCCGAGAAACGCAAACTGTCCGCCGCCGTAACCGCCGCACCGCGACGGCCGAGATCGTTGATCAGCCTCGCGGCGAAAAACAGCGACGAACCAGTGACAAGAATACGGGGACGGTGATGACGCACTTGGTGTAGGCCTTCGATTCAGGTGGAAATGGAAGCGAAAACGCGCGTATCAAATGCGAGGATTTGTCCTGATAATCGGAATTTGCGGCTTTCAACCATGAGCCGTTCCCAAACGGACTTAGGAGAAAATCTACGTTTTCAAAACGGGCACATCTCATTTTTGAACCAAAATAGATGGCTTAACGTGGCGTAGCGGCAGGGACAGCGCGTCGCGAAGTCGATTTGTCCAGCACGTCCTTCATCGAAGCCGCCAACGCACTAATCTCTTTTCATCAGAACAAAGATCCCGAGACGCTGGTGATTCTCCCGCGAGAATCGCGTGATAACGTTTGATTGTGGGAGTGATTTCAGCTGAGGTCGATCTCGTGCCGCATCAGCCCCGTTGCGACTCGACGATGGCCTGGGCTTTGCCTGCTGGAAAGTCGATTTGTTCGCGAGGGCGGCGTCAGAACGACAGCCGTGCTCTGATTCCGACGAGAAGGGCTGTTGCATTGTGCTGCTGGGCAGGATCGAGAACCTGTATGTCCGGCGTAACATGAAACCACGGGGTGACGGCTGCGTTATAAAACAGCTCCGCGCCGTCCTCCGCGCCCAATCCGTGGATCGCCAGGATTGGCAAGTTGCTGACACCGAGGTGATAGTAGCCGATGCCGATCGTGTCATTTTCGCGACTGCGAATGGGGCTATTTCCCACTAGCGAGAGATTGGCAAACCAGCGGATCGGATCGGGGTTTCCATCAGTCAGTCCGTAATCGCCATTCAATGTCCAATGGCGAGCAGGATTCTCTGGATCGGTATAAACGACCTGATCGAACCGATAGGTCGCGGTCCAGGCGGAGTCCTTCGTCGGAGGCTGCTCTCCCGAGAGAATTGTCGAGAGCAGCAGATAGGGATCTGAATCGAGAGCTGTTCGGGTTGCACTGGAGTACAAAAAACCGACCGCGCTATGCCCCGGAAGATCAAACCAGTTTGTCCTCAGACGGTATTCGCCATAGGCCACTACGCCATTTGTGAACAGCGTCGGGAATCCGCTGGTCGTCGGGATGTAGTGGGTATCAAGCAAATAGAAATTGAAAATCGGCTCGACATCATCTCGGATTGAAAAACCTGCCCCCAAAGTGCTCGGAATCAGATAAGACCGACTGAGGTTCGATTGCATTGCCGCGTTCCAGAAATAGTTGAGACGCATGCCTTTCGAATACGAATCAGGAGTTCCATCCAAAAGATTGAGCTTACCAAAGAAGACAGAAACGTTTTTCGACAGGTCTTGAGTATATTGCACGCCAGAGAGAGCCGTGACGTTCTGATTTGGCAGCGGAAGCATCATGGCAAAGTTCGACGGTGCGACGGCACCATCAATTCTATTGGTGTCTTGTCCTAGCCGCGTTTCGCCACGGAGATCGAGGTGCCCTCCTTCCCACAGACCCATTTTCTGGGAGTTGACGTCGATGAGATAGTCGGCCCGGCCGCCATATTCGAACTGCCGCGCAAGACCTCCCGCAGTGACGCTCTGGTAGTACTGGGTAATGTCGCCGAGAAATGTCAGACCGTTTTTGGCAAGTTCGTTGCGAGCGTCAGCCCAGTCACCCGTCAATTGCGACCGGGTCCAGATATCACCTTTCCATGGCGGTGACGGAATCTGGGGGAAGAACGGCGCGTTGATCTCATCCGTCAGGTTCGGGCAGGAATCCGCGAAGGGGTCGCCCCCCAACGATTCGATCTCGTTGGCATGCAATGACAGTCCCGGAAGTGAAAGCAGCAAGGCTACGACACAAAGCCAGACATCATCTGCGCGGCCGTATCGTGATTGCCTCACGGCCACCCCCTGTTGTGGCGCAAACCCAGCCCAGCAGCGCTTTCACGCCGTATTTTCTTTCTTCGGCTCGTCTCAACGGTAATCCGAAATGAAAATCCTCAAGCTGGGGAATTAAACGACAGTAGTGGGCGTCAACCGCGGATGACAGTTGTGGTTTCGATCGCTTGGTAGTTCGGCGAAAAAACACGAATGCCTGCCCCGGCCGGAAATCGACGAATGACGTCACGACGATCGGAAATAGTTGCCGGTGTGGAAACGCGGTCCTGCCTTGGGGCCGTTCAATCGGTCCGGCATGATTCATCTGTTTTCGTCTGGAAGAACATTTTGTGCTGATACAGAGGCTTGACGTAAAAAGTTCTGACGAAGGCCTGTCATGATCGAACAGTATTTACTCAGGCACGCGTTCCATCGTTCTCAACAGATCGATCATCGGCTGCTGATTGACTTTCAACAGTCCTTCGTGTGCGCGATCCAAATCGACGATTAAAAACAGCACACCCGCAAATGCCAGCGTGAGAATGACCATCTCTGGCGAGCGTTGCGTCGCAGACAGTCCTGCCTGGTAACCGACCGAGACCAATCCCAGCAGCGTCAGGATAAACAACGTCATCCAGATGGTCATGGGGATCCGACTTTGAAGTCCCACGAACAAACGTTTGGCGTGCAGGTCGATCGTCTCATTGAGAGATTGCAAAAACAACCCCGTCATAATCGAGCTACGGTCCCTCTCCGCTGCCTCCAAAGCCAGCGTCCAAAGCTGTTTGTGTAACTCCTCGGATTGAGCGATTGATTCCGCGATGTTGGCCGTAGAGATACTTTGAGTACGCACCTCTGTATATCGACGCAGCCGCCTGGCAATTTCCGATCGCTGCGGTTCCGGCAACAATCCCGTTCGCAAGTACGTCGTGCCGATCGCGTTGGCTTCCTCCAACACCGCGTGTCGACGGGCGTCAAACCGGGATGCGGCCATGCTGAACGTGAACGCGAGAATAAACGCCAGCAGACCGAGAATGGCAGCGACCATGGCTGCAACCGGCGCCTCCTTTTCTTCCGATACTTTCAATCGTCGCCATTTCCCGAAACGGTACCCGCACTCAAGTGTGACGATGCCGATGACAAATAACAGCGGAAAGAAGCACCAGAGCGGAATCAGATCCAGTGGTGTCAAGTTCATTCAGTCCCCTCATTTCTCGGGATCGCAGTATTCACGAATGCTGCTTGTCTCCTTAGCCACAGCAATCCGTATCACGAACAGATTGTCCAATGTCCCAACGAGGTTAAGTTTCAGTGGAACTCATAAACCCGCGCAGCTGTTTAGTCGACTCAGCGCGCCCAGTAATTTCTGACAATTGCGCGCCGAGCTATTACTCTTCAACAAACACCTCCAACTTGCCTGCACGCGCGGCCTTCATGAGAACCTCGTGGTCCCGTTCACTCTGGTCGGCATAGGCGATCGAGAATTCGGCGACGGCCTTGTCGAACGTGTCGCTCTTGCCCAGGTAACCGCTGATCTTGGTCGGTTCCCCGGAACGCGCGTGAGCGTGGGCCAAAGTCCAGCCGCAGACTTCGGCGTATTGGAGCATGACACTTGGCGTGAACAACTCGACCAACGGCTTAATCTTCATGTCCTTGAGTTGACGGACATAAAAATGACGGCCAAGTTCTCCTTCGGTCCAGCCCAGGAAAAGATCGCTGGCTGATTGCATCATCCGACAGCCATGGACGATTCGCTGTCCGTCGTTGGAGTGCAGACTTTTGCCAGCGTAAGCCTGCAGGACTGAAGGTCGCGCCTGTTTGAACTGGAGGAACAAGGGATCATGCTCGCTCGCCATCAAAAGCAAAATACCACAAAACGTCCCGACGCTGCCAACGCCAACCACCTTGATCGCGACGTCCATGACCTTGTAACGGTCCAGGAGCAAACGCCGGTCTTCCTGCATGGTTTCCCGATACCGAGCAAAGGCCCGTTGGACATTTGCGGTTTGCTCCTCGTGCCCCTTTTCTCGCAAATGATAAATCAGCGGCGGGTTTTCTTTAATCATGGGGGCCATGCCAGCCGTGGTCGCGAGCTCCGGAAATTCATGTTCCAATACACTGCGTTCCTGGGCTTTCTCCAGACGCTTTTGCATACGCTTGCGAGATTCTTCGTCCTGGATCGTTCTTTTCACATCTTCGGCATCAATGCTGGCATACCAGACGTCCAGAACCCGCATGTTACTGTATTCCACCATACGTTCGCGGTAGGAGCGCACACAGCACAATACGGCATCGCGGGCGGTGTCTTCGCTGAAGCCATTGTCACGGCAGGCCAGCACGAAACTGGCGGTCAGACGCTTCACGTCCCATTCCCAAGGGGCGGGAAGGGTCTCGTCCAGGTCGTTGATATCAAATATCAGACGCCGTTCGGGGGTCGCGAAAGCGCCAAAATTCAGCAAGTGACAGTCACCGCACGCCTGGACGCGCAATCCCGATGAGGGCGTGCCCGCCAAGTCGGATGCCATATGAAGTGCCGCCCCTCGATAAAACGTAAACGGCGATTGCAACATGCGGCCATGGCGAATGGGAACCAACTGGGGAATGCGTCCCCGATTTGCTTCCTCGATTAAGTCCAAAGGATCCTGCCGATTCTCTGGCGCTCGCCAAACGGCATGGTCCTGGCGTGAGCACTTGTCACGCAGGCTCTTTCCTATCGCATAGAGTTCATCTCGCGTCGGATGCGATTGAAGAGAGGGACTGGTCTCGATCGAAGAACTCGTCTTCGATGATTTTCGATTTTTTGCCATAGGATGCCAATTCTCTGTTTGTGATGACTAAAACAATCTTCAGGCGGGATGACTGACAACATCCTCATCAGGTGGTGGCGACGTGTCAGGACACGCTTTTATTCGAGGGTCTTGTTGATGATCTGAGATGAGGATATACGCACTGACCAGCAAAACCCACAATGGGAAGACCAATGCGATCCACGCAAACGTTGTGATGAACATCAGTAGCACCAAGCCACACACAAACCCAAACAGCGACACCCAGCGAGAAAGGGCGGTCGTCCGAATTCCGATCGTAGACGTCACAATCACGAACACCCCCGCCATTCTCATACCAAACGTATTCACCAGGGCGTACGCAATTCCTCGACCAACTCGATAAGTTTCGCTCTGTTCTGGAGGGCCGGCGGAAAACGTATCCATTAGGCCCCGCGTTACCGAGACGGCAACAAACAGCATGGCGACGAACAGCAGTCCGCTGCCGAGAAACACCGTTGCGAAGAACCGATCTTCCTGTAATCCGATGCGGTTGCGAAGCACACCCATAAACCACAGAAATGCGATTCCGGCGAACGGCACTAGATTGAGGGAAATATGCACCCAATTGCGGAAGACGGGTTCGTTAAGCCAGTCTCCCGGCTCCGTCGGACGAGCTGGAATCGCCAGTCGAATCAGGATCAGACTGATGATGAACAGCGATGAGAATACGATGCCGCTGATGGCGATGAATCGCGGGGGTGTTCGGGGTTGTCGAGATTCCGTCATTGCTGTGTTCATCGAATCCTCAAATATCTTTGCCACCTCTCTGACCTCGACGACTGCAAACGCGGAAAAAATGAACGATTCCGAAGCGACCAGCCCAAACCAACGCTCCTCAAAAATTAAGGCCTTCCCGTTCCGCAGAGCCAGCACGAAGCATCGTCGCAGGTTGTCGTCGCAAATTCCCGCCAGACCGTCTTCTTCCCATTGGTTGCCTCGCGATCGCACGAGGTCGTGGGTGAAGAATTCCAGACGCCGCCCCCTTCGCTGTCGTCCTTTCGAATGGTTCCCCACTTTCGTTCGCTGAGATACGGCCCCCTTTTTTCCGGGGAACGCCCTGATCGCGGGCTTCGGTAAGTCATTCAGTATCGGCGAACATTTGCCACCTGACTAACTATTTTCCGGTGAAATCCGTGCGACGAACAGAGGAGACCAACTCCTTAGTCAATATTCGTATTTTCGTTGGACGACGTTCAAGCACCAAGTGGGTGTGGCTGACGACAATCAAAAAAGGCCCGCCCAGCAATGTCCCGGCACTGGTTCCGTTTCCTGTCTTGGGGCAATTCAAGTCGTTGACGACGTTCCCACGGATGTTCCACGATAGGAACGATCCAGTCGTCTCCATCGGGATCGTGCACGATCCATAACCGGGATAACCGATCGACATTCCGCATCACCTTCTGCTTGCGAAGCGGCACTCCAAGTCGTTCCTCCATCGCTGGTAATTTCTTCGGACGGACCAATTCCGCTTTTTCTTTCCTCGACCTCGACAAATCATTCCTGCTGGTTCATTCCCCTTTGCAACTGCGGTACTGGATGTTGCGGCCCGACATCATGCCTGCCGCCGCTGAGATCGCAATTCGCGTTCCCGAATCGATCAGCCCGCCTGTCTTTCGGAGGCAACAAGCAGTCATTGGACGTCGACAGGGTTTCGAACGTTGAGACCACCGTCGGAGAGTCCCCAGCCAACGTGTCGCTCTCGTCGTCGATTTTGGGAACGGTCGACAGATTTGAGGACTCGAACATCACCATGGAGGCCGTGGATGTCTAACGAAACTGGCCGGCCCGTGGCGCCGAATCTTGAAGTGAAAGAAAACTCGCTTCTCATCGATCCATTGCCGACGATCGAATTCTGCCACGCCTCCCCAACTTTTGTTGCCAAATCGCAACATCATTCCGTCCACATTTCGTGAATTCCCGGTATCAAACCAAACCTTTACCGGGAAAAACGCAGCGAATTGTCCATCAGAAGTTCGGTTCGCGGCCGCCACTTCGATCCTGAGAAGTAGTGTTTCAACTGTTCGAGACCACGAGACGGACTCGGTCGCTTCATTCGGCGTGATTTTGCGAGGTGAGAAATGTGGGCCCTATTCAATCGCTCGCTGAATGCCGACAAAGATCCCCGAAAATCGGGACTGGTGATTGGCTTGCTGGCACTGTTCCTCATCGCATCCAAGATTGATTACGACTCGCGCACCGGCTGGCATTTCGTAGACCGTCCTTTCGGCCACAAGATTGTTCAAGTGACGAAGGAACAAACCCTATCGATGATTAAAGGGCGTCAGATCAAAACCTACGGTGTGCACCACGGTCAGATCTTGATGAGCGGCGGAGACGGAAAATGGTATTCGCTCAGTTATTTCGACAACCATGACGTCGTCAGACAACTCGGTCAAGATACCCCGTACGTTGGTTACTACGACAGACGATACTGAGCCACCCCCGTGTGGTTCCTAAAGCGATGGCACTCACATTGACCGGAAACTTTGATCGGATCAATCGAGTCTAATCATCCGAACTGGACCGACCGCTGGGTGAATGACCCGCCCATGAAGCCCGTGATGGGAAACGTCACCGATTCGTTCACATCGAGTGACGCACCCAGGGCCACCAGCACCGGAACAAAGTGCTCGTGCGTTGGCAGAGCCATTTGGACGCCGGGAGCTTTCTCGCGGTATTGGGTCAGGCTTGTCGTATCGCGGTGACGCAGCGACTCGGCCGCCCAGGCATCAAATTCCGCTGCCCAGGCCGGTGTCTTTGCGGTGGGACTGAAGTCGATCGTGCGAAGATTGTGAGTTAAGAATCCACTCCCCACGATCAACACGCCCTCGCGACGGAGCGGGGCGAGCCGTCGGCCGAGGGCGATCAGCGGTGCTGGTTCCATCGTGGGAATCGACAATTGGAGCACGGGGATTTCCGCGCCCGGGTACATTCCCAGCAGAGGAACGTAGGCACCGTGATCGAGTCCCCGGTCCGGTGCGTCGGCGACTTTGTCGCTGCCCGCCAGCAGTTCCTTGACTCGTTTGGCGAGAGCCGGTGCACCGGGGGCGTTGTACTTCATCGAATAGTAACGCTGGGGGAACCCATAAAAGTCGTACGTCAGGGGAACCGTCCTGGTGGCTCCCAGAGTGATCGGGCGATCAACCCAGTGTGCCGAGATCATCAGAATGGCGCGCGGCTTCGGCATCTCTTTCGCCCATTTGCCAAGTCCGGCCATCCAACCGGCGTCGTCAATCGACAGTGGTGACCCGTGTGCCACAAAGATGGCGGGCATGCGATCATTCGGCGCGGCAGTCGTCGGAGTCTCGGCACCGATTCCGGTCGCGCTGCTGGCCACACCGGATAGAACTCCGATACTGAACTTCCGGCGGTCCAATTTGAAGTCTCCTGATTGCATTTGACCTCCTTCTCTGTTTGGCTTTCCTGTTTGGAACTTGTCTCATATTCAGCGTCTGACCGCAGCGGTTGATTCATCTCCGTTTGGCCTTCGCACGGTGCCACGAACAAACTACTAAAATTGTTCCCCGGAATGGCCGAAGTCCAGAGTTTCAGCCCGGCTGGCAAGCACGACGGCCGCGAGCGTTGGTAGTCCAACGAGCAACGCTGTGAAGAACCAGCGTCGCCAACCGCATAAGCAGCGATCGGGAAAGATCGCCAATAATGCTGTAGCGAGTGGTGCGAGTGCGGGCAGCACGAACGCCAGCGCGGGGACCTCGCTGAACGTCTCGTGGTATCCGGACACGAGCACACCGGGTAAGCCGACGGCAATGGCGGGGACCGCTCCGGCGGCGTCGATGCGCTTCCAGCATGCCACAACCGAAATCCCAAACGAGGCGAACGCGATGAGCGTTGCGACGTCAGTCAGTCGGGCAGAGTGAGCATGCAGGAGGACGGCCGCCGCTCCCAGTGAGGCCAGCCCCGCGGCAGCGGAAGTGACTTCGTGTGGAACGCGGACGGACCGCCGCTCTGCAAGGGACCAGATGGAGAAGATGAGCAGCCCCACCGGCCAGGCAAGCCAAGGCGACCCTGATGCGAGATCGGCCGGGACGATCATCCTCGCGGCAATCGCTGCAATGCAGATCCTGACAACAGACGACATCGCGGTCGGCAGCCGTGGCAGGCGCAGCAGCAGACCTCCGCCAATGGCGATCAACCCCGCCCAGGGGATCCAGTATCGACCGGCCCGGGGAGCAAGAATGGGATCGGAGTCCGTTCCACCGAAGACAAGGCTCTGTCCGGTGATCACGGACCACAGCCCACGCATCAGATCGAATGGGGATAATGGTGAGTCCGATTCAAATCGAAGAACAAAACACCCGCGGAAAAAATTGGCAGCAGCCACCCCGACGACGAAGGCGATGGCCGCTGCCACGAACTCGGCGCGACGGCCGAGGATTGTCGGAATCAGAACGGCCACCAGGCTGGTCACACCAAAAGCCGGGATGACTGCGAAGAGCAAGGCATCGCAGACTTCCGAAACGGGGGGAATTGATGACATGGCTCGTCCTCAACAGATCGCGGATGCCGTTTCGTGAGTCGCCTGCGGGAGGCGATGGAACCCACCGCCCGATCCCCGGCCCATTCGTATTCGACGGGGTTTTCACCGGATGCTGTGCTTCAGAACACTCCGGCGCGAATCGGCTCTCCATTTCGAACCGAGCAATACCCCCCCCTGCGACGAAAACAGGTTGCCCGGTTATTTGGCCTTGGCATTCAAATCGAGTCGCACTTCGACTTCATCATTGACCTTGCCCTTGCCATAGCTCATTCCAAAGTCCTGTCGATTGATGACGAATTTCCCTTCGACCGTCAGGACGTCGCCTTCCGCGATCTGGGCAGGAAAGCTCACCTTTCTGGTCTTTCCCAGCAGCGTCAGTTCTCCGGTCACTTGAGTTCCGTCGCTGGTCTTCACAATTTTTGTGCTTTTGAACTTCGCTTTCGGGTGGTCTTTCACTGCGAAAAAGTCCGGTGATTTCAAGTGCTGAGTCAGCATCTCGTTGTCCGAGTACAGCGACCCGCAGTCAATCTCGACTTCGATCGTCAACCCGCCACCATTCGTGCGCGTGGCTGTACCACTCAACTTTTTGAAGCCTCCGTCGTGCTTTCCGTCCGCCTTCGTGCCGGTCCACTCCAGCTTGGTGTTGTCTCCGGTCAAGCGGTAGGTCGCGTCTTTTGCGTCACTCGATCCACAGACCGCCATTGTCAAAACGAAAGCTGCAAGAAACCGTTGCATGAAAAATCTCCTGGTCATCGAGTCATCACTCCTGGACGGCACACTCCGTACCGTCCATCAGTTTCGGTTGGATTCACACTGTCGAAATCCGTTCTACTGCGTCACCCTTGTACTGGCAGAACGGCGGATTCAGAATATCTGAAAATCCGCTTTAATAGTCCGATCGTCCAGGAGATCGCTGTGGATGTACTGACTGACGTTCTGAAAACGGCCGGGATCACGCTTCGCGTGAATGACGTGAGTGTCCGCGAGATTCCCTGGCGTCTCGAAGCCAAGTCCGCGGAGAGCGTCGCCTTTTACGCCATCGCCGAGGGGCGATGCCAACTTTCCGTGATGCGTAAGACGACGTTGCTGGTCGGGGGGGACGTCGTGTTTGTGAATCATGCTGCTCCCCATTTCCTGGAAGGCAGTGGTCCTGATCGTGCCACGATCATCTCGGGGACGTTGACGTTTTCCGCGGGCTTTCAAGGTGTGTCGTTTCTGGGTATTCCGCCAGTCCTCGTGCTCCCTGCGGCGGAAGGGACATCCACGGCCATGGTTTTCGGTCGTTTCGTTTCGGAAGCGACGACGTCACAACCCGGCTGGCAGGCGGCCAGCGAGGGGATGGCGTTGGCCTTGTTCGTGGATGCCTTGCGAGCACACGGTGCTTCTCACGACGGGGGAGCGCATGGTTGGCTGCGAGGTTTGGCCGACAACGAAATCGGTCAGGCTTTGCGCATGATGCATGAGCGTCCGGCCCATCGCTGGACGGTCGCGGAGTTGGCGCAAGCGCTCTCGGTGTCGCGGTCAACCTTTGCGGCTCGTTTCAAGACCGTGACTGGCCGGCCACCGCTGGACTACTTGACCTGGTGGCGACTTCACCGAGCGGCCGCTCGTTTGCGTCGATTGGACGGAGCGACGATTGCGATGGTCGCTCGTGAGGCGGGTTACGACTCGGATGCGTCATTCGGGAAAGCCTTTCGCCGCGAGTTCGGCAAATCGCCGGGAGCCGTCCGACGTGAGGTGTCAGCCGGAGTGGCCTCACCGCTGCAGTTCGAATTGAAAAAGCAAACGCCCTTCGAAATCCCGGAACAGGAAGCCGGATTGAATCTGACCAAGACCGCCTGGCAATTTCAAACCGAGGGTGAAGCCCTGTTCGCCCGACACGGACTCATTCCCTCCGAGTACAACGTGCTCCGTATCTTGCGTGGGGTGGGATCGCCAATCCCCAAGACCGAGATTCTGGCCCGACTGGTCGTTCCCAACTCAGATCCCCAGCGCCTGTTTGCGAAGCTCGTGAAAGCCCGCCATGTGCAATGGGTCAGGAAGTCCGACGTCTACTCCATTACAGATCAGGGGCGTGAAATCCTGCAAGAAATCGACGAACCCCTGGTGGATATGCACCGCCGACAACTGGCTCATTTCTCATCCGGCGAGATGGCCGAGCTCAACCGCCTACTCGTCAAAGCCCGCCGGCCGGAGAATTAAAAAAGGGGATAAACCGGCTCTCCTTTTTTGTTCTCTTTTAAAACCAGGACGGATGCAAGATGCCGCCGCTAGGGGACATCACTCCTGCACGGCTTCCAGCTTCGTGACCGTGATGATCCAGCGATCCTTCACTTCCACGCCGGTTCGGTGTTCTAAGCTGCCTTCGACGGTGACTCGTTGGCCGTTCAGCTGTTCCGCGGTCTTTTTTAGTTCGCCGTTCTTGGTGAAATCGAGTTCCCAGTTGATTCCTTTTGACTGCACCGCGGCCCCGGTGGTTTCGCCGCCGATGGCGACCAGACCGGTTCGTAGCTTGCCAACGACTTTGATGGTGACAGCGTCGTCTGCGGATTTGGCTGCGGGATCAGAGGCGGAAAGGACAGGTACCAATAAGGCCGCCAGACAGAGCATGATGGGAAACGATTTCGACATTTGAAAAGTCCTTTTCTTGATTGGTCGATGCGGCTTCGGTGAATTCATCCTGCTGGGGAATCCAAGACGAGGTCAACCAGGTTGGAATCGGCCTGACTCAGAGAGTCAGCCAACGTAACGGAAAGCCTTCGCTTGATCAGACGACGCGGCAGAGAAATCGTTCCCGGATTTCTTTTAGTGAGTGCGGAATCGGGCCGGACTGTGGCAGCCTGTAGCGTTCGAGAGGATTTCCAGGGCAAACCAGACGACGATCGAGACCACGACAATTCTGACCAGTAAGCCGAAAAAATCGCTCCAGCCGTCGCCGCGCTGCCACGGTTCTAACAGGGCGATGGCACCTCGACGAGTGAAAACCAGGCCGGAAACGCCGACCAGGGCGTAACAGAACCACCCTTGTAGAAACTCACGCCAGCCCAGCCGGTCAATCAACACCCACAATCGGGCCTTCGCCGTGATCGCGTCGTCCGGCAGCCACATTCGGAGTGTCGCGATCTGGTCTCGCGTCCATTCACGTGGGACTGAAATCGCCTGTTCGAAATCCTGAGTGCATCCACGATGTCCGTCTTGATGCTGAATGGACGGCTCGGGCAGATTCAGCAGATATCCGGCTGGGGTGGGGATCGCCGTGACGGTTTCACACGCTGACACCAACTGGACCAGTTCGTCAGGTGACGGTTTGCGGTCCGCCGATTCCGGCACGTTTCCGACACCGAGTTGAACATCCGGATTGCCCGTATCGTAGTGGGGTAGTGGAATCTGGCAGACGGTCTTTTGCCGGGGCTCGGGCGAGCATTCCGTGAAGACAGACAGCAAGGGGTAGGAACGGCCTGGCATATAGATTCGCGTTTCGCTCGTGGGGGCCTCATGCATGACGAGGATTTCGTAGGTTCCCGCCGGCAACCACACACTGACAGGGGGTGGTCCCAGCAGCCCGAAGGGAACCCACTGCTTGTTGGCCGGGCGGAGATAAACTTGTTCGTGGCGGACATAGCGCGAATAGAATCCAGGCGAATGCGGAGCGGCCGGATCATCGTCTCGCAACAATTCCTGCCAGCCGTCCGGCCCCGAGCCCGGGACGAGGCAGGTGATTTGAAGCAGAGCTGTTTCGCCGGGCTCTGCTTGTTCCTGCTCGTCATGACGCTCGCCCGCTCGAACGACCATTCGCTGGCCGGACGATGACGATGTCGTGATGGGAGATTGCAGCCGTAGCGAGTTGAACCAGTACAAGACGGCGAGCGGTGCAAACGCGAAGAGTGCCGCCACCATGATCGCGAAAATCGCTCGCACTCCGTAGCGGCCGACCAGGTCCGTGACGAAAAACGGACGCGATTGACGAGGGCCGCGGCCTTCGGGTTGAAAGGAACCAGGAGTAATCAGTCGGGCCATTCCTCTGCCATCCCTGTGGAGGAACAATTGCACCAATCAGCGAATGGGTCGGAGCGTATGTTGGATACTGTTCGTTCGTCCAGAGCAAAGCTACCGGCGAGATTGAAGAAGAAGACCAACCACAAAGGGACCCAGGTACAGAGAAGATAAAGTCAGAGAAGAGTGAGAGGGATGAACCCCAATGACCTCTCGGCGGACCGCGAAAGACCTGAGCCATGTTCCAAAAGTGAATGACGCGACATTACTGAGGTTGATTGCCTTTTGCGTTCGCTACGGAATCTCCATTTCGAAGGCGTTGTCACCTGGCTTCAGGTCGATGTTGCGCGTGATCACCGCGTTCCAGGGTTCGTTGGCGAATCCGTCGTAGACTTCCAGCGAGCACGAACCGGGATGCAACTGGTCGATGCGGATCGTGGGCGACGGAGCATTGTCCATTGATCGTGCATAGCAGACGTCGCCGTTTTCCGTGCGGAATTTGAGATTGAGGCCGCTGATCACGCGCGGAGTTCCCAGTTTTAATGTCACCGCAACGCGAGCTTCCGGCGGTAACCTGATCTCCACCGATTTGCCATTGTCGACCCAGGCCTGCTGCTGCCGGGCGTATCCCGGTCTCCGCAGGAACAGCCTTGCTGCTTTCATTGGCAGCTTTTCAAACGCGGCCTGCCCGTTGGCATTGGTCTGTTCGATCTGTGCTTCGTGCAACTGGTAATTCCAGTCAAAATCGCCCTTGTTGAAGTGTCTTCCTGACAACCCAACCATCACATCGGGAATTGGCTGTTGGTTCGTCTGGTCAATGACGTTGACGACCAGTTGATAAGGTTCTGTCAGACGGAATTCCAGCTCCTGCTGACGCATCGCCAGGTCGGCATAGATTGGTTCTACATCGGCACGCCCGAAACCCGGCGCCACCACCGCGACACGATATCGCTTGTTCGCCTCCAGGCGTCCCACCACGAACCGGCCATCGTCTTGACTGAACAATCGCGGGCCACTGGATGTGCTTCCCCAATCGGCCGGTTCGAGACTCGATGGCAACAAGAATTCGACAGCGAAGTTCCGGACCGGTTGACCTTGTGGATCGACAACTCGACCACGAATCGCCCCGATCTCGGGATCCTGAGCACCACCGGCCAATGCCGCCATCAGTGGGGGTTGGCCCACTTCCACTTCTACTTTGACGACACGCAATGTGAGTTCCGTAGGTTGATCAACGGAGGCGGTGGCAAACAGGTCATCGTTACGTTCTTCATATCCCGGGACGGTCACTTGCAGCGGCAACATCAACCTGTTGCTGGGAAAGTCATCAAACTCAAATCGACCGTCGGCGGCAGTGACAGTGGTCATATCACCCAGCAATCGATGTCCGGATCTCACCCGTTCCACTCGGGCATGGGGAACCGGCCGCCCCGCCTGATCCACCACGCAGCCTCGGACAGTCGCACCTGGGGACAGGAAGACGTCGACTGCGGCAAACGGACGTTCCGACAGGTCAACATGGATCAGGCGAGTCGACTTGCCATTGCTCTTCACCATGATCAGTTCAACACGGGAAGGGACGCCGTGGAACTCAAATCGACCCTGCCTGTCGGTGCGAGCAAATTGCCCTTGCTGAGTATAAAGCCTGGCCAGGTGAATTGGTTGCCGCGTCACCTCATGAGAGACCGTGCCAAACAACCTCTTTCCCGGTAGCAGTCGCACGACCAGAGGTGGGGACTCATTCAGGCCTTCCGCCGCTTGCTTGCCGTTTTCTGCGGGGATCTGCACGGTTCGATCGAAATGACCGTATTGTTCGCCTTTCAGTGCCAGCAAGGACCACGACGTCGTCTGATGGGGCAGCCCAGCAAGCCGCAGCGTGAACTCACCCTGCTCATCGGTCATGACAATATCGCGTTCGCCCTGGGTGGGCACAGGGCTGAATCGACTGGCGATCACCCGCGCCCCGACGGCCGGAGTTCCATTGGGGTTCTCAATCTTTCCCTGGATCGTGCGCTCGTCCGAGAACAACAACGCCAGAAGTAACCCCGCCGCCTGACAGCCACCCATCGGCGTTCCCCTTGTCGAAGAGTTTTCGGGATTGTCGAGCTGACAAACCCGGCTGACGGAAACGATAAGTCATTATGTCTCAATGTTTGCTGGTCAGCAACTCAGGCGGAATCGTCGCTGACGCGGGCGGGTCACCCAGAGTGGCCAATCAGTCCGTCATTTTCGAACTGTTCCCTCGCCGTTTCCCGAACGGAAAACAATCTCGACTCGGCCAATTGCCTCACCGCTGATGACCTCCTCTCTGCCTGACGCGAGCTCGTGCGAAACCGTGAATCGCTTGATACGATCGCATTCTGTTGCAAATGCCCTCGGATGCCCGCCACGATCAGCATGATGCTTTCACCGCACCGTCAACGGCTAGGCGATCGGGTTGCCGACACGCTCGTGATTAAATCGCGGATGCAAAAACGGGGATAAACCCCAATGAAATACAGTTATTGCGGCGTTGTCCCTTTTTTCGGCGTCTTGTCGAGTTGGTACCGAGAGCAATATTCATCATGCGAACGATTCTCAATCGACCCATTGCCGAGCCAGCGTTGTCGAAGGCAACAATCGCCCAACCCCCTGACATCGTCATCGTGTCGATCCCGGACACGATCGCGACACTCCAGGTGAATCCCGATACGGGGCTTGCGCACGCGGAAGTGGACGTTCGCCGAAAGGAAAGCGGCTACAACGAGGTGGCCCCGCAGAAAGAACATCCCGTCCTCAAATTCCTCGAAAAATTCTGGGGCCTTTCCGCGTGGATGCTCGAACTGATCATGATTTTGTCTGTGGTGCTAAGACATTACTCCGATCTCGCCATCGTTGGCACGTTGCTGGTTGTTAACGCAGTGCTGGGCTTTCTGCAAGAACAGCGAGCTGCAGGTGTGATGGAGACGTTGCGGCGACGTCTTCAGGTGAACTCGCGCGTGTTGCGAGATTCGAACTGGCAGGTTGTTCCCGCCCGAGAACTGGTACCCGGCGACATTGTCCGCCTGCGTCCGGGTGACATCGTTCCGGCAGATATCAAGGGTTTGACTGGAACGTTCAGCGTCGATCAATCGGCCCTCACGGGCGAGTCCAAGGAGGCAGACAAAACTGTCGGGGATGTGCTCGCTTCGGGCTCCATTGTCCGCCGAGGGGAAGGCAACGGCGTGGTCATATTGACGGGGGCGAAGACCTACTTCGGCCGGACCACGCAGCTGGTGCAGACCGCTCGTCCCAAACTTCATATCGAAGCGGTCATCTCAAATGTTGTTCGTTGGCTGTTCATTATCGTCGGGGGGCTACTGACTCTGGTCATCGTCTTGTCGCTCATTCGCGGCGCGTCACTTGTCGAAATGATTCCGCTCATGCTGGTCCTGCTGATGAGTGCAGTCCCTGTGGCTCTCCCGGTGATGTTCACAGTCAGTATGGCGATTGGGTCAGCGGAACTGGCAAGGCGAGGTGTGCTGGTCACGCGACTGAGCGCATCCGAAGATGCTGCGACGATGGACGTGTTATGCGTGGACAAGACGGGGACGATCACTCAGAACCAACTTGCGGTCACCGGAGTGATTCCGCTGGAACAGTCGAAAGAATCCGACGTGCTGTTTGCTGGCGCATTGGCGTCTCAAGCAGCCAACCAAGACCCGATTGACTTGGCATTCCTTGTCGCCGCAAGAACCCACCATGTATTCGAGGGTATTTCTGCGGTCACTCCTGTTTCCTTCGCACCCTTTGACGCGAAAAATCGGCGAACGGAAGCCGTGGTTGAACAGAATGGGCAGCGTTTCCGCGTGATGAAAGGCGCCGTGCGAACGGTCGCCGAGGCGTGCGAACTTCCGCCCCCTGCGATTGAGGCATTAGAAGCACGTCTGAGCGAATTCGCCCTCAAAGGATATCGGACGCTCGCAGTGGCACGTGGCCCCGAGACGGGTACTCCAGGGCTGGTTGGATTAGTGAGTCTGTACGACCCACCTCGGCCGGATGCCCGGCAACTCATCGCATCACTGCACGATTTAGGCGTTCCAGTCAAGATGCTGACAGGCGACGCCCTGGCCGTCGCGTGTGAGATCGGCAAGGGGGTTGGCTTGCCGAATATTCGTCGCGCGGCGGACTTGAAAGCGGAGAGTGAGAAATCTGGCAACAAAGCGATCGACCTCTTGGCAGGTGCCGATGGACTTGCCGAGGTCTATCCTGAGGACAAATACCTGGTCGTACAGCATTTGCAGGCTGCGGGGCACGTGGTCGGGATGACAGGCGATGGTGTCAATGACTCACCCGCTTTACGACAAGCCGAAGTGGGAATCGCTGTGAGCACCGCAACAGACGTTGCCAAGGGAGCCGCCAGTGTCGTCCTGACGGAACAGGGACTCATCGACATCGTGGCTTTGATCGAGCAAGGACGTACCATCTACCAGCGGGTGCTGACTTGGATCATCAACAAGATTAGTCGAACGATCCTGAAATCAGCCTTTGTGGCAGTCGCATTCGTGGTAACCGGCCATTTCGTGGTTTCTGCCTTTGCGATGCTGCTACTCACCTTCATGACGGATTTCGCGAAGATTGCCCTGGCGACCGATCACGTTCGCCCGTCCAGAAAGCCGGAGACGTGGAAAATCGGCGGCTTCATTGCCGTGTCAGTTGTGCTCGGCGTTGTGATGGTCGCGGAGGCTCTTCTCTTGTTGTTGCTTTGTTGGTCAAGTTTTGACCTGGTACCGATTGGCGACATCCGTGCCAAGCCGCTCCATACGTTTAGCTTCCTGGTCTTACTTTACTTCGCAGTGTTTTCCGTTCTCTCGGCGCGAGAACGTCGCTGGTTCTGGGCGACAATGCCCAGCAAAAGTCTCCTCGCGGCTCTCACGGCCGAAGCCCTTGTGGGGACAGCTCTGGCGCTCGTGGGGTTTCCAGGTCTCGCGCCGCTGCCATGGGAACAGATGGTCGCCATCTTTATTTATGCGATGGTTTCGTGCCTCGTCGTCAACGACGCCATCAAGGTGATAATGATCAAGCGACTCATTCCTACGGCGGTCGCCTAACTTTGGCCACTGATCGGTTAGGTATGCTCCTGGAACCGAAAAAACGGGGATAAACCCGAATAAAAAATCGTCGACAACTCCGGCCACAAGCAGACGACGTTCAAGGAACGCCCGCGATGGCCAGCGGGCTTGAGGATCAGACGTGGACGATCCGGGAACTGATCGAAGAATCGGCGAACTTCTGAGAATGGCATTGAATCCGAGCGACCCTGGCGGTAAACCGGGGTTTGTTCGTTTCGGGAGAACTCTCGATGGCATCGAAGACCTGGCAGAAACTATGCACGGCTGCCGACAAAAACGACATTCCACACCTGCTGATGTTCATCACGACACTGGGGACGCTGTTGTTCTCTTGTCGATTCGTTGCCAATGAAATCTTCCTCATCGGTTATTACGGATTTGATAAGGTGTGGGGAGACGGCTTGTACATTACACAGATGCAAAAAAATCGACCGTGGGTCGTATCGAACGGGGATATCGTTCAATTCGATGGGGCGATGCATTTCATAACCACCATCGTTTGCTGGTTTTCGATGGCGATCCCCTCCTGCTGTTTGATCGAACGCATCGCTGGATTGTTCATCCCCCGATTCGCTCGTAAGCCACAAGTGCCGGAATCCCCTGAATCACAGGCTAAAAAAAACTGACACACTCTTATTGGCAGCCAGTGGCGAGTGCGCCGCAACAGAGGAGTCTGCGAGTGAAACACCGCGTAGAGATCACATACTGCGTTGCGGTCGCGGTCGTCGCGGTCGCATTATGCATAGCGATTCGTCAAACATTAGATTCGAAACACCCTCCGCTGTTGCTTGGTCCTTTGATATACGTTCTCGCTGCCCTATTCCCAATTGGAATCGCCGTACGGGTCCATTGTGGGAGAACAGCGATTTCTAAAATCGCGACCGCCTGTTTCGTGCTTTGCGGGTTGTGGTGTTGTTTTCTCACGGGGATGTTCATCCTGGATTATTTAACGCGACCGACAGCAGTCGTAGACTCGTTTGTGAAAAGCCCCCCGCCAATTTCAGCAGCACGCTGATCACCCACGACCGGATCGTCTGAAACGGTTGATTTGTGCATGACGTTGAGGGAGATGCCCGCGATGGCCAGTGGGCTTGAGGATCACATCTGGACAATCCGAGAACTGATCGAGGAATCGGCGAAGTTCTGACGAAACATCAGTGGCGACAGACAGAAAACCTCTGGATAAGATCCGGGGGGCTTTCCGTTTTGGCCATCAATCGCAGCGCAAAGGTGGAATCATGGACATTGATTTAAGAGAACTTCTCGAAGCCGCCGGATATGCACCAATAGATATCGAAGCGCAGCGACGTCATCAGCAATACAATCAATACCTGAATGACCCACTGTCCGTCCCTCCAGACGTGCGACAAATCTTCGACCACATCGCCCAATCCCACCGCATCTGGAAACCCAAAGACGATGAAGCGTTTAGATTCTTTTCAGACGAATCCGACATCAATACCTGACAAAGAATCCCCTTTCAAACATTTCAGCAGCACGCTAATCACCCACGACCGGATTGTCTGAAACGGTTGATTTGTGCATGACGTTGAGGAAGACGCCCGCGATGGCCAGCGGGCTTGAGGATCATACGTGGACGATCCGGGAACTGATCGGAGAATCGGCGAAAGTATGACGTGATGTCTATTGTTTGGCGCGAAAGCCCGTGGATACAATCTGCGGGCTTTCCCTTTTATACGAGAGGCGAACAATCATCATGGGCTACCTCAAACCACTGCGACGGAAAATCGGCGTGGTGACGCTCGTGCTGGCGTGCGTGATCGGGGCGGCGTGGGCGAGGAGTTACTCCACAGTTGATTACTTCACGTTGAATAGCAGCATGTGGTTGATTTTCGTTTCTGGCAGCGGGTCTTTTTGTTTGACGACTGGACATTCTGGACGACATATCGATACACCCGGCAAACCAGTCGTCATGTACATCAGTCCGGTCGCTTATCTGTGGCGATCTGTCGGTTCCGGGGCGAGAAAGCTTGACTTGGTATGGTACAGCTATCGCGCCCCGGGAGTTGAAATTTACCGGAGTTCAGGCCCCGGAACTGAAAAGCGAATCGACATGATTCCCTTCTGGTGTGTTCTGTTACCCATCACCTTATGCTCCGCCTGGCTGTTGTTCAGCAAGCCGCGAAAATCTCCGGCGTGAAATTCCAGACCCACGATAATCCCCCACTACCGGATTATCTGAACCAGTTGATTTTGTCCCACGGCACGCTGAGACTATGCGTTCGCTTTGTTGGTGGAAGTACTTTCGAAGGCTGCGCGATACAATCGGTCGTTCAATGGTGAACCAGCTCTGGTGAGTCAACCGCCGAATAGCTCGACCAGGCTTTCGAAATTCGAACTGTTCGATTCAAGGATTGCAAAAATGATTCTCAACCAGGGTGATCGGGTGCTTGTGATCCATCGCCGATTATTTGAGAACGATCACAGTCGCTTTTTCATCGGCACCGTGGACGATTACGAAGGCGGTATTGCGCGTGTCACCGGATTTACGTTCGCCCGTGATATCGTCGACGGAAGCTTTTGTCGCAAATCGGAACCGCGCACCAAACTCTTCTCCCTCTCATCGGGCACGCTGCTCGCCTATTACATCTCCAGCGATTTCGTGATGGAGAACGCGCAACTCGAAACGCGCAATCAAGGACTTTGGCTGAAAGACGGTGCCGGGTTTGAAATGGATGTTTCGGAATGGATTCATAAATGACCAGGTTCATCGGCGCGCTGACTCTCGATGTCGCTGCCCTCGATCGCGTTTTCTGATTCCCGCTCTTGGTCTCCGGGCGCCGTCAGATTGTTAGTCAGTTTTATCTCCGTTTTGCATGACGTTGAGGGAAACGCCCGCGATGGCCATGGTCTTGAGGATCATGTCTGGACGATCCGAGAACTGATCTCCGCAAGCGGTTCGCTTACGCGACGCGAACGACTACGAGACCACGATGTTACCCGAGGTCGTGCCGCTCAAAGTCCCGTCACTGGCTTTGAGCGTGTAGGTGCCTTTGGTGTTGAGCACCAGATTGGCGAAGGTCGCGACACCATTCACGGCCGCGACACTCGTCGTGCTGCCGGCCGTGAATCCGCCAGGGCCC